>CAMBRI010000094.1 GCA_945870205.1 Sulfuritalea hydrogenivorans sk43H | reverse complement strand
CGCGCCATGGGCCTGGCGATGCTCGGCGACAAGCTTTCCGCCGAGCAGGCGGCTGACTGGGGACTGATCTGGAAATGTCTCGATGACGACAAGCTGATGGCGGAAGCCGAAAGGCTGGCTGTCCATTTCAGCACCGCGCCGACCAAGGGCCTGGCACGCACCAAACAGGCCATCTACGCCAGCAGCGGCAACAGCCTCGAACAGCAGCTCGAACTGGAACGTGCCAGCCAGCAGGAACTGGGCTTTGGCCATGACTACCCGGAAGGTGTTGCCGCCTTCATGGAAAAGCGCAGTCCGAACTTCACGGGGGAATGATGGCGCTCACCCCCCAGCAGATCGCAGAACGCTGCACCGCCGTGATGTGGCCGGACGACCGCGCGGCTCAAGGCCTCGGCATCACGATCGCCAGCACCAACCCGGGCGCCGCCACCGTCACCATGAAGGTACGCCAGGACATGGTGAATGGTCATGGCATCTGCCACGGTGGCTTCATTTTCGCCCTGGCCGACACCAATTTCGCCTATGCCTGCAACAGCTTCAACCACCGCGCTGTGGCGGCCGGGGTCGATATCAACTTCGTCGCCCCGGCGCATCTTGGCGATACACTCACGGCCGCAGGCCACGCTCGTCACCAGGGTGGCCGCAGCGGCATTTACGACATCGAGGTCACCAACCAGGACGGCAAGACCATCGCCGTATTTCGGGGCCGTTCCACCCGCATCAAGGGCCAGTTCTTCGACGAAGGCACACCACCATGAATCAACAGGCATTCATCTGCGACGCAGTCCGCACCCCGATCGGCCGCTACGGCGGCACGCTTGCCGGGATTCGCACTGACGACCTGGCGGCACTGCCGATCAAGGCCCTGATGGCGCGCAACGGCACGCTTGACTGGGCGCAGGTGGAAGACATCATCTACGGCTGCGCCAATCAGGCAGGCGAGGACAATCGCAATGTGGCACGCATGGCCGGCCTGCTTGCCGGACTGCCGGTGGCCGTCCCCGGCGCCACGATCAACCGCCTGTGCGGTTCCGGCATGGATGCCGTAGGTACCGCTGCACGGGCGATCAAGGCCGGCGAGGCAACGCTGATGATCGCTGGCGGCGTGGAAAGCATGAGCCGCGCACCCTTCGTCATGCCCAAGGCCGATAGCGCCTTCTCGCGCAGCAACGCGGTGTATGACACCACCATCGGCTGGCGCTTCATCAACAAGCTGATGAAGCAGCAGTACGGCGTCGATTCGATGCCGGAGACCGCCGACAATGTCGCTGCCGAATTCAGGATCGGCCGCGCCGAGCAGGATACGTTTGCGCTGCGCTCGCAACAGCGCTGGGGGACTGCCAACGCGGCCGGCTTCTTCAAGAGCGAAATAGTCCCGGTCGAGATTGCCCAGAAGAAGGGCGAGCCGAAGATCTTCGACACCGACGAACATCCGCGTCCCGACACTACGCTTGAACAGTTGGCCAAACTCAAGGGCATCAATGGTGCCGAACTCACCGTCACGGCCGGCAATGCCTCGGGCGTCAATGACGGCGCCTGCGCGCTGATCCTCGCCTCGGAAGCTGCGGCCACGAACCATGGCCTGACGCCAAAGGCACGGGTCGTGGCGATGGCAACCGCCGGCGTTGCGCCACGCATCATGGGCTTTGGTCCCGCCCCGGCGGTAAAGAAGCTGCTGGCGCAAACCCGGCTCCGCCTGGACCAAATGGATGTCATCGAACTCAACGAAGCCTTCGCCGCCCAAGGTCTCGCCGTCACCCGCGACCTCGGGCTCGCCGACGATGATGCGCGCGTCAACCCCAATGGCGGGGCGATCGCCATCGGTCATCCGCTGGGCATGAGCGGCGCACGCCTGGTGACCACGGCGATGTACCAGCTTCATCGCAGCGGCGGCCGCTACGCACTATGCACCATGTGCATCGGCGTCGGCCAGGGCATCGCGATCATCATCGAGCGGGTATAGGACGCCGCCGGCCACGGTCCGCATCGATGGCTGCCGATCATTTCTCGGCCCATGCCGCCGACTACGCGCGACATAGGCCGTCCTACCCCACCGAACTGTTTGCCTGGCTTGCTGCGCAAACTCCGGGGCACGGCCTGGCGTGGGATTGCGCCACCGGCAATGGTCAGGCCGCCCTGGCGCTGACGGAACATTTTAAGCGTGTTCATGCCACGGATTTTTCGGCTGAGCAACTGACCCAGGCGAAGCCTCACCCCTGCATCGACTACCACCTCGCGCCAGCCGACGCCAGCGGCCTGGCCGCTGACAGCTGCGACCTGGTTACCGTGGCGCAAGCCCTGCATTGGTTTTGCAACGAACGCCATTTCACCGAAGTGCGGCGGGTACTCAAGCCCGGAGGCCTGTTCGCCGCCTGGACCTATACGCTCTTGCACGGCGACCCGGAACTCAGCGCCATCGTCAAGGATTTCTCGGTCAACACGGTCGGCTCCTACTGGCCGCCCGAGCGGCGCTGGGTCGACCTCGGCTACCGCGGCATGCCCTTTCCCTGCGAAGACATCGAGACGCCGGATTTCGAGATCCGGCTCGATTTGACTCTGAAGGATGTGCTCGCCTATCTGCGCACCTGGTCATCGACGCAAGGCTGCATCAAGGAAACCGGCGTCGACCCTTGTGTGGCGCTGGGAGAGCGCCTGAAAGAAGTCTGGGCGACGCCGGACGCCCCGAAGACCATAGTCTGGCCCATCACCTTGCGTTGCGGGAGAATCGAATGAACAGCGAACACAGCACGAAGACGCACACCGGAGCTGCCACCGAAGTTGCCACACTGGGCGGCGGCTGCTTCTGGTGCCTCGAAGCCGCGCTCAATCAACTCATCGGCGTCGAGTCGCTCGTTTCTGGCTATGCCGGCGGAGCACTGCAAAATCCCGATTACCGCCGGGTATGCGGCGGCACCACGGGGCATGCCGAGGTAGTGCAGGTGCGCTTCGATCCCGACCTGATCGACTATCGCACCCTGCTGCAGGCCTTCTTCGCCATTCACGACCCGACCACGCTCAATCGCCAGGGCAACGACGTCGGCACCCAGTACCGCTCCGTGATATTCACCCACGGCGGCGCACAGGAAAAAATCGCACGGGAAGCGATCGCGGAGCTGGCAGCAGCAAAGATCTGGCCCGGCGCCATCGTTACAGCCGTCGCCCCGGCACCGACTTTCTGGCCGGCGGAAGATGAGCACCAGAACTATTACGCCAACAATCCCGATCAGTCCTACTGCCAGTTCGTCGTGGCACCGAAAGCGGCCAAGTTGCGCAAGGTATTTGCCGGGCGACTGAAGGGCTGAGCGCAATTCGCTTTTCTCGGCCCTGAATCCGACAGCATGCTGCAAAACACCGAGTCGGCTGCATGCAGTATTCCAAAGCGCTGGTTCCGCGCCGCCATTTAGCCACGATGCAAGGCCTGCGCGGATTCGTGCGGCGACGAAATTTCAGGTACGGCCCCGCGACCACGTGGATTTTTCCGGCGATCGCTGCACGAGGTGCGAACCGTTCAGTCGAGCTTCGAGCCTGCAACACCGATGGCCATGGCTTGGCTCATGCCGCCCTTATCCGAGGGAGCACCAGGGAGCAAGGATTGCCGGGGTGGCTGCTGCGCTTCCACCAGTTCTGCAAGACGCCGGCCAAGGATGCCGCTGATATTGAAATTGAGCTTGGCCATGATGTGCGGGAAGAACGCCAGATCCTTTTTCAGCCGGTCGTGGTCAAAACGCAATACCGAAACGTCGCCGAGGGCAAGCACATCCGCGGTCCGGTAGGTTTCATGGACGAAACCGATCTCGCCGAAAACATCGCCCGGACCAAGCAGGGCGAGGCGCTGCGGACTCTCCGCGTCGTTCCGCACTACCTCGATTTGCCCGGCCACCACGAGATACATGCTGCGCCCCACGGTACCCTGTTCGATCAGGTGCTCGCCAGCATGGTACTCGCGCAATTCGGAGATCAGAATGGTCTTGCGGATCTGGTAGCTGGTCAGTCCGGTGAACAGCGCGCAACCTTCAAGCGCCTCACGCTGCATCGACATGGCCAGGATTTCGTAAAGTCCGACCAGTCGGATGCGGGACATGACCAGAGGAATGATCAGCAGATTCGCGAAAATAGAGAACAGCATGGCCGCGCTGGCCAGGGCTCCAAACTGCGCGATCAGGGCAAAGTCTGAAACCAGCAACACACCGAATCCTGCCGCCATCAGGAGACGAACAACGATCATCGGCGCGGCCTCGGCCTTCACGGTCGCGATCACCGCTTCGTCATAGCTGGACGCAGTGCGGCAAAGATCGCTGTAGCGCGAGAACAGGCGACTGGTACCTTCAATAGTGATGCCGATGGCGATCACGGCGACCATGCAGGTGGCCATGTTGAGCGGCATTTCCAGAACCCGCATTACGCCAAGAATCATCAAGACCGGAATCAGGCTCGGGACCAGGGCAATGATTCCGCCCTTGATGGAGGTAAACATCAACGACATGACAACAAGCACGAATGCAAGGATCGCGATTAGCGCCAGCGCCTGGGCTTGCAGGAAGCGGTCGGCCCCCCCGCTGACCAGCACGCCTTCGCCAACGATCGCCGTAGACATCGAGGGGCCGGCATAGCGGGCAACGGCGAGGCGCAATTCACTGAGGTGGTGGTTCAACGCAGCCGAATCGCGGACGTCATGACGCACCACGATGTTGGCCCGCCGAAAATCATGGCTGACATAGGGCTGCAGATCCTGCGGTCGATGCAGCAGGAGATATTGACCGACCAGCTTGCGCGAGGGCGGAATCAGATACGCGGCGGGGCGCCCGCCGGCGGCCTCCTGGTTCGCCTGCGACACGATATCGGCAAGCGAGAGACTGCGGTCAAACAGCTTTTGCTTGGCAATAAAGGCCTGGATGTCGGCCAGGCGCTGAACGTTTGCCGGGTCGCGGAAGGCGCTCTCGGTGTTGGCGTCAAGCGTGATGTAGAAAACCTTTGCGCCAGCCAGTTCTTCATGAATGCGATCCGACGCCTTGACCAGGGCACTGCCGGGGAAAAAGAAGGCCAGCGGATCATGAGCAATGTGAAAACGGGGTGCCTGCAACACCAAAGCCACGCCAGCGATTGCGATGAGAATCAAGCCCCCCAGCGCCAGCCGGCCGCGCACAAAGCCTACGGCGCGCACCGTCTGCCTGGAGAGCCAGGCCGAGAACAGCGCCTGCCGGGTCTTGCCGCGACGCGCACCCAGCGCACGGTACAGGACCGGCACGAGAAGTATCATGATCAGGTCGTTGGCAAGTATTGCAAACCCGGCGGCAAACCCGAAATCGCGGAGTGCGGGGATCCCGGCGAGAGCGCTGCCGGCGAAACCCATGGCAATGGTCAGAACCCTGAGCACTGTTGGCGCGTCGAGATTTCGCTCGACGGTGTCGATGGCGCGCTCCCGATCGGTCCCCATCACGGTGATCTGCTCCATTCGCGGCGGGGGACCGTCTCTCCAGCCATAAGCCATGCGCAGCACCCCGGTGGCACCGATCACAACTGCCAATGGAGGAAGCAGCGCGGACAGGATGCCGACAGGCATGCCCAGGTAGCCCATCGCCCCGAAGGTCCACAGCAGGGTGATGGTGCCGATTATGAGCGGCATGACGGCGACGAGCAGGTTACCGCAAAAGGCGAAGATGGCAATCGCCAGAACCAGAGCGGCGGCCGGTGCCAGCAGGCTCAACTCGCGAGGCAGTCCCTGCCGGATTTCGGCCGCAACGCGCGCCGGGCCCACCTGGACCAGGGAAGGAAGCTGCGCACGCGAATTCGCCAGTACTTGCTCCAGCGCGGTGTAGGCATCAACCACCTCGGCACCCTGGACGGATTCCCGAGTTGAAATGCCGATGACGAGCGCATTGCCATCCGGGCTGATGAAATTGCGCGCGGCGATCGGATCTTCAAGTGCAGCGGCGCGCGAGCGTTCGGCGCCCGCAGCATCCAGTGGCGCAGGCCCCAGCAGAGGCTGGGCATTCAGCCTGCCGTCGACGCTGCGTACCGTCGGCGAGGTAAACAGGTCGTCGATGCGCTCGACGAAAGGCAATTGCCGCAGTTCGTAATGCAACTGCTCCAGCGCCTTCAGTTTCAAGGGTGACCACAGTTGCTCGTCACGCAGGTATACGAATGTACGGTTATCGGAACCGAACTCGCGGGCGACGTGCAGGTAGGCCTGCCGGTCGGGAGCATTCTTTGCCACCAGTTGCCCGGAACCGGTGTCGATCTTGAGTTGCAGCAGACCGAAGCCGGCGACCACGCTCATCGCCAGAATGAATATCAGGCTGGCCACCGGGTAGTCGGAGCCCGTCCGCAGGAAACGCCGCCACAAGCTCAGTGCTTCGTTGTTCATCGCGACACCTGCAGTCCCGCGAACACCGCCGCAGGCACGTAATCAGCCGAATGCACCCGACGCTCCACCTTGAGCAGGCTGCGCCCGCCGTTGCGCAAATCTTCCATGAGAACCATGCCGGCCCGCCACGCGCCGGATTCATCGGGACGAGGATCGCGGAACGTCTGGCGCCGCGCCTCGCGGCCATCCCGGTCCCGGTAGTCAATGCGGCTCACAAACAGATTGTCCTTGCGCAGATAGATCCGCCGCTCGTGGTAGCCCATCCGGCGCACAACGGCCTCGCCCACCGGCACTGCCCGCAGGACATGATGGGCCACCCGGTCGATATCATGATCGCCCTCGCGCTCGTAGTGGAAGTCCCGGATTTGCTCTCCGTCCAGGTCGGCCACCGAGAAGTTCGAGCCGAACACCGTGGCGGTTGCCGCCGCGCCCGTGCGTGACGCTCCGCCGGCATCGCGGACGATGAATATCGCCGTGCCTTTCGCCTCCGCCGGAGTATCAATCACACGCAGCTTCCTGCTCCCGTTTTCGTCGCGTACTGCGTAATAGCGCGCGGTGCGCACGCTGATCAGCCCCTGGTGATCCGTCATTACCAGCGCCTGCTCTTCATAGACATGCGCGGGCGGCGCATGGCGGCGCAGCGACTCCTCAATCAGGTCCCGGCCGCCTTCCGCCTGTGCGCCGGCAGCAAGGCCGGCCAGCACGGAAAGGCAAATAAACGACTTCATGAGCCAGCCCCCCCCCCCAGACGGATGCTGCGGGCAATCGCCTGCGCGAGTTCGCCATAGACGCGGCTCATCGAACTCACAAGTCCGTCGTAGCTCACGCTGTCAGGGAGTGGTTCCCCGGAAAAGCTTCCCTCGGCGCCAGCATGCGGCATGCCATCGGCGCCACGGGTGACCGACCACTGCGCCGAAAGCGCAACGCGTCCACCGGGCTGGCGTTCGAAACCAAGAATATCCACCTCGACACGGTAATCCGGCGGCACCGACGGGTTGTAGGGCGCGGCTACCACGCGGTCCCCTTCCATGACCCGGCCGAGATTGATCACCAGCACGCGCGCCAGATCCTCCCGCAGGTGGCCACCCCACTGCTCGATCTCGGAAAACTCCAGCCGATTGCCGGCGTCGCGAGTCACGATCTGGGGGCGATCGAGATACATCGGCAAACGAACATCCTTGACGACCACGGTTACCGATTTCGCAGCGCGATCGATGGGCTTGATTTGCTGCGACGGCGGTGACCCGGTGGCCGGGGTGAGCAGGTAGAAACGGGTTGCCGGACCGGGACTGACGCATCCACCGAGCTGCAGACCGGCGCTCAACATGGCGACGACCGCTATCGACCGGACGCGACGTGTCGTCATTTCACCGCTTCCTTGGCCGGTTGCTTGCCGAACAGCAGCGCCTGCGGATTGCGCTCCAGCATATCCACCAGGTGCCGCAGCGACCGCGAGGTCGCGGTCAGCTCCTGCGTCAGTCGCAGCGTATGCTGGTGCAGCGGCGATTCCGGTGCGATGGCGCCATCGACCAGCGCCATGGTCGCCCTGGATTTATCAAGGGCATCGCGCGCGGCTCCCAGCGCCTGCTCGAGATTCGCCGTGATCGGTTCGGCGCGGCTGTCGACCACGCGCAGGATGCCGCGCAAGCTCGCCAGCGATGCTGAAAGGTCCGTCAGCGAGGTTTGCAACGCGGGCCCATTGATCAGCGAATTGGTGCCCTTGAGCGTCCCGTGAAGCTCGGCGCCGATGGCAAGGAAATCAATCTGTTCGAGCTTGTTGACCATGCCCGTCACGCTGGCGATTGCCTGATCGAATCCCGCGCCGCGAACGGTCGGCAGTTCCGGCTCGGCGCGGCCGGCACTGACCAGCCGCAGTGGCGCCTTCGGCTGCATGTCGAGATCCACGTACAACTGCCCGGTCAGCATGCTGCCAGTCTGCAGTCGCGCCCGCAGACCTCGCTTGACCAGAACCTGGAAGGCCTCTTGAGGAGAGCGCTTCATCAGTGCGCCGCGATCCGCAATGCGCTCCGGCTCGATCTCGACCACAACCGGAATGCGGAAAGACGAATTGCGCTCCTCGTACTCGAGCCGGACGTCGATCACCGACCCGACCTTGATGCCCTTGAACTCCACCGGCGCACCCACCGTGAGGCCGCGCACGGAGTCCTCGAAGAACAGCACGAAGCGGACCTTGCTGACAAACGACTGGTCCTTGATCGCCTTGAGATCGTCATGGAGCGTAAACACCAGGCCGGCAACATCTTCGACGCCGAGTTCCTGCCCATCGGGCGTATCGAATGCGATCCCGCCGAAGAGCAGGGCCTGCAGCGATTCCGTCTTGATCCGCAAGCCGTCCGGCCCCACCGAGAGGTCGAGGCCACTGCCGCTCCAGAATCGGGTATTGCTGCGCACCAGGCCGTCGAATGGAGCTTTGACAAACGCATGAATCAGCACATTGCGGAAATCATTCGCCATCTCGTAGCCGAGCACCTCGCCGGCGAGGATTCCCTGGTAGTAGATCGGCGATCCACGGTCGATCGAACCCAGCTGACGCGCCATCAGCGTGATACGCTTGCCCGCCGTATCGGATTGCAGCACGGGGGGCGTCTCATGGCCGACGAACAGCGATTGCGGCGCGCCCTCGCCTGGTTCGATCTCGATGTAGGAGCCCGACAGCAAGGTCCCAAGCCCGGAAATTCCGCGCGCGCTGAGTGTCGGCCGCACCACCCAGAATCGGGTGTCACGGCGCAGGAAGTGGCCTGCATCCTTGTTGAGCCGGGCACGCACCTCCACCCGCGAAAAATCCGGGCTGAGGCGGACCCCCTCGACCTGGCCGATACTGAGGCTCTTGTACTTGATGCGCGTCTTGTCCACCTCGATTCCGTCCGCGGTACGAAAAGTGATGGTCACCAGTGGCCCCTGGTCGGAGAAGGTGTGGACGATCAGCCAGCCGCCGATGATCGCGGTCAGAATCGGAATGAGCCAGACCAGGGACAGACCGCCGCGCTCGCGCACCACCGGTTCGTTCACGAGGCGCCTCCGGTGCTCGCCACGTGCCGGGAATTGCCGCTCCCGTCCGGACCAGTCGCCTCGCCCTGCCCCGCGCGATCCCAGATCAGTCGGGGATCAAAAGCGTGTGCCGCCATCATGGTCAGCACCACCGCCGCACCAAAAAAGCTGGCCCCTGGCCCCGGGTAAACCGTCGCCATTCCGTCCATGCGGACCAGCGCGACCAGTATCCCGACCAGGAAAATATCCACCATCGACCAGGCCCCGACGACCTCGGTCACGCGATACAGGAAACTGCGGTCGCGCAGACGCCAGGCCGATCCGCGTTGCACCGTGATCAGCAGGAACATCAGCACCGCAATCTTGCTGATCGGCACGACAAAGCTGGCGAAAAACACCAGCAAGCCTAGCGGCCAGGCGCCATCCTCGATCAGGTGCATGACACCCGACAATATGGTGTTTGGTTCCCCCATGCCAAAGCGGGTCACGGTCATCACTGGAAACAGATTTGCCGGGACCAGCAACAAGACAGCGGAGCCCAGCAATGCCCAGGTACGAGAAATGCTGTCGGCAAAGCGCGTGCCGTGGACTGCGCTGCCGCAGCGCGGGCAGAACGATGCGGCGGCGGTCGCGGAGCGGCGTACCAGGAGGTCACAGGTGTGGCACGTGGCATAGCCCCTGCCAGCAGCACTGTTCATCGAGGGCATGGCCTCTGCGCTGCCTGGCACTGGTCCGACGCGCGGCCAGAGCGCGGCCCGATCGAAACTCGCCACGGCGGCGGCCGAAATAACAAGCAAGCCGATAAAGGCATAGAACGCCACCCCGGGAACAATCGCTGCCATGTCCTGCAATTTCACAATCGAAACCAGCAGGCCCAGCATGAATACCCCGACCAGGCTCCATGGGTTGAGGGCACGCACCAATCGCCACACCGGAGTCGTCCCGGGAAGGCGATAGCCAAAGCGGCGCGGCAGCAGCAGGTAAAGCATGCCGCTGATGGTCAGGAAGGGAAAGATCACGCTGGTAAGCAGCACGAGAAGCCCAATGCCGCCCATGCCGGCCCGCTGCAGGGCAAAACCGCCGGATACCAGCAGACTTTGCTCGACGCGGTCACCGAATTGAAGCGCCACGAAAGGGAATGTGTTGGCCAGCAGGAACAGGATCATTGCCGCGAGGTAGAGCGCCGTCGAATGGTCTAGGCTGCGCGGCATATTGCGGTATAGCAGCGCACCGCAACGCAGGCAAAATGCCCTGCCCCGAGCGGGAACGGCCACTATCCG
Source organism: Sulfuritalea hydrogenivorans sk43H (assembly GCA_945870205.1). Classification (GTDB taxonomy): domain Bacteria; phylum Pseudomonadota; class Gammaproteobacteria; order Burkholderiales; family Rhodocyclaceae; genus Sulfuritalea; species Sulfuritalea hydrogenivorans_A. The sequence goes on along the minus strand of CAMBRI010000094.1, from coordinate 4,008 downwards.
GTGCAGGCAGTCGCATGCATGACAGGCGATCAGCCCGTCGGCCGCATATCCCGGCAAACGCGGGTCACAGGTTTTTCCGGCCACCAGGGTATCAATCTTTCATGTCAATACTCAGAGGGAATTCAAGGCCACGGACCGCAACCTTCACTCTCGGGCCGAGCAGTCTATCTTGAATTGTCATGGCTGAACCATGGGCAATGCCGTCGGTGGCGTTCGTGTTCGAGCCAGAGGCGTGAATCCAACACAGCTGGCGTCCAGATCACCGAAAGTGGCCGACCTGCGACATCCATCCCACGCCGCGCATTTCATGCGCTTTGGTTGCCGCGGCGAGACATCTCCAATCAATCCAATCGCGAAACACAGTCGCCCAAGCCAACTACTCCGCATCCGGCTGAGCCGTCGGAACGGATTGAGCGAATGCCGGCAGGGTCAGGCAATGCTCATGGATGCGCATCACCGTCGGCACGTGGTCGAGGCGGGCCTTGAAGCGCTGGGCGTTGAAGATTTGCGGCACCAGGCAAATATCGGCCAGCGTCGGCTTATCGCCGTGACAGCAGTTGCCCGTGCGGGGATCGCCGGCCAGCATGGCCTCGACCGTGGCCAACCCGGTCTCGACCCAGTGGCAATACCAGGCGTTCTTCTGCTCGTCGGACACGCCCAGCGTCTTGCTCAGATAAGCCAGCACACGCAGATTGTTGAGCGGATGAACCTCACAGGCAATCGCCAGCGCCAGCGCCCGCACCCGCGCCCGATCGGCCGACCCTGATGGAAGCAGCGGTGGCTGCGGCCGTGTCTCGTCGAGGTACTCGATGATCGCCAGTGATTGCGTCAGCACGGTCCCCTCATCGTCCAATACCGGCACCAGCGCAGCCGGGTTCATGGCCTTGAATCCGGCGCTGAACTGCTGGCCGCCTCCCTGCAGCAGATGCACCGACGCATAGTCGTAGTCGATGCCTTTGAGCGCCAACGCGATGCGCACGCGAAAGCTGGCGGAACTACGAAAGTAACTATAGAGCTTCATGGCTATCCTCCAATGCGAATTGGCAGCAAAGGCCAATCCCGGCATTATGTCCCGACCGGAAGTCGGGACGGTATCCCTTGTGGATTGCCGGCCCCAGGCGCGGCGTTTGCGCGCAAAAAGGCAATTGGGGGGTTTGCCCGCCCCTGCTCGGGCGAAGCGCCCGAACGTGGCACGGACTAGAATGTCATGACCATGGCACTGCCCAATTTGATGCCAAAGTCCGCGGCCACCATCAGCTCAAGTTGCCGATCGCATATCGGCGAGTTCTGTGCCGTCTGGTCGATCCTGATGCTCCTGCCTTCGGCAGGGTTTGCCGCCAACCCCGACCCGGCTTTGCGCCGCAGCGACCAGATCGATGTCCGGCTCCTGGGCGTGGTGTCGGAGGACGAACGCTCCGTATTGCGTATCGAGTGGCGCTCAGGACTGGCCCGCATAGAAGAGGCTCGCAGCGTGCAGGAAATGCTCGACAAGCTGCGTCGCGTGGAAACCACCATGGATGAAGTCAGCCTCCTGATCCGCAACATGCCGGTGCAAAAACCCGGTGTTGCCGCGACCGTCGCGGTTTTGCCAGAAGCTGCCGACTCCGGCAGCCACGACTTTCGTCTGGCGCTGGCCAACATTGCTGCGTTTACCCTGGTGGCCCTCTGGTGGTTCCGCCGGCGAAAATCAGCCAACAAGGCTGAAACCAGCCCTGCGCCCGCGCCGGAAAAACTGGAGCCGAGCGCCACTCCACCCATAGCGATGCCGCGGATCCAGATACCACTAACGGCAGCGCCATTGACCAGAGCCGCGGCCGCGGCCGCGTCCAGCCAACCCGATCTGCCGCCAGCCACAGTGCAGAAGCCCGATGCCTTGCTTCCCGCGAACCGGGGTGGCGACACTCCACGCCTGGAGCCTGCGGCGTTCGCCGAGCTGTTACTGACTGCCCCTGCTGCAGGCGGGGCTGCAATAGCGGAACCGGTCGCGACGACATCATTCAGTCCGCCTGGAACCAAGCCGGCCGAAGAAATCCCCGCGGCCGAATCCATGGTGATCGACTTTTCGCTGGAAGAGGCCGATCCCGAAATCGTGGCGCGCGAAAATGCGCGCTCGCAGGCGCAGCGCACTGTCAGCGCGTCCCCACCACCGCAGACCCCGCAAGCAGCCAATGTCGAACCCACCCTGCAACTGGCCGAGATCATGCTTTCGATGGGCCTCGAGCAGGGTGCGGCACAAGCCCTGCTCGAGTACGCCGAGGCCAACCCGCGCCATGCCGTCTACCACTGGCTAAAGCTGCTGGGCATCTATCGCAGCAAGGGGCTGCAACAGGAATTCACAGAGACTGCCGACAAACTGCGCAAGCACTTCAACATCCAGGCCGAGGAATGGGGCAAGCCCGCTGCAGTTGGCGCGCCGATGCTGGAGAATTTCTCTCGCGTGTCGGAGCATGTGCAGAAAATCTGGTCGCAGCCGGCCGAGTGCATAAGCTATCTGCGCCACCTCCTGGAAGACAATCGCGACGGTGCGCGCGCCGGCTTTCCGCAGTCGGTGGCCGAGGAAATCCTGTTCCTCGTCGAATTGCTCAAGGACGGCCAGGCTTAGTCGGCGGGCGGTACTTCCCGGCCAGGGTCGGGGTGCCTTTCAGGCACCAGGAACATGGCGCTGAATCAACTGATCGATGGCACCAAAAATACTGGCGCCATCTCCATCCCGCATTTCGATCCTGACGCGATCGCCAAAGCGCATGAAGGGCGTCTTCGGCTTTCCCTCTTCGATGGTTTCGTACATGCGAAGCTCGGCGATGCAGCAGTAGCCTACGCCACCATTGGCCACCGAGGACCCGAACAGGCTGCCCTGCTTGTTCGACACGGTACCCGAACCGATCACCGAGCCGGCTTCGAGTTCGCGCGTCTTGGCCACATGGGCGATGAGCTGTCCAAAGTTGAAGATCATGTCGACACCGGCGTTGGGCTTGCCAAAGGCCTGAGCGTTCAATTCGACCTCAAGCGGGAGGTGCAGCTTCGCATCCTTCCACGCCCCGCCCAGCTCGCCGGGCGTTACGGCCACCGGCGAGAACGCCGAGGCCGGCTTGGATTGCAGGAAGCCAAACCCCTTGGCCAGTTCGCCAGGAATCAGGTTGCGCAGACTGACATCGTTGACCAGCATCAGAAGACGGATCTGGCGTGCGCAATCTTCGGCGGACGCGCCGATAGGCACATCGCCGGTCACCACCGCCACCTCGGCTTCAAAATCGATGCCCCAGGCTTCGTCGCAGGCCAGCACGGGGTCGCAGGGGCCGGCAAAGCTGTCCGAGCCGCCCTGGTACATCAGCGGATCGACGTAGAGCTCAGGCGGCAGTTCCGCGCCGCGGGCCTTGCGCACCAGTTCGACGTGATTGATGTAGGCCGAACCGTCGGCCCACTGGTAGGCGCGTGGCAGGGGGCTGTGGCATTCACGCGGATCGAAGGGCACGGCGTGGCGCGCGGCACCGTGATTTAGCGCCTCATACACTGCTTCCAGTTGGGGCCTTACGACATCCCAGTCGTCGAGCGCCGCCTGCAGCGTGCGGGCGATGTCCGCGACCGGCTGGCAGCGCGTCAGGTCCGTGCTGACCACCACCAGGGTGCCGTCGCGGCCTCCTGCCTTGAGTGTCGCCAGCTTCACGACCGGCCCCAAGTCTTGTAGCTGCCGTCGTGCATCCAGCGCGCGTGCTGCGGTGCCTTCCGCGTGACCGCCCATTCGTTGATCATGTCCCACTTCACTTCGTCGAGCCGTTTCAGCATTTCCGGCGTGTGCGTATTGACCGCCAGTTCGAGCCGGTGGCCGCTGGGATCGAAGAAGTAGATCGACTGGAACAGCGCATGGTCGGTCGGGCCGACCACCTCGATGCCGTCGGCTTCGAGCCGGGCCTTGGCCGCCATCATCTCCTCCATGCTGCCCACCTCCAGCGCCAGATGCTGGGTCCAGGCCGGCGTATTCGGGTCGCGCCCCATTTCAGGCCGGGTCGG
>CAMBRI010000093.1 GCA_945870205.1 Sulfuritalea hydrogenivorans sk43H | reverse complement strand
CTTGCCGATTCGATACCAATCACCCCACGGGTGAGTGCATGAAACACGGCAAGCACTTGTTTTTCCTCTGTGTCCTCTGTGCCTCTGTGGTTCAACTGAGGTTTTAAGGATTAAAGACCCGCCCCTCCCATCCTCCCCTCACGGGGAGGCTTCTGGTCGGCTCGCTTCGCTCGGCTATCAGCCGTCGCTCCGAACGTCATTGAGCCCTCTTCAGAGCGCCGCGCGAGCTTACCTGAGCGACGCGTTCAGCGCGTCCAACGCCTTGCTGCCGGGACAAAGATAGGCGTCACCAAGCTGATTCAGCGGCTTCTCCACCGTATTCAGGTGGCGGTGCAAATCCTCGGCGCTGCTATCGACGTAGAGCAGGCCGGTGACGATCTCGCCGAGGGCATGCCTTTCCTGCAAATGGTTCATGGCGCCGACGCGATCCGAGGGATCGTAATCGGTGGCAAGTTTGCGCAGATGCAGGATCGAGCCGTCATGCTGGACTATGCGGCGCAAGGAACCCGCCGGATAGGTGGCGTTAATCTGGTCGCGCGGCAGGATGAAGTCAAGGCGATTGACGGCATCGTTGTGCTCGCGCACATAATCGTAACTCTTGGTCGATCCGGGGTGGTTGTTGAAGGTCACGCAGGGACTGATGACGTCGATGAAGGCCGGGCCACGGTGGCGCAGGGCACCCTTGATCAGCGGTATCAGTTGCTCCTTGTCGCCCGAAAAACTGCGCGCGACATAGCTGGCACCCAGTTGCAGCGCGAGGGCCACGAGGTCGATCGGCGTGTCGCTATTCACCACGCCGCGCTTGTTCTTCGAACCCTTGTCTGCGGTCGCCGAGAACTGTCCCTTGGTCAGGCCATAGACGCCATTGTTCTCTACGATGTAAGTCATGTTCACACCGCGCCGCATGGCGTGCGCAAACTGGCCGATGCCGATCGAGGCCGAATCGCCGTCACCCGAGATGCCCATGTAGGTCAGGTCGCGATTGGCCAGCGCGGCGCCGGTCAGAACAGAGGGCATGCGGCCGTGCGTGGTGTTGAAGCCGTGCGAGGCGCCGAGGAAGTAATCCGGCGTCTTCGACGAGCAGCCGATGCCCGAGAGCTTGGCCACCCGGTGCGGCTCGATGTCGAGATCGAAGCAGGCCTGCACGATTGCCGCGCTGATCGAATCGTGGCCGCAACCGGCGCACAGCGTCGAAATCGCGCCCTCATAGTCGCGCCGCGTGTAGCCCAGCGTGTTCTTCGGGGCGTCGGTGCGCAGCAGTTTGGGTTTGGCGAGATAGGTCATGAGGCCACCTGTTTGCGAATGGGCGTCACCTTGTGCGTGGAGAGCGTGTCGGCGATCCGGCCGGAAATGAAGCGGGCGGTGATCGGCGTCCCGTCATAGTGCAGCACGCGGATCAGGCGCTTCGGATCGACCTCGCCCTCATTGATCAGAAGCATGCGCAACTGGCCGCTTTCGTTCTGCTCGACGATGAAGACGAAGTCGTGGTCGTTGACGAAGTCGATCACTTCGTCGGCAAACGGGAAGCCCCGCACGCGCAGGGTATCGACATGGACGTCCTGCGCTTCGAGCAAGGCGGACGCCTCGGCCATGGCCGGACTGGTCGAACCGTAGTAGATCGCACCATAACGGGTAGGCTGGGATGCCGGCTTCAGCACCGGCGCCGGCACCAAGGTCTTGGCCGTTTCGAACTTGTGCCTAAGGCGTTCCATGTTATAGACATAGTCGGTGCCGGCCTCGCTGTACTTGGCGTAGGCGTTGCGCGTAGTGCCGCGGCTGAAGAAGGCGCCCTTGGTCGGATGCGTACCCGGAATCGTGCGCCAGGGAATGCCGTCGCCATCCACATCCAGATAGCGGCCAAAATTCTTGCCGGCTTCGAGCTGTTCGGCGCTCATCACTTTGCCGCGATCGTAGCGGCGCTGGTCGTCCCAGGCGAAAGGCTGGCACAGGCGATCGTTCATGCCGATGTCGAGATCGAGCAGGACGAACACCGGCGTCTGCAGGCGATCGGCCAGGTCGAAGGCCTGGGCGCCGAGCGTGAAGCACTCGTAAGGATCTTCGGGGAACAGCAGCACGTGCTTGGTGTCGCCGTGCGACGCGTAGGCGCAGGCGATCAGGTCCGATTGCTGGGTGCGCGTCGGCATGCCGGTCGAGGGGCCGCCGCGTTGCACGTTGAACACCACCACCGGTACTTCGGCAAAATACGCGAGGCCGAAAAACTCCTGCATCAGCGAGATGCCGGGGCCGGACGTGGCGGTAAAGGCGCGGGCGCCATTCCAGGCCGCGCCGATCACCATGCCGATCGACGCCAGTTCGTCTTCGGCCTGCACGATCGCGTAGCGCGCCATGCCATTGTCGGGGTCGGTACGGTACTTGCGGCAATAGCTGCCGAAGGCCTCGATGATCGACGTCGACGGTGTGATCGGGTACCAACCGGTCACGGTGGCGCCGCCATACACGGCGCCCAGACCGCAGGCATCGTTGCCATTGATGAAGATCTGGTCGCCGACTCCATGGGAACGCTCCACCCGCAAACCGATCGGGCAGGACAGATTCGCCCTGGCGTGGTCGTAGCCCAGCTTGAGGGCATTGACGTTCGCGCCGATCAGCTTGTCCTTGCCGCGATATTGGTCGGCGATCAGCTTCTCGACCACGGCGAAATCCATGTCGAGCAACGCAGTGAGCGCGCCGACGTACATGATGTTCTTGAACAACTGGCGCTGGCGCGGATCTGTGTATTCGCGGTTGCAGATTTCCGTGAGGGGAATGCCCAGCACCGTAATGTCCTCGCGAAACCGCGAACGCGGCTGCGATTTTGTCGAGTCGTAGAACAGGTAGCCGCCGGGCTCGATCTCTGCGATGTCGCGATCCCAGGTCTGCGGATTCATCGCCACCATCAGGTCGCACCCCCCTCGCCGGCCTAGCCAGCCGGCCGCCGAGACGCGCATTTCGTACCAGGTCGGCATGCCCTGAATGTTCGAGGGAAAGATGTTGCGCGGCGCGATCGGCACGCCCATGCGCATTATGGCGCGCGCGAAGAGTTCGTTGGCCGAGGCCGAACCCGAGCCATTTACGTTGGCGAACTTGATGACGAAGTCGTTGCTGCTCTGGATTGGTTTCATGGCACTCATGTCCTTCTCGCTTCGGTCCCTGCCTCAGCGCACTGCAGGAAGAATTTCTGCATGTCCCAGGCGCCGGTGGGGCAGCGCTCGGCACACATGCCGCAATGCAGGCAGATGTTTTCGTCCTTGACCATCACCCGCCCGGTCTTCAGCACGTCCGACACGTACAGTGCCTGGTCGAGGATTTTCGCCGGTGCCTTGAGGCGGCCGCGCAAGTCGTCCTCCTCGCCGTTGCTGGTGAAGGTGATGCATTCCGTCGGGCAGATATCGACGCAGGCATCGCACTCGATGCAGGTCTTGACAGTGAACACCGTCTCGATGTCGCAGTTGAGGCAACGTTCGGCCTCGGCACAGGCCATGAAGGGATCGAAGCCCAGTTCAAGTTCGAGCTTGATGTCCTTGAGAGTCTTTTCCAGCGCCTTGACCGGCACCTTCTTGCGCTCTTCCTCGGAAACCTGGTTGTCGTAGCTCCACTCGTGGATGCCCATCTTCTGGCTGACGAGGTTGGTCATCGGCGGAGGGCGTATCTGCAGATCCTTGCCGCGACAGAACAGATCCATCGAGATCGCCGCCTCGTGGCCCTGGGCCGCCGCGGTGATGATGTTCTTCGGGCCAAGCGCCGCATCGCCGCCGAAAAACACTTTCGGCAGGGTCGATTGCAGCGTCTTTTCGTTGAGTAACGGCATTTCCCACTTGTCGAACTCGAGGCCGATGTCCTTCTCGATCCAGGGAAAGGCGTTCTCCTGACCGATGGCCACCAGGACCTCATCACACTCGTGAAGCTCGTCGGGTTCTCCGGTCGGGATCAGGCTGCGCCGGCCCTTGGCGTCGTATTCGGCGCGCACGATTTCGAACAGCACGCCGGTCAGCTTGCCGTTGTCGTGTTGGAATTCCTTGGGCACGCGCATGTTGATAATGGGAATGCCTTCGTGAATCGCCTCTTCCTTCTCCCAGGGCGAGGCCTTCATTTCCTCGAAGCCGCTGCGGACGATGACCTTGACGTCATCGCCACCCATCCGGCGTGCCGAACGACAACAGTCCATGGCCGTGTTGCCGCCGCCCAGCACGATCACGCGCTTCGAAATCGTCGTCGTATGACCGAAAGCCACGTTGGCCAGCCAGTCGATGCCGATATGGATCTGTGCCGCCGCTTCCTTGCGCCCCGGAATGTCGGCGTCGCGCCCGCGCGGCGCGCCGGTGCCGACGAACACCGCGTCCCAGCCTTCGGCGAGAACGTCGCGCAGACTGGTGACCCAGTGGTTGTAGTGAACCTCGACACCCAGATTGACGATGTAGCCGCATTCCTCGTCGATGACGCTGTCGGGCAAACGGAATTTCGGAATCTGGCTGCGCATCATGCCGCCGGGCGACGCACCGCAGTCGAACACCGTGACCTGGTAGCCGATCGACGCCAGATCGCGCGCGACCGTCAGCGAAGCCGGTCCGGCGCCGACGCAGGCGACACGCTTGCCATTCTTCTTTTCCGGCGCCCGCGGCAGACGGTCCTGGATGTCGTCCTTGAGATCCGCACAGACGCGCTTCAACCTGCAGATGGCGACCGGTTCTTTGTCCACCCGGCCGCGGCGGCAAGCCGGTTCGCAGGGACGATCGCAAACGCGTCCCAGAATGCCGGGAAAGACATTTGAGCGCCAGTTGATCATGTAGGCATCCGAGTAGCGGCCGGCAGCAATCAGTCGGATGTACTCGGGTACGGGGGTGTGGGCCGGACAGGCCCATTGACAATCCACGACTTTATGAAAATAGTCGTGTGCGCCGATGTTCGTCGGTTTCACGTGCGCTCGGTCTCCAGTCACTGTGCTGCTTCAGATTCGCCGGCAGGACGCCAGCGTCAACTCTTGTGCACTCTAGCACCGTCTGGGTCCCAGCAAAACCGGCACGGGCCGCGTTCCAAAAAATTTCGCCGGATTTTCCCACTAGGCCGAAAATCGGCTAGTCTTTAGCCCTCATTTCATGTCGGGTGTTACTCATCATGGCTCTGCGCGCGATCATTTTTGATGTGGACGGTACCCTGGCCAATACGGAACGCGACGGCCATCGCCCGGCGTTTAACGCGGCCTTCGCTGAAGTAGGGCTTACCTGGCACTGGGACGAAGCCTTTTACGGCACATTGCTGGACGTCGCTGGTGGCCTCGAAAGAATTCGCCATTACGCAGAGAAGTTCGACGCAGCGACGACGGCGCGACCAGATTTCGACGAACTGCTGCATCGCATTCACGACATCAAGACGCGCAACTATCAGCGTCTCCTTGCGGCCGGGGCGATTCCTCTGCGCGCCGATATCGGGCAACTGATTTGCGATGCCCGCACCGAAGGGGTGCGGCTGGCAATCGCCTCGAGTTCAAAGCTGGAAAACGTAGTCGGCCTGCTACGGGCAAACCTTGGTCCGAATGCCGATGCGTGGTTCGATGCCATCGCCTCGGGCAACGTTGTGTCGGCCAAGAAGCCTTCGCCGGAAATCTACCAATGGACCTTGCGCCAACTCAATCTGCCGGCGCGCGACTGCCTCGCCGTGGAGGATTCCTCCCACGGACTGGCCGCGGCACTTGCGGCCGGAATTCCGACCGTAATCACGGTCAGCGATTACACCATCAACGAGAACTTCGATGGAGCACGAATGGTCCTGCCCGAGGCTGATCAGGTTTCACTGGACAAGCTACGACTGTGGCATGCAACGGCCAGTACATCCTGATCTGCGATTGAGGCCAAATGCGTCAGTGGGGTTGCGGCTGGCACTCGTTCCATATATCGCTTTCAGGCAATGATCGACAAGGACTTACCCGCCCCGGCATCGCGGCTCCGCGACCATCAGCCAGGCTGCGTTCAGATCCGATGTCGTCGATCGGGAACCGAAGCCAGCGTCCTCAGGTTGATGCTATCCATCGAGGTCTGGTGTCGGGGGTAATTCAGGTTAAGCTTCATGCTCGCGCCCGGATGGTCACCTGCCCAATCACCGTCTGCCAAACGCTGCTTGCTGTTTTGTCGGGTAGACGCGAAAATTTAGACCTTAATCAGGCAAACACGAATCCGCATGCAACTCCGGGAAATCTCTGTCGAAGAACTGACTTTTGGGTCGTTCGTGTCCAAGCTCGACAGGCCCTGGACGGAAACGCCCTTCGTATTCCAAGGCTTTGTTCTCAAAAGCAACAAACAGTTGGAAGTCCTGAGAAAGTACTGCAAGCACGTCTTCGTCGACCCGGAAAAAGAGGAGCGGGCCGAGGTCGCCAAGGTCACGGCAGAAGATGTGGCAAAAGTTCGCGGCACGACCGTCTACAAGGAGGCGGCAAGCGTCGAGGTCGAGTTGCCCAAGGCGCAGCATGCCTATACGAACACGACAGTGATAGTAAGAGAGCTTTCACGCGCAGTCGAATTGGGAACCTCGATCGATAGTACCCGATCGCACGAAGCCGCGGCACAGATCACCGAGAGCGTCGTACGCAATCCGGATGCAATGGCCCTGCTGATGAAGTTGCAGGAACGCAACGGCGCAACCCTCAGTCGTGCCGTGGAGATCTCCGTCCTGATGACCATTTTCGGGCGCTTCCTTCAGTTGCCCCAGGAGCGACTTGAAATTCTCGGCATGCTGGGACTGCTGCAGGACGTCGGCAAGCTCAAGTTGCCCACCGAACTTGCGGCGCGCGGGCCCACCAGCCCAGAGGAAATTGAGCTGTATCGAACCCACGTCAGCCATTCGGTCCGAATTCTCAGCGATACGCCGGGGGTTCCTCCAGAACTTCCTGGCCTGGCCTCATTGCATCATGAGCGCTTCGATGGCAGCGGCTATCCGCGCGGACTGCGCGGCGATGCGATTGCCTTTGCCGGCCTGATCGCCGGAATAGTGGATGCCTTCGACACGTACACGGCACCGAGGCCTTTCGGGGACAACCTCTCCCCGGCGAAGGCGCTTAGCATGATTTACAAGGGGCGCGGAAAAGAGTTCCACCCCGCGTTGGTCGAACAGTTCATCCAGTGTATCGGTGTTTTCCCGGTGGGCAGCGTGGTGGAACTGAATAGCGGCGAAGTGGCCATCGTCATCGCGCAAAACATGGTACGTCGCATGCAGCCGCGCATCATGGTCGTGAAGGACGCTCAGGGTAACCGGCTCATGCCCTACAAGATGCTGGACCTGATGAAAGAACCCAAGTTGCGGCCTGATGAGCCTTACCGGATTCAGCGCTCGCTGGAATACGACTCGGTCAAGATCGACCCGCGAGAGTTGTTCCTGTGAACACGGACGACTCCGCCGAAGCTTTGGCAGGGTTGAGTGCCTCCTCCAGCGCAGTTGCAATTCCTTTTCTGGAAGTTTTGCGCGGTCAAGTTGAGCAAAGACGGGTCGATGGCGGCAATCTGGCGGTATTGCTGATCGAATGCGGCGTGATCAGCCGCATCGACGCCGTATGGGGCTACAAGATAGGCGATGCCGTGCGCGACAGGGTGGTCGCTTCGCTGCGCAGCGACGTGCTCCGCCCCAGTGATTTTGTCGGCGAAATGGGCCGGGACGACTTCGCCTGCGTCCTGTCCACCGTCGAAGGGCCTGCCGTAGCCCTGCTGGCGGCGCAGAAATCGCTGCGCGTGCTGAGTAGCCCCTTCTGGATTGGCGAAGAAGAGATCTATGCAAGCCCCGTGATCGGCATCGCGATGTACCCGACACACGCAGACCAGGCCGAGGTTCTGTTGCAGCGCGCCAAGAGTGCCTGCGTTCTGGCGCGCGACCTGGCTGGCCGTGTTGCCGACTACGGGGAAGACCGTGACAACGCCGCGGCGTCCCGACTTTTGTACGAGAACAGGTTGCGTACCGCGATTTCCGAGGATGCACTCGAACTGGTGTTTCAGCCGCAGTATGATCTGCGCCTGGGCCAGGTCATGGGTGCCGAGGGATTGCTGCGCTGGCGCGATCCAGCGCTGGGCCTGATCGACGCCACGCACGCGTTCGCGGCGGCGGAATCGGCCAACATGGTCACCGACCTGGTCTCGTCGATCTTGAATCGCGCACTGCGGAACGTCTCCGAATTCCGCTACAGTGCAGGACTGGATCTGCGCATTGGCATCAAGCTGCCGGCACGAGCGCTGCGCTACGCGGAGTTGCTGGACGTGGTGCAGCGCGCTCTGGGCACTTGGAGCCGCAGGCCTGGAACCCTGATTCTGGAGATCGGAGAAACCGCAGTACTGGGTGACGATGCCGTGGCCAAAAATACGCTCATCCGACTGAAAGAACTTGGCGTAAAGCTGTCAATAGATGATCCGGCGATGGCGTTTTCGTCCCTGTTCTGGCTCGCTGCCATGCCCTTTCAGGAAATCAAGATCGATGTGTCGGCGGTGGGTGACCTCGTCGCCATGCCAAAGTCCGAGCGCATCATGCGCTCGATCGTCGAACTCGCGCACCACCTTCGACTCGACGTCGTGGCGCTTGGCGTCGCCGATGATGCGACGGCGATCCGGCTCAAGGATCTGGGCTGCGACTACATGCAGGCCGATTTCAAAGGTCCCGCTCTCGACCCCGTAAGATTTGTCGAACGTTTCGGATTCAACGCGGACTGAAGGCGATAGCGGCAGGGACTGGAGGCCGGCCTCGGCTCAAAACTTGCGCTTGCCTACCGGCCGCCAGCGCACCACGCCTTTGGCTGCGCTGGAACCGGATTGGCGGCGACTCAATTCTTCTGGTCTCGCGCCTGCTCCTCGGCACGATCGAGTTCCCGATTCATTTCCTCATCGGACGGCGGTCTATAGTCCGACTCGCCCACCGGTTCCGGAGCCGGCTTGACGATGATGCTCGCCAGGACTATCCCCAGTTCATAGAGCAGCCACAGGGGCACGGCCATCATGAACTGCGAAATCACGTCAGGGGGCGTAAATACCGCGCCGACGACAAAGGCGCCGACGATAACGTAAGGTCTCCACTCGCGCAGTTTGACCACATCGACCACGCCGATCTTGACCAGCACAATGACAATTACCGGCACCTCGAAGGTGACTCCGAAAGCGAGGAACATCGTAAGCACGAAGGAGAAATACTTCTCGATGTCAGTCATCCAGGCCACGCCCTCAGGGGCGAACTGCGCCATGAAGCCAAACACCATCGGAAAGAAGGCGAAGTAGGCGAAAGCCATGCCGATGAAAAACAGGATGACCGAGGCGGCCAGAAGCGGCATCGCCAGTTTCTTCTCATGGGCATATAAGCCCGGCGCAACAAAGGCCCAAATCTGGTAAAGCACGTAGGGCAGCATAATGAGGAAGGCCACGGTCAATGCAACCTTCATCGGCACCAGGAACACGCCGACCACATCCGTCGCAATCATCTGGCCGCCCGCAGGCAAGGTTGCCAGCAACGGAGCGGCGAGCAGCGAATACAGTTCGCGGGCATAGAAGGCCAGCGGCACGAACACTATTCCGACGGCGATGAGAATTCGTATCAGGCGGTCGCGTAATTCGACCAGATGGGAGAGAAAAGTCTCCTGTTCGTCAGCCATCACGACTTGGATGTTCCGGCGGTAGGCAAGGCGGGATCAACCACCTGCGCCGCCGGTCCGTCGACCACGGCCGCAGCCTCCACCGCAGGCGTTGGCAAGGCGGCGACATCCGCCACCAGCGGTTCGATTCCCGTATTCACCGACGATTCCACCTCGCGCATTTCATGCGTCACGGACGCCTGGAGGTTGGTCACCTGATCGGTCATCTCCTGTTGCATTTTCTTCAACTCGTCCAACTGCATCTCGCGATTGATGTCAGCCTTGACATCGCCCACATAACGCTGCAGGCGGCCGAGCAGGAGGCCGGCCGTACGCGCCACCTTGGGCAGGCGCTCGGGGCCGATGACGACCAGCGCCACCACGGCGATAACCATCAATTCGGAAAGGCCGACGTCGAACATGTTCTGGAAGGAGGGCGAAGAGGAAAGTGGAAGGCAGGACACGGGAGGGAGACACGATCCCTCTCCACCTCCTTGAATTCGTCCGAAATCAGGTCTTGGTCTGCTCCCGACGCGACTCGACGTCGATGGTCTGCCCAGTTACCTGCTGTGGCTCCGGGGACTTTTCAGAAGTCTTGTCGGCTGATCCATCCTTCATACCATCCTTGAAGCCCTTCACCGCGCCGCCGAGGTCCGATCCGACGTTGCGCAGCTTCTTGGTGCCGAACACCAGCATGACAATTACCAGCACGATCAGCCAGTGCCAAATGCTGAAAGATCCCATCCTGTTTTCTCCTCGCGCTCAGTAAGATATCAAGGCGCTCTGCGCTTGAGCATGGATCCCAGGGGCTCCGGGCCGCCCAGAATATGAACGTGCAGATGATACACCTCTTGATGTCCGATCCGCCCGGTGTTGATGATGGTGCGGAAACCTTCGGTGAGCCCTTGGCCCTTTGCCAATTCGTTGGCCTTGGCAAGAATGCGCCCCAGCAGCATCTGATGGTTCATGTCGACTTCCGCCAGCGAAGCGATGTGCAGCTTGGGCACAATCATGAAATGCACAGGGGCGATCGGGTTGATGTCGTGAAACGCAAATATTTCCTCATCTTCATATATCTTCTTAGACGGGATCTCGCCACGCGCAATCCTGCAGAAAATGCAGTTACTCATTGTCCGGGGCTCCGGCTTTTCTTCTCGTCGATGCCGGAGATACCCTCCCTGCGACGAAACTCGACCATGACGTCATCGACGCCGATTCCGAACTGTGCCAGCAGGATCATGCTGTGGAACCAGAGGTCGGTCACTTCGCGCACCAGATGCAGGCGATCGCCATCCTTCGCGGCCATGATGGTTTCGGCGGCTTCCTCCGCGACCTTCTTGCAGATCGCATCGGTGCCTTTGGCATAGAGGCTGGCGACATAGGATGAATCGGGCGCCGCGCCCTTGCGTTCGAGCAAGGTCGCCTGGATGCGGTGGATTACTTCGAGATCAATCACTTGTATATCTCCTTCGGGTCCTTGAGGACCGGTTCAACATCCTGCCAGCCCGAACTTTCAAGCCGGTTGAAAAAACAGCTGCGTCGACCGGTATGACAGGCGATGCCGCCGACCTGCTCGATCTTCAGCAGTACCACGTCCTTGTCGCAATCGACGCGCAGTTCCAGCACTTTCTGCGTATGGCCGGATTCCTCGCCCTTGTGCCACAGGCGGCCGCGCGAACGCGACCAGTACACGGCATGCCCTGAGTCGGCCGTCATGGCCAGCGCCTCGCGATTCATCCAGGCGAACATCAGGACTTCTCCTGTCGCGCCATCCTGAGCGATCGCTGGGACCAGTCCTTGCGCGTCCCAGGCAACTTCGTCGAGCCATCCGCTACCAGCGGCTGCGGTCACAAGCGCACCTCGATACCGCGGCTGCGCATGAACTCCTTGGCCTGGCGCACGGTGTATTCGCCGTAGTGGAAAATGCTCGCCGCCAAGACAGCATCGGCGCGGCCTTCGGTGACGCCGTCCGCCAGATGCTGGAGGTTGCCGACGCCGCCGCTGGCGATCACCGGAATCCCCACCGCGTCGGCGACAGCTCGCGTAAGCGCCAGATCGAAACCCGCCTTGGTGCCATCCCGATCCATGCTGGTCAGCAGGATCTCGCCGGCCCCCAGACTCTCGACCTTGCGCGCCCATTCGATGGCATCCAGCCCGGTGTTCTTTCGCCCGCCATGGGTGAAGACATCCCAGCGGCCAGATGTCGTCTGCTTGGCGTCAACAGCCACCACGATGCATTGGGCACCCACCTTGGCCGAGGCATCCGCGACCAGTTGCGGATTGTTGACCGCCGCCGTGTTCATGCTCACCTTGTCCGCGCCGGCGTTAAGCAGGCGGCGCACATCGTCGACCTGTCGCACGCCGCCACCGACCGTGAGCGGGATGAATACTTGCGAAGCGACCGCCTCGATGATGTGCAAAATGATATCGCGGTCATCTGAGCTGGCGGTGATATCGAGAAAGGTGATTTCATCGGCACCCTGCTCGTCGTAGCGACGCGCGATCTCGACCGGATCGCCGGCATCTCGCAGTTCGACAAAGTTAACACCCTTGACCACGCGGCCGGCGTTAACGTCGAGGCAGGGAATGATGCGTTTGGCAAGCATCAGCGGCCAGAAAGCTTGTCCGCTTCAGCCTGGGCCTTCTTGAAATCCAGTGTGCCTTCGTAGATCGCGCGCCCCGTGATGGCGCCGGATATGCCTTCGCTCTGCACGGCACACAAGGCCTTGACGTCCTTCATGCTGGCAATTCCGCCGCTGGCGATCACCGGAATGCGCAGCGCCTGCGCCAGTTTCACCGTTGCCTCGATATTCACTCCCGAGAGCATGCCGTCACGCCCGATATCGGTATAGATGACCGCTTCGACACCATAGTCCTCGAATTTCTTTGCCAGATCCACGACATCGTGACCCGTCATCTTCGACCAGCCGTCTACAGCTACCTTGCCATCCCTGGCGTCGAGCCCGACGATGATATGGCCGGGAAACGCACCGCAGGCATCGTGCAGGAAGCCCGGATTCTTTACCGCCGCGGTGCCGATGATGACATAGGTGACCCCATCATCGAGACAGCGCTCGATGGTATCCAGGTCGCGAATGCCGCCGCCCAGCTGGACGGGAATCTCCTCGCCGACTTCCTTGAGAATCGCCTTGATCGCGCTCTCGTTCTTCGGCTTGCCGGCAAAGGCACCATTGAGGTCAACCAGGTGCAGGCGCCGTGCGCCCTTGTCTATCCAGTGCCGGGCCATTGCAGCCGGGTCTTCCGAAAAAACTGTGGCGTCGTCCATCTCGCCCTGTTTCAGGCGGACACAGTGACCATCCTTGAGATCAATTGCAGGTATCAGCAGCATAGGGAGATGTGCAAATAGAAAGTTGCCGGACAGGCTTCGGATCAGGGATTCCAGCGCATGAAATTGCCGAGCAGTCGCAAACCGGCCTGGGCGCTTTTCTCCGGGTGGAATTGAACAGCGAAGATGTTAGCGCGGGCAATGGCGCTGGTAAAGGGGATGCCATAGTGGGTCGAGCCGGCGATCACTTCGGGAGTTTGCGGTTCGACGTAATAACTATGCACGAAATAAAACCGTGCACCATCCTCGATACCGTCCCAAAGCGCGTGAGGCTCGGCCTGCTGCACCTGATTCCAGCCCATATGAGGCACCTTCAGGCGGGTACCGTCGGCGGCCATCATCGCGGCCGCAGGGAAATGCGGCACGCGGCCCAACAGGATTTCGAGCCCCATGACGTTGCCTTCCTCGGCATGACCGAAGAGCATTTGGAGGCCGACGCAAATCCCGAGAAAAGGCTTTTCCGCGGCGGCGCGCACGACCGCCTCGCGCAAGCCGCGCACTGACAGCTCGCGCATGCAGTCGGGCATCGCCCCCTGCCCGGGCACCACGACACGGTCGGCGGCGGCGATTTCGGCGGCATCCGAACTGACGCGGACATCTGCCTCAGGAGCAACATGCTCGATAGCCTTGGCCACCGAGCGCAAATTGCCCATGCCGTAATCGACAACCACTACCTTGCTCATGGAAGGATCAGAGCGCGCCCTTGGTCGATGGAATGGCGCCGGCCGCGCGCACATCGGCTTCCACCGCCATGCGCAAGGCGCGGGCGAAGGCCTTGAACACCGTCTCGGCCTGGTGGTGCGAGTTGTCGCCACGCAAGGAGTCAATATGGACCGTAATCCCTGCATGGTTGACCAGTCCCTGGAAGAACTCGCGCACCAGATCGACATCGAATTCACCGATCATGGCCCGCGTGAACGGCACGTTGAACACCAGTCCAGGCCGCCCTGAAAGATCCACCACCACGCGCGACAGGGCCTCATCGAGCGGCACATAGGCATGCCCGTATCGGCGCAAGCCCTTCTTGTCGCCCCAGGCCTTCGCCAAGGCCTGGCCGATGCTGATACCGACGTCCTCGACGGTGTGATGCGCGTCGATATGCAAGTCACCCGCGGCCTCGACCGTGAGATCGATCAGGCCATGACGCGCAATCTGGTCCAGCATGTGGTCGAAAAAACCGATGCCGGTCGCAAGTTTGGAGACTCCCGTGCCATCGAGATCGAGGGCGACGCGGATTTTTGTTTCCAGGGTGTTGCGTGTGATTTCGGCTTGCCGCATGGCAGTGATGATCAGGCAATGGGTCGAGGACTGCATGATACCATCGGCGTAGCTGGCTGTATGCAAGCCTTGAACCTCGATCACCTCTGCCCAACTAACATTCCACCTTGCCATGAGCCGTTTCTGGAGCGATGTTGTCAAGGGACTTACCCCCTACGTGCCAGGTGAGCAACCCAAGCTTGCCAACCTGGTGAAACTCAACACCAACGAAAATCCCTACGGTCCGTCACCACGCGCACTCGATGCGATCCGGCAGGCAAGCGGCGAATCGTTGAAGCTCTACCCCGACCCCAATTGCGAACAGCTCAAGCTGGCGATCGGCAAATACCATGGCATCGAGCCAAGCACAGTCTTCGTCGGCAACGGCTCCGATGAAGTCCTTGCACACGTCTTCCTCGGCTTGCTGAAGCAAACGCTGCCGGTTCTGTTCCCCGACATCAGCTACAGCTTTTACCCGGTGTATTGCGGGCTGTACGAGATGGGCTTTGAAGCCATCCCGCTGGCGGAAGATTTTTCGATACGGGTAAGCGACTACGC
>CAMBRI010000092.1 GCA_945870205.1 Sulfuritalea hydrogenivorans sk43H | reverse complement strand
GAAATGGACTGGACCAACAAGAACATCCATCCGACCAAGGTTGTCCAGCTGGGTGACGAAGTCGAAGTGATGATCCTCGAAATCGACGAAGACCGTCGCCGCATTTCGCTGGGCATGAAGCAGTGCATGGCGAACCCGTGGGACGATTTTGCGATGAACCACAAGAAGGGCGACAAGGTTCGTGGCGCGATCAAGTCGATCACCGACTTCGGCATCTTCATCGGCCTGCCCGGCGGCATCGACGGTCTGGTGCATCTGTCCGATCTTTCGTGGTCGGCGACCGGCGAGGAAGCCAAGCAGAACTTCAAGAAGGGTGATGAAGTCGAGGCGGTGGTGCTGTCCATCGATGTCGAGAAAGAGCGCATTTCGCTCGGCGTCAAGCAACTCGATGGTGATCCCTTCACCAGCTTCGTGGCCACTCACGACAAGAACAGCCTGGTCTCCGGCACGGTCACCAGCGTTGATCAGCGTGGCGCCGTGGTTGATCTGGGCTCCGAAGTCGAAGGCTACTTGCGTGTCTCCGAGTTCTCGCGCGATCGCATCGAAGATCTGACCCAGCATCTGAAGGTCGGCGAGGTTATCGAGACCATGATTGTCAACGTTGATCGCAAGACGCGTTCGATCAACCTGTCGATCAAGGCCAAGGACCAGGTGGAACAGAGCCAGGCAATGCAGAAGCTGGCTTCCGACAGTTCGGCCAGCAGCGGCACGACCAATCTCGGCGCGCTGCTCAAGGCCAAGCTTAACCAGCAGCAATAAGCCAAGACTTATGACCAAATCGGAGCTCATCGCCCGGCTGGCGGAACGTTTTCCCCAACTCGTGGCGAAGGATGCCGACTATGCCGTCAAGATGATGCTCGATGCCCTCACTGCGGCGCTGGTGCGCAGTGATCGCATCGAGATTCGCGGCTTCGGCAGTTTTGCGCTTAACTACCGGCCGCCGCGCATCGGTCGCAATCCGAAGTCGGGCGACAAGGTGCAGGTACCGGAAAAGTACGTGCCCCATTTCAAGGCCGGCAAGGAGTTGCGGGAGCGGGTCGATTACCGGCCATGAGTTGCGCTGTTGCAGTTTGCATCAAAGCGGCACCTTAGACGGGTGCCGCTTTTTTTACCAATACCTTACTTGTGACTACTCTGCTCAAGCTTCTAGTCTGGCTGTTGCGTATCGTGGTCTTCGTCGGCTTGTTCGGCCTGGCGATCAAGAACAGCGGCCCGATGGAACTGCGGTTTTTTATGGACTACGCGTGGACGGCACCGGTATCGGTGGTCATCCTCGCTGTGTTTGCCATCGGCGCGGCTGTCGGCCTGACAGCTGCCCTGGGCGTATTCCTGCGCCCCGACCGCAAGCCTGAGCACGAGCAGCACTAAGCGGATGGAAATCGAACTCTGGTGGCTGCTGGTGTTGCCGGCTTTTTTCGGCCTCGGCTGGATTGCGGCGCGGATCGACATCAAGCATCTATTGCAGGAGTCACGTGCCTTGCCGCGCTCCTATTTCAAGGGCCTTAATTTCCTGCTCAATGAGCAACCGGATCAGGCCATCGAAGCGTTTATCGAGGCGGCTCGTGTCGATCCCGAAACCATCGAACTGCATTTCGCGCTGGGCAACCTTTTTCGCCGACGTGGCGAGACTGATCGGGCCATTCGCGTGCACCAGAACCTGATCGAGCGCGACGGCCTGTCTGCGGCGCAGCGGCTGCATGCTCTGTCTGAACTCGGGCAGGACTATCTGAAAGCCGGGCTGCTCGATCGCGCCGAGGAGATATTCGTCAAACTGCGCGGGACAGAACGCAACGAAGAGGCGCTGAAAAGCTTGCTCGAGATCTACCAGCAGGAAAAGGAATGGGCCAAGGCGATCGCCATTTGCGACGCCATGCCAAACCATTCCGATCATCTCTGGCAAAAGGAAATCGCCGAATTTCGCTGTGAGATGGCGGCCAATGAAATGCTTCACGACCGTCACGACGAAGCCGGCCGCCTGCTTGAAGATGCCCTGGCGGCGAACCGCAAATGCGTGCGGGCGACGCTACTGCAGGGTGATCTGGCCGCCAAGACCGGCGCCAACGAGGCCGCGATCGATTCCTGGAAACGCATCGAGCAGCAGAGCCCGGTGTATCTGGCGCTGGCAGCCGAAAAGCTGATGGTGGCGCATATCCAGTTGGGTCGCATGGAGCAGGGGATACAGTTGCTGCGCGGCTGGCTGGAACGCCATCCTTCGCTTGATCTGCTCGACGCGGTGTTTCGCGCCGAACTCGACAACGACGGCGCCGAGGCAGCCTATGCACTGGTGCGCGACGAGTTGCGCCGCAATCCGACGCTGCTGGGGCTGGACAAGCTGCTGGAGGCACAGATCCTGATGGTTCCTCCCGAACGTCGTCCCGATCTGGAACTGATCAAGAACCTGATTCACAACCACACTCGCCGCGTCGCGCGCTACCGCTGCGATGCCTGCGGTTTCAAAGCGCGCCAGTTCTACTGGCGTTGTCCGGGCTGCGGTGGATGGGAAACCTATCCGCCCAAACGCACCGAAGAATTCGACATCACCCTTTAACGCTCATGACGGCAAGCTCCACCCACCGCTGATGAAACACGCGAAAACGACGTTTCAGTGGAGGCTAACGCCGGCAGCATCGGCGTTAAGCGCAGCGGCCGTAACTAAAGGCAGATTAAAGGCCCGCCCCCCATCCCCCCCTCACGGGGGGCTACTAATCGGCTCGCTTTGCTCGACGATCACCCGTCGCTCTGAACGAGTAATTTAACGCTAACAACACTATGAAAATTACTGTCATCGGTACTGGCTACGTCGGCCTTGTATCCGGCACTTGTCTGGCGGACGTCGGTAACGATGTGCTCTGCCTTGATCTGGATGCGGCAAAAATCCGCACCCTCAACGAAGGCGGGATTCCGATCTACGAACCCGGCCTGGAGGCCATGGTGAGTCGCAACGTCGCAGCAGGACGGCTGCGCTTTACCACCGACATTGAGGCCGCGGTCGCCCATGGCGTGATTCAATTCATCGCCGTCGGCACGCCGCCCGACGAAGACGGTTCGGCGGACCTGAAGTACGTGGTCGCCGCCGCGCGCAACGTCGGGCGCCACATGGCTGACTACAAGGTCGTAGTGGACAAGTCCACGGTGCCAGTCGGTACCGCCGACAAGGTGCGCGAGGCCATTGCCGAGGAGTTGCTGGCGCGTGCAGCGAACCTCGATTTCAGCGTCGTTTCCAATCCGGAGTTTCTCAAGGAAGGGGCGGCAGTGGATGACTTCATGAAGCCCGACCGCATCGTGGTCGGTGCCGATGACCCCCGCGCCATCGAACTGATGAGGGAGCTTTACGCTCCGTTCCAGCGCAATCATGAGCGCCTGATCGTGATGGACGTCAAGAGCGCCGAGTTGACCAAGTATGCTGCGAACGCCATGCTGGCGACGCGCATCAGCTTCATGAACGAACTGGCGAACCTGGCCGAGAGACTTGGCGCCGACATCGAACTGGTGCGCAAGGGCATCGGCTCCGATCCGCGCATCGGCTTCCATTTTCTGTATCCCGGTGTGGGCTATGGCGGATCCTGCTTTCCCAAGGACGTGCAGGCCCTGATTCGCACGGCGCAGGATGCGGGCCAAAATCTCCAGGTGCTGCAATCTGTCGAAGCGGCCAATGAGGCGCAGAAAAGCGTGTTGACGGGCAAGATTACCCGGCGGCTCGGCGAGAACCTTCATGGCAAAATCTTTGCCCTGTGGGGCCTGGCCTTCAAACCCAATACCGATGACATGCGCGAAGCACCCAGCCTGGTGCTTATAGCCGGTCTTCTGGAGCGCGGTGCGTCGATTCGCGCCTACGATCCCGTGGCCGTCCATGAAGCCAAGCGGATACTGGGTGATGATGCGCGCATCAGCTATGCCGAGACTCCGATGGACGCCCTCGACGGAACCGATGCTCTCGTCATCGTGACCGAGTGGAAGGAATTTCGCAGCCCCGACTTTGCCGCGATCAAGGCCAAGCTGAAGACACCGGTCATTTTCGACGGCCGCAATCTCTACGAGCCCTCAGCGCCGCGCAAGGCCGGGCTGGAGTATTTCGCCATTGGACGTATATGAACGCTGTTCCAGATACTTCAGCCACCAGAATCCTGGTGGTCGGCGACGTGATGCTGGATCGCTACTGGTTCGGCGAGGTTTCACGTATCTCGCCGGAGGCGCCGGTGCCTGTAGTCAAGGTCGAGCGCAGCGAAGAACGCCCGGGTGGGGCGGCCAATGTTGCGCGCAATTGTGCGGCGCTGGGCGCGCGCGTGGCGCTGTTGTCGGTGGTGGGCACCGATGAAGCAGGGCAGAGCCTGGCACGACTGATGGGCGAATCCGGCATCGAGTGCAGCCTGCATGAGGACGCCAAGCTCAGCACCACCGTCAAGCTGCGCGTCATCGCCCGACAGCAGCAGCTGCTGCGTATCGATTTCGAGAACGCACCGGATCACGAAGTGCTGCAGGCCAAGCTGGCCGATTTCGAACTGCGCTTGGCGGACTGCGATGTCGTGATCCTTTCGGACTACGGCAAGGGTGGTCTGACTCACATAACCGAGATGATTGCTCTCGCGCGTGCCGCCGGCAAGCTGGTACTGGTCGATCCGAAGGGCGAGGACTATGCCCGTTACACCGGTGCCACGTTGTTGACCCCGAATCGCTCCGAGATGCGTCAGGTGGTGGGCCGCTGGCAGGACGACGCGGAGCTAGCGCGCAAGGCCGCCAGGCTGCGCGAGGAATTAAAGCTTGAAGCGCTGCTGGTGACCCGCAGCGAAGAAGGCATGACTCTGTTTTCAGGCGCCGGCACGGTGCATGAGCCGGCCGTGGCGCGCGAGGTCTATGATGTCAGCGGTGCCGGTGATACGGTCATTGCGACGTTGGCCGTGATGCTGGGCAGCGGCATGTCCTTGCCGCAAGCCATGCGCCAGGCCAATCTGGCGGCCGGCATCGTGGTCGGAAAACTGGGAACAGCGACGTGTTCGCTGGACGAACTGAAACAGATCAATTAGGAATTCTATGTACTACGTCGTTACTGGCGCCTGCGGGTTCATAGGCGCAAACCTGGTCAAGGCGCTCAACGAGCGTGGCATCACCGACATCATCGCGGTCGACAACCTGACTCACGCCGACAAGTTTCTCAATCTCACGGACTGCGAGGTTGCCGACTATCTGGACAAGCGCGAATTTCTCGAATTGATCGAGAACGGGCAACTTGACGGCGGCGTCGAGGCCATCCTGCATCAGGGCGCCTGCTCCGACACCATGGAAACCGACGGCCGCTACATGATGGCCAACAACTACCGGTTTTCCCTGGCACTGCTGGATTTCTGTTGCGAGCAGGAACTCCCACTGCTGTATGCCTCATCGGCTTCGGTCTATGGCGGTGGTGGTGTATTCCGTGAAGAGCGCAGGTTCGAAGCGCCACTCAATGTGTATGGCTACTCGAAATTCCTTTTTGATCAGGTGGTGCGCCGGCGCATCGGCGCTGACGGCGGCGGCGTCGAATCGCAGGTCGCCGGATTCCGCTATTTCAACGTCTACGGTCCGCGCGAGCAGCACAAGGGGCGCATGGCCTCGGTTGCCTTCCACCATTTCAACCAGTACCGTGCCTCTGGCCGTGTCAGGCTGTTCGAAGGCCACGGCGGTTATGGCAACGGCGAGCAGCGCCGTGATTTCGTCTATGTCGGCGATGTGGCCAAGGTCAATATGGACTTTCTCGAAAGCCGGACCTCGGGAATTTTCAATCTCGGTACCGGACGCGCCCAGAGCTTCAACGAGCTTGCCGCCGCGACCGTGAATGCCTGCCGCGCGCTGGAAGGCAAGCCTGCCCAGTCGGTGGCCGAACTGGTGGCCCAGGACATCATCGAATACATTCCCTTTCCCGACGCATTGAAGGGCAAGTACCAGAGTTTCACCGAGGCCGACCTGGCGCAATTGCGCGGCTCAGGGTACCAGGGCGCTTTCGCCGCCGTGGAAGAGGGTGTCGCCGAGTATGTCAAGTGGCTGGCCAGGTGAGGAAGTCGCCATGAACTGGAAATCACTCGAGGATTTCGTCGGCAACACCCCCCTGGTGAAACTCAGGCGCATTCCCGGTGCCGAAAACCTGCGGCGCAATAACGTCATTCTGGCAAAGCTGGAAGGCAACAATCCGGCGGGTTCGGTCAAGGATAGGCCGGCATTGTCCATGATTGCGCATGCAGAAGCGCGCGGCCGCATCAAGCCGGGCGATACCCTGATCGAGGCTACTTCAGGAAATACCGGCATCGCGCTGGCGATGGCCGCTGCGATGCGCGGCTACCGGATGATCCTGATCATGCCGGAGAATCAAAGTGTCGAACGCTGCCAGACCATGCGTGCCTTTGGCGCCGAACTGGTGCTGACACCGAAAGCGGGTGGCATGGAGACCGCACGCGACCTGGCCGACCAAATGATGGGCAAGGGCAAAGGCATCGTGCTCGACCAGTTCGCCAATCCGGACAACCCCTTGGCGCACTACGAAAGTACCGGGCCGGAAATCTGGCGCGACACGGCGGGCCGCATAACGCATTTCGTTTCTAGTATGGGCACTACCGGCACCATCATGGGCTGCTCGCACTACCTCAAGGAAAAAAATCCGGCGATTCGCATCATTGGCTGCCAGCCCGAAGAGGGTTCGCAGATTCCCGGCATTCGCAAATGGCCGGAAGCCTATCTGCCGAAGATCTACGACGGCTCACGGGTGGACCAGGTGGAAAACGTGGGCCAGGGACAAGCCGAGGAAATGGCGCGTCAGTTGGCGCGCGAGGAGGGCATCTTTGCCGGCATATCCTCGGGCGGTTCGCTTGTGGTTGCCTTGCGCATCGCCAGCCAGGTCGAGAACGCGGTGATCGTCAGCATTGTCTGCGATCGCGGTGACCGCTATCTTTCGACCGGGGTATTTCCCGCCTGATTCATTGCGTCGGCGACGGCCGGCAGAGCTTGCGGCAGGTCTATTTCTTCGCGCCGAGCCCGACTCGAAACTGCTCCAGGCGAGTCTCGTAATCGGCCGCATCCCCGTAGTCAAGGAAGCGTGCGTAGTGGGCATGGGTGCCGCGTATTTTGCGCGCGTGCTTGATCGGGCAGAAATACTCTTCGGTGCGTGCCACAATCTCGGCTACGTAGGCAATAAGTCCGTTGCCGTATGCGCAGTACGTACAGTGGAATTTTTCGATGAAGTTCAGGTATTCGAGTTGTTGCCTGTCGTACACGATGTAATCCGCCCGGCTCGCCTTGGCAATGCCGTAAATCGGAAAGCAGGTCGCCTGGTAGAAGCTGACGAAAACATCGAGGATTGCCAGTGGAACGATCATGGCGTAGATGATCGGCCCGGTGATCAGGTTCTGCGGACGGTAGGTAAGCAGCCAGTGGAAAAATCCAGATTTGAGCCGCAGATGGGCCTGTCGGATCGACTCCTCAAACTCGACGCGCTTGCCCTTGATCTGGAAAAGCGCGCTGGCCTCCTGTTCGTGGACCGCCACGCGCAACTCTTCTTCCAGCGCGGACATCTGGTCCAGCAAGTGGCGAATGCGATCATTCATGAGCGGCTCCAGTTCCGGCAAGGCTCCACTGGAGCGCGCCGATCAGGTGGGCAGCGGGTTCGGCAGCGCGATCCTGTTGTCGACGCTGAACTGATAGTCGTGAAAGATGTGTTCGGCCGACAGCAACTGATAACTGCCATCCTCGTTGCGAACCGTGGTGTCTTTCAAGCGGTATGTGTAGTGGCCGCAGGTCCAGCAATCGAAATTGCGCATGTGGGTGCACAGGCAGGTCTTGTCCATCACGTGCAGTTTCTTGGCGTCCGGGTGAAGTGCGACTTCGCGGTTGTAGGCCTCGATGTACTGGCAGCTTCCGGATGAATCCAGCAGGTAACCGAATGCTTCGCAGTTGGGGCGGATGCCGGCGCCGATGGCCGGGCTGTTCTTCAGCATCCGCATCGGATAGCCGGTCGGCGAAATGGTGTTAACTTCGATGTCGGTCTCGCCGGCCTTGAAATATTCCTGCTGCACTTTTTCCGGCAGGCCGCATTCGCTGGCTACGGTGAATCGGGTGGCCACTTGCACTGCTGCAGCGCCGGCCTCCATGAAAGCGACGGCATCCGAG
Source organism: Sulfuritalea hydrogenivorans sk43H (assembly GCA_945870205.1). Lineage (GTDB taxonomy): Bacteria > Pseudomonadota > Gammaproteobacteria > Burkholderiales > Rhodocyclaceae > Sulfuritalea > Sulfuritalea hydrogenivorans_A. The sequence continues at coordinate 6,921 of CAMBRI010000092.1, read as the reverse complement.
CCGGTGAATATGCCACCGGCGGGAATCAGCGGAATATCGAGTTTTTCGGCCTTCATCCATTCGCGGATTTCAGTAACGATGCTAACCAGATCGTATTTCGCCCAGTCCAGCCCGAAACCCAGGTGCCCGCCGGCGAGCGGGCCTTCGATAACGACATAGTCCGGCATGCGCCCGGTGCGTGCACTCTTTTTCAGAAACAGTTGCAGGGCGCGCAGGGATGACACGATGATGCCCAGTTTGACATCGCGAAAACGCGCGTGATCCTCGATCAGTGCAAACGAGCCCAGGTGCAGCCCCGCCGCGAGGGTGATGCCGTCGATGCCATTGTCCATGGCCGCCTTGAGCCGCGCGCGCAAGGTCTCGCGGGGCAGGTTCATGGTCAGCTTTTCCATGCAGTTGATGAAGATCAGGCCGGGGCCGCGTTTGGCCTCCATGGTGCGTCCGACATGCATGGCGGTGGCTTCCACCAACAGTCCGAGATCGAACTGCACCACGGCCTTTTCGCTATTGGCGACGTTGAACTTGTATTGTCTGAGCTTGTTCTTGACGTACTTGGTATTGAAGCGACGATCGGAAACCGTGGGCACCATCGCATCCGAAATGTGGCCGATGCCCCCCAGTCGCGCTGCTTCCAGGGCGAGCTCCGCAGTCGAAATGTCGACGCCCATGCCGCCGACCACGATCGGCACCAGTTCCTGTTTGCCCAATTGCAGGCGAAAATCATCGACGCGCTTCATTGCAGATTTTTCCACTATTTTGCAGCCGGACATTATCGCCTGTCCGGCCGCCGTTCTATCGCCGTGGGAAACGAAAATTCTGCCGGCCTCACGCCATCAGCCGCAGCAAGGCCTCTCCGTAGCGCTCGGCCTTGGCCTGCCCGATGCCGGGTACGCCGAGCAAGTCGTTCAGCGTCGCCGGACGCCGTGCCGTGAGCTCGCGCAGCGTCTTGTCGTGCAGGATGACGTAGGTCGGCACGCCTTGCTCGCGGGCAAGCTCTGTACGCCAGGCACGCAGTGCGTCGAACAGCGGCGCGTCGATCGCAGCCAATTCGGAGCCGGCACTCGAGCGCCGTGCCGACGGGGTCGATTTCTTGCCATGAAACCGCGCTGCCGGCTTGCGCAGCGAGAGCGCGGTCTCGCCCTTCAGGACCGGTCGCGCCGCGTCGGTCAGGCGCAGTGCGCCGTAGGCCTGCGCATCGGCGTGCAGCAGTCCGGCTGCCAGCAGTTGGCGGAAGACCGAGCGCCAGCCCGCATCGTCCAGATCTGTGCCGGCAGCGAAGGTCGGAAGTTCGTCATGACCGAACTGCTGCACCTTTTCGGTGGCCTTTCCGCGCAGTATGTCGATCAGGTGGCCGGCGCCGAAACGCTGGCCGGTGCGCAGCGCGGCCGACATGGCCTTTTGCGCAGCCACCGTGCCGTCCCATAGTTCCGGCGGGTCAAGGCAGGTGTCGCAATTGCCACAGGCGCCGGCTTCTTCACTGAAATACTTGAGCAGCAGCGCACGGCGGCAGGCGACGGTTTCGCACCAGGCCAGCAGGGCATCGAGCTTGCTGCGCTCGACTCGTTTCTGCTCGTCGCCCGCGACCGACTCATCGATTCGCAGGCGATGAATCACCACGTCGTTGAGGCCGTAGGTCATCCAGGCCTCGGCCGGTTCTCCATCACGGCCGGCACGTCCGGTTTCCTGATAATAGGCTTCGAGGCTCTTGGGCAGGTCGAGGTGGGCGACAAAGCGCACGTCGGGCTTGTCGATGCCCATGCCGAAGGCGATGGTCGCCACCATCACGATGCCGTCTTCGCGCAGGAAACGCTGCTGATGTTTCAGGCGCACGGCCGCGTCGAGTCCGGCGTGATAGGGCAGGGCGGTGATGCCCTGCTGATTGAGCCAGGCAGCGGTCTCGTCGACCTTCTTGCGCGACAGGCAATAGACGATGCCGGCGGCCGTGCGGTAGGCAGAGAGAAAGTCGAGCAACTGCCGACGCGGATTGTCCCGTTCGACAACCGTGTAGCGGATGTTGGGCCGGTCGAAGCTGGAAATGAATACCCGCGCCATGTCCAGGCCGAGGCGGGAAATGATTTCCCGCTGGGTCAGGTGGTCGGCGGTCGCCGTAAGGGCTATGCGCGGCACCGTCGGATAGCGCTGGTGCAGGGCCGAGAGCTGGATGTATTCCGGGCGAAAATCGTGACCCCATTGCGAGACACAATGCGCTTCGTCGATCGCGAACAGAGCGAGGCGCTGCTTGTCGTGCAGGTAGTCCATGAGTCCGAGAAAGCGCTCGGTCAGCAGGCGCTCCGGTGCCACGTAGATCAGGTCGAGCTCGTCCATGCGCAGGCGCCGTTCGATTTCGGACGCCGTGGCGAAATCCTGCGACGAATTGAGGAAGGCCGCATACACGCCGGCCTGCAGCAGGGCATCCACCTGATCCTGCATCAGCGCGATCAGAGGCGAGACGACGACGCCGACCCCTTTCCTGATCAGGGCCGGAATCTGGTAGCACAGTGACTTGCCGCCGCCGGTCGGCATCAGCACCAGTGCATCGCCCCCGCCGATCATGTGCTCGATGATTTGCTCCTGCGGCCCGCGGAACGAGGGGTAGCCGAAGACGCGGCGCAAGGTGTCGAGGGGGGCTGACTGGTGGGTCATGCGGGCTAAGCCGGTGGCACGGAAGGGCCTGCATTATGCCCGCAACGGCAGCTTGCATTCAGGTGGAAGCAGTCCCCGTGTTGACCCGCGTGATGTCGCCTCCGGCCCACGCCATCACGCGTGGATTCATGACCGCGAACCAAAGCGGCGGAATCGCGGCCACGGTGAACATCAGCGCGTAACCGTGAGGAAGCTGGGGTACGTCGCGGTAGTCTCGCAACAACTGATAGGGCCGCTGGGGATAGGCGTGATGATCGGAGTGGCGCTGCAGGTGCAACAGCAGCAGGTTGGACAGCAAGAGGTTGCTGTTCCAGGAATGCCTTGGCTGGCAGGGCTCGTAACGTCCATCGGGCAGCCTGGAGCGCAGCAGGCCGTAATGCTCGACGTAGTTGGCGCTCGTCAGTTGCCACCAGCCGTAAGCTGCGGCCAGCAGCAGGAAGGCCAGGGCCGTCCAGCCCCAGAGAGTGGTGGCAACGGCGAAGGCACACAGCGTGAGACTCCACGATTGCAGGATGCGGTTCTGCATCGACAGCGATGGCAGTCCGCTCGCCGCAAGCCGCTCGCGCTCCATGGCCCAACCGCGGGAGAGGGCTCCAGGGATTTCACGGCGGGCGAAACTGTAGATGCTCTCGCCATAGCGTGCCGAGGCCGAATCTTCCGGCGTCGAGACCTGTTGGTGGTGGCCGTCGTTGTGCTCCGCGCTGAAATGCCCATAACCGGTGACCGCCAGCACCACCCTGGCCATGACGCACTGCAATGTATCCCGCGTCTTGTGGCCAAGCTCGTGGCCGACCAGCAGGGCCAGGCCATTGATGCCACCGGCGCCCAAGGCCGCGCCGAGGATGCTGTGCCACGGCCAGTCCTTGCCGGCGATCGCGGCAGCCAGCACCAGCAGCCCAAGCCAGTGTGCGATCACGGCGACAAACAGCACGCGGCGATACCAGGGATCTGCGGCGAGTTCGGCTACGTCGTCCGGACCGGGGTTGGCCGGGTCGTCGCCGAACAGGGTGTCGAGCAGGGGCACGACAAGAAACAGGAAGACGGCCGGCATCCAGAACCAGCCACCGTGTCCCTGCGCCTGGGCCAACCAGGCCGAAAGCGGAAGCAGCAGCGGGACCGCCGGCGCGCTCAGGAACAGGGCGCGTTTGGCACGCAACCAGCGCTGCAGGCGTGGTGGCGTGAGGCTGGGTGGGTGGTAAACCGAATTCATGGATGCCCTGCGCCGGGTGGCCGTCAGAACGGGAAATGCTAACAGACGACGGGAATAATCGTCGGCGGCGGCTCGGTGAAGCTGGCGTGCAGGCCAAAATCGATCTGGTCATGCGACACTTAGGGGGTCAATAAGACTTAGCGGAGCCCCAACATGGCAGGAAACCCCGAAATAACCAGCATGGCGCTGTTCTGCGACTTCGAGAACATTGCGCTGGGCGTGCGCGACGCCAAGTACGCGCAGTTCGACATCAAGAAAGTCCTTGAACGCCTGCTGCTCAAGGGCAGCATCGTGGTCAAGAAGGCCTACTGCGACTGGGCGCGCTACAAGGAGTTCAAGGCGCCGATGCACGAAGCGGCCTTCGAGCTGATCGAGATTCCCCATGTGCGTCAGTCGGGCAAGAATTCCGCAGACATCCGCATGGTAGTGGATGCCTTGGACCTGTGCTACACCAAGTCGCACGTCGATACCTTTGTCATCATCAGCGGCGATTCGGATTTTTCGCCGCTGGTCTCCAAGCTGCGCGAGAACAACAAACGGGTGATCGGTGTCGGCGTCAAGGCGGCCACCTCCGACCTGCTGGCCGCCAACTGCGACGAATTCATTTTCTATGATGACCTGGTGCGTGAGCTTCCGGCCAAGAAGCAGCGCAGCGAGCGCAAGGTGCCGGCCAAGCCCGCAGCCAGCACGACCAAGGCGGCAGGACCGAAAGCGGATGAGAAGGCCGAGGATCACAAGCGGCAGGAGGCGATCGACCTTGTGGTGGAAACCGTCGAGGCATTGGTTGCTGAACGCGGTGAAGACGAGAAAATCTGGGGCTCCATGGTCAAGCAGACGCTGAAGCGCCGCAAGCCGGGCTTCAGCGAGTCCTACTACGGCTATCGTTCCTTTGGCGAATTGCTGGAAGACGCCATGAAGCACAAGCTGCTGATTCTCGACCGTGACGAGAAATCCGGCCAGCACATCATCCGCCTGCCGGTCGACGACTGAGTTTCGTGAATCGCATCCCCGAGATCAGGCCGGAGCAGTCACTGGAACTGCTGCAGGAACTGCACATCCTTACCCGCGACGGCAAGCTCAATCAGGATAGCCGGCGCAAGCTCAAGCAGGTCTATCACCTCTACCAGTTCATCGAGCCGCTGCTGAACGAGGTCATGGCACAACGCGACGATCTGACGCTGGCCGATCACGGTGCGGGCAAGTCCTACCTCGGGTTCATTCTTTACGACCTGTTCCTCAAGTCACGGGACAGAGGGTATGTATTCGGCATCGAGAGCCGCGCCGAACTTGTCGAAAAATCCAGTGATCTGGCACAACGGCTAGGTTTCGCGCGCATGTCCTTCCTCAATCTTTCGGTCGAGGAATCCATTGACTCAGCGTTGCTGCCGCCGAAGATCGACATCGTCACTGCGCTGCATGCCTGCGATACCGCCACCGACGACGCAATCCGCTTCGCCCTGCACAAGCAGGCCCGCTTCATTGTCCTTGCTCCCTGTTGCCAGGCCGAAGTGGCTGCCGTGCTGCGCCGGCACAAGAGCGCATCGCTGGCGCAGTCAGCGCTGGCGGAAGTCTGGCGCCATCCGCTGCACACCCGCGAATTCGGCAGCCAGATCACCAACGTTCTGCGCTGCCTGCTGCTGGAGGCGCATGGCTACCAGGTGACGGTTACCGAGCTGGTGGGCTGGGAGCATTCGATGAAGAACGAATTGATCATCGCCCGCTTCAACAACACGCCACGTGGCAATGCTGAAAGCCGGTTGGCGCAAATACTGGACGAACTGAATTTGAATGAACTGAAGGCCCGTTTCCTGTACTGAGTTCGCAGGATCCCGGCATAGCATGTCCCGAGGTGGAACGCGCAAGCAAGGCGCGCTACGGAACTGCCCGCCAGTTTGCTATGGCCGTCTGATTGACGGCGGCACCGGCGGCGTCGGCGAGGTTGGCGGCGTCGGTGAGATCGATAACCCCGGGATGGACGGCGACACGGGCCTTGGCATGGCACCGTACACGGCTGTCCACAGCTCGTTGACGCGTGCATACGAGACCTGGGGCGGCTCCGCAGGCAGCATGGCTTCGTTCTGGTTGGCCCAGGCCGCCGCGACTGCATAAGCCGTGCGCCAGTTCTTGATCACGTGGTCGATGACCTGCTCTCGGTTTGCAATCTTGATTGCGCACACCTTTGTTTCGTCCACCGGTTCGAGCTTCATTGCGCGATTCATTTCATTCAGCGCTTTCGCGCTCTCGCAAGCTTCCCTGACGTCCAAGGTGGTCATCACGACCGCAACGTCGGCACCAATGTAAGGAATGGAGACAGCCGCCATTCCCGCAACATGTCGGGAAGCATGGCTGAAGGCCCGGCGAGCCCAATCATCGGAAAATCGTTTTGCGGCGCTGGTTGCGGTTTGCAGCGCCTGCTTCTGTTGGGCCAGACTTGCCTTGAGATCTTTTTCGGATTTCTCGAGTACCTGGATTCTTGCCTCAAGATCGCCATTGCGCTTTTCCAGTGCGACGTAATCTTCCAGGTTGGCCAGGCCCGCATCGGCATCCGGGATCCCGGTCGTGGGCGCTCTCGCGTCTTGCGCCCAAGGCGAATTAGCCGTCAGGGACAGACCGATTGCCACAATCAGGGCGCGAAAGCCTGTGCTTTGATGCGAGCCTCGGCACTTCCTCACGGGTGAGTCGATCGCGTTGGGTTCGACCTTGGTGGCCGCTGCGTTGCCTCCTCGGTTCAGCGTTCCCTTGGCCATCATCCGCGCCCTAATCGGTCTTGCCGTGGCGGGCCATGAGGCGCGTCAGAACAAACAGCGCGATGCCAATGCTTGCGCTGATGGCCGCCAGCGGCAGCAGGGTGCCGTCATGGCTGCCGCCGACCCACATGCCGGCCAGGAAGGCGCCCAGCATGGATATGAAACCGAACAAGCCCGCGGCGGCGCCGGCTTCCTGGGGGAAGGGCGCGAGGGAGCCCGATTGGGCACAGGGGAAGTTCATGCCGTGGGCGGTCATCACCAGGAACTGCGCGCCAACCACCAGTCCCCAGTGTCGAACATCGAACAGCACCAGGGCGAGAA
>CAMBRI010000091.1 GCA_945870205.1 Sulfuritalea hydrogenivorans sk43H | reverse complement strand
AGCACCCGCGCCACATCTCCCAGGCCCGAAGCAACGGCTTCGAACACCGTATCGTGGGTGGCGAATTCAGGCTCCTGCGGCACGTAGGCGATGGACAGGCCGGGCTCGCGCCAGACCACGCCATCATCAAGCGAGCCGAGCCCCGCCAGGGCCTTGAGCAGGCTGGATTTGCCGCTCCCGTTGCGGCCGATAAGCCCGACCCGTTCGCCGGCATCGATTTGCATTGCGGCGTGATCCAGCAAGGCGACATGGCCGTAGGCAAGGCAGGCGCGATCAAGAGTGATGACAGGCACAGGAGCGGGACCGGTAAAGGCAGACAAGGGGGGTGCGATTATAGGCGAGCGCCCATGTCTGCGGCCGTCCGCCGGCATCCGCAGGTGAGATAGAATTCGCGCCTTGCGCCCTTGTAGCTCAGTGGATAGAGCGACCGCCTCCTAAGCGGTAGGTCTCAGGTTCGATTCCTGACTTGGGCGCCATCGCCGGACACGCGCAATTCGCATATGCATCCGCGCCGGGCGTTGCAAATCCTGCTTGGCCACCGTCGCGGCGGCAAATTGACGATGCAAATCACTCTATCGGCGAAGCCCACATGAGATCAATGGCAGCGATCCGCCTGTTTTCCGTAGCGATGATTGCCGCACGACAAAGCCAATAAGGTGCATGGGTAGGCGTATTATTGGAAGAAGATAATTTGTCGAGATCATGAAAGCATCAATTCAGGCCGCAGCAGCCGGTTGCATTCTTTCTCGGGTTTTGACATTGACCAACAGGAATCACCGAACCGCCGCCTGATGATTGCCAACCTGTCGACCATCGAAGACGAGCTCGCGCTGGCCCAGGCCGATTCGCGTGACATGAAGCGCACCGTGATGGCCTTGCGCACGGAACTCGAAGCAGCACATGCCGAAATTCACGCCATGACTCTGCGCGTGACCCAAACCAATGCAGCAGAAATATCGCAACTCAAGACCACCGTCGGCGCCCTGCGCGAAGAACTCGAGCGCGCACGCATCGAACGCGAAAGGGCGATCCAGCAAGAGCGCGTCGCCGCCAATCAGGAATCCCAGGTGCTCAAGGCCACGGCGGCGGCATTGCGCGAGGAACTCGAGCGGTCGCGTGCCGAGCGCGATCACTCGGTGCAGCAGGAACGTGTTACCGGGCACAACGAAATGCAGCAGTTGAAAGCCACCTCGGCGGCCCTGCGCGACGAACTGGAACGCGCGCGCGCCGACACCGACAATGCGGTGCGGACCGCTCTGGTCAGCGCGCAAGGCGAGATCGCGCAGCTGCGGCAGACAGTCAGCGGTCTGCGTGAGAGCCTGGAACTGGCACAGATCGACAGGGCGAACTCGGTCAATCGCGAACGCGCCCTGTTCGCCGACGAAGGCAGCCAACTGCAAAGCACGATACAGGCCCTGCGCGACCAGATCGAAACCGCGCGAAACATCCGAGAATGAATGCCATGGACCAACCGGTTGAAGCCCCCAGCGCGAAGAAGAAGGTGACGGAACGCGACCAGGAAGGTCGCCGCCGACTGCGCCACCTCGAACTGCTGCTCGAAGTCACGCGCCGCATGGCGAGCTATGGCACCCTGGACCAGGTCTTGCAGGCCCTGGTGGAGATGACAACCGCCGAACTGAATGCCGAGCGGGGCTCGCTGTTCCTCAATGATCCCGATACCAATGAGCTGTATTCGCGCGTGGCGCAAGGCAACATCCAGCGCGAAATACGCATCCTGAATACCAGTGGTGTTGCTGGCTACGTTTATACCTCGGGAGAGGCACTGATCATCGCCGATGCCTATGCCGATGACCGCTTCAACCGTTCGATAGACGAGCAGACCGGATTCATTACCCGCAATATCCTGTGCGTACCGATCAAGACGGTGAAAGGTGAAATCATCGGCGTGGCGCAGACGCTCAACAAGCGCACCGGAAAATTCACCAAGCATGACCTTAACCTGCTCGAAGCGATGACCAGCCAGGGCACGCTGGCCCTGCAAAGCGCCCAGTTCATCGAGCGCATGCAGGCCATTCGCCGTCAGGAAATGGAGTTTATCGATGTCGTCTCCGAAGTCACGGCCGACATCAAGCTGGGATCCCTGCTGCAAAAAGTCATGGGCGAGGCCACGCGCCTGCTCAATGCCGAGCGCTCGACACTGTTTCTCAATGAGGAAAAAACCAGCGAACTTTGGTCGGAGGTCGGCCAGGGACTGGAGTCGGTGCAGATCCGACTACCCAACCATCTGGGCATTGCCGGAGCCGTGTTCACCTCGGGCAAGGCGATCAACATCCCTTACGCCTACGCCGATCTGCGTTTCAACCCGGCCTTCGACAAGAAGACCGGCTATTTCACGCGCTCGATCCTGTGCGTACCCATCACCAACAAGCACGGCAAGGTGATCGGTGTCACGCAAGTGCTGAACAAGCGTGGCGGCCCATTCACCGGCGAGGATGAGTCACGCCTGCGGGCATTTACGGCGCAGATCTCGATCGCACTGGAAAACGCCAAGCTGTTTGCCGACGTGCAGAACATGAAGAACTACAACGAGGCGATGCTGGAGTCGATGTCGAACGCCGTGATCACCCTCGACGAGGCGGAGAAGATCGCGACCTGCAATGCCGCGGGCTTGCGCATCCTGCGCGTGACGGCGGCGCAGATTCTGCACAAGCCTGCTGTCGAGTTCTTCGCCGGCAGCAATGCATGGGTTCAGGAGAAGCTCAAGCGTGTCGGCGAGACCCAGACCAGCGAAATGGCGATGGAGGCCGAACTGATCGTCGGCGAGGAAAAGCTTTCGGTGAATATGACCGCCCTGCCCCTGCTGTCGGCAGAGAAGAAGCGCCTTGGGTCGATGCTGATGCTGGAGGACATCTCCAACGAAAAGCGCATGCGGTCAACCATGTCGCGACTGATGGACCCTGGCATCGCCGACCAGATGCTGGCCGGTGGCGTCGACGCGCTGGGCGGCAAGAACGTCGTGGCCACGGTGCTTTTCTCCGATATACGCGGCTTCACCACGATCACGGAACAACTCGGGGCACAAGGCACGGTGGCCCTGCTCAACGAGTACTTCACGCTGATGGTGGACTGCATTCAGCGCGAGGCGGGCTTCCTCGACAAGTTCATCGGCGACGCGATCATGGCAGCCTTCGGCATCCCGGTGGGGCACGACGACGACGCCGATCGCTCCGTGCGCACCTCGATCGCCATGATCCGCGAATTGTGGACCTGGAACAAAGTGCGGATAGCCGAGGGCAAACTGCCCGTCGACATCGGCATCGGCCTCAATACCGACAACGTGGTTTCGGGAACCATTGGTTCGAAGAAGCGCATGGATTACACCATCATTGGCGATGGCGTAAACCTCGCGGCGCGGCTCGAATCAGCCTGCAAGCAGTACGGTGCCCACATCCTGATCAGCGAGTTTACCAACCGGCAGTTGCGCGGCACCTACTTCACTCGCGAACTCGACCTGGTGGTGGTCAAGGGCAAGACCAAGCCGGTGGCAATCTACGAAATAATGGACTACCACACCGACGAAAGCTATCCGCAGATGATTGATGCCCTGCGTCACTTCAAGTCGGGTCTGGTCAAGTTCCGCCAGCAAAAGTGGAACGACGCCAAGGGGGAGTTCGGCGAAGTACTGGCGCTGAATGACCACGACAAGGCGGCGAAGATGTATATCGGGCGCTGCGATCACTTCATCGCCAACCCTCCCGGCGATGCATGGGATGGCGTCTGGGTGATGGAGTCGAAATAGTGCAACGAGGGTGCGGGATGGGTTCCCGCACAGGAACTGCCGGACTACTTGACGCGGGTAAGAAAGGGCTTGCCGGATGGCCGGTCGGGTGGCGTCGCGGGCGGTGCCTCGTCGGAGCCTTCGGCAGGAGCTGGTGAACGCTTGCGCGCCGACTGTGACTTTGGCGCCGAATCCGCTGGCAGTTCATCCGGCGTATTGTCGGCTGTGCCGGCCGCGTCGACGGCGGCAGTTTCGGTGACCTCGAACGCCATGCCTTCGCCATTTTCGCTGGCGTAGATCGCGGCGACCCGCCCGATTGGCACGACAACGGGAAAAGCCCGTCCGCCAAAGCGCGCCTGGAAGGTAACTTCCTCGTTGCCCATCAGTAGTTGATGAGTGGCTTCAAGCCCGACGTTGAGGACGATCTCGCCGTCCTTGACGAATTCACGCGGCACCCGCGTGGTCGCATCGACCTTGACCGCCAGATAGGGCGTGAAGCCCTGATCCGCACACCATTCGTGAATTGCGCGGATCAGGTAGGGCTTGGTTGACGGCAGCGGCATTGCGCCGGGATGAATCAAGGTCGGGACGCAGAAAATGCGCCTTAGCGGCGCATCATCTTTTCGGTGGGCGTCAGCGCATCGATGAAGCCTTGACGCGAGAAAATGCGCTCGGCAAATTTCATCAGCGGCGCCGCGGTTTTCGGCAATTCGATCCCGTAATGGTCAAGGCGCCACAAGAGCGGCGCGATGGCCACATCGAGCATGGAAAAGTCGTCACCGAGCAGGAACTTCTGCTTGTTGAACATCGGCGCCAGTTCGGTCAGGCGATCGCGCATGTGCATCCGCGATTTGTCGGCCGACTTGAGGTTTTTTTCCAGCGCATCGATGTAGCTGAACAACTCGTGTTCCATCGTAAACAACAGTTGGCGCGCCTTGGCCCGCGTCTGCGGATCCGGCGGCATCAGCTGCGGATGCGGAAAGCGCTCATCGATGTACTCGTTGATGATGTTCGACTCGTAGAGAACCAGATCGCGATCAACCAGCACCGGAACCCGGTTGTACGGATTGATGATCGCTATGTCTTCAGGCTTGTTGAAGAGATCGACGTCGATCACCTGAAAATCCATCTGCTTTTCGTACAGGACGATGCGGCAGCGATGGCTGAAAGGGCACGTGGTGCCTGAATACAGGTTCATCATGGCGCTGGTGCCCCAGGAATAGTCTGCATCACGCACCACTTTGCGCACGGGCGGCGCGTTCATTTCTCGATGCCCCATAATTTGCATTCACTTATTGGATTAATGGATGTCTTTCCAGTACTCGCGTTTCAGCGCGTACGCAAAGACGAAGAATACAGCCAGGAAAATCAGCACGATCACGCCAAGCTGCTTGCGGAACTCGGCCATGGGCTCGCCCATGTACTTGAGGTAGCCAACCAGGTCGCCCACCATGGCATCGAACTCCTGCGGCTTGAGCTTGCCGGCTTTGACGAGCTTCAGCTTGTGGTCGGCACCCATGACCTGGTCACCCTGCAGTTCCCACAAGACATGCGGCATGCCCACGTTTTCGAACACGACGTTGTTCCAGCCGGTCGGACGGTTCTCGTCGCGATAGAACGTGCGCAGATAGGTATATAGCCAGTCTGCACCGCTACCGAACTCGGACGCGCGAGCACGGGCGATCACCGTAAGATCCGGTGGAGCCGCGCCAAACCAGACCTTGGCATCGGCGCGCTGCATCGCGATTTTCATCGGCTCGCCGACTTTCTCGGCGGTGAACAACAGATTGTCTTTCACCTGCACGTCGCTGAGACCGATGTCTTTCAGGCGGTTGTAGCGCATGTAGGACGCCGAATGGCAGTTCAGGCAGTAATTGACAAATATCTTGGCACCGTTTTGCAGGCCAGCCATGTCGTTGGCCCGATCCGGTGCGCGGTCAAGATGCAGTTCGGCACCCGCGGCAAACGCCAGAATCGGCGCAAACAGGATTGCGCTTAGGAATTTCTTCATTTCGAGGTCACCCTGTCCGGCTCCGGCTGGCACTTGTCGAGGCTGCTGTAAATCGGCATCAAGAGGAAGAATGCAAAGTAGATCACCGAGCAGATCTGCGCCACGATGGTGCGCATCGGTGTCGGGCCCAGCATGCCGAGATAGCCGAGGATAAAGAAGGAGATGATGAACGCCGCGAGGAAGCCCTTGTAGAGCGGGCCCCGATAGCGGATCGACTTCACCGGGCTGCGATCCAGCCATGGCAGCAGGGCGATGATCAGGGTCGATGCGCCCATTGCGACGACACCCCAGAACTTGGCGTCGATGCCGAACAGCGGATAGGTCACCGCACGCAGGATCGAGTAATACGGCGTGAAGTACCACACCGGCGCGATATGCGGCGGCGTCACCAGCGGGTCGGCTGGGAAGAAGTTGTTGTACTCGAGGAAGTAGCCGCCGAACTCGGGCATGAAGAACACCACGATCGAGAACACCATCAGGAATACGATGACGCCGACTATGTCCTTCACCGAGTAGTAGGGGTGGAAGGGAATGCCGTCGAGCGGAATTCCATTCGCATCCTTCTTCTTCTTGATCTCGACGCCGTCCGGATTGTTGGAGCCGACTTCGTGCAGGGCAATGATGTGCGCTGCCACCAGACCCAGCAGCACCATCGGCACCGCAATGACGTGGAAGGCAAAGAAGCGGTTGAGCGTTGCGTCGCCAACCACATAGTCGCCGCGCAACCAGAGCGAAAGGTCCGGTCCGATCAGCGGAATCGCCGAGAACAGATTCACGATCACCTGCGCACCCCAGAAGGACATCTGGCCCCAGGGCAACAGGTAACCGAAGAAGGCCTCGGCCATCAGGCACAGGAAGATGATCATGCCGAAGATCCAGATCAACTCGCGCGGCTTGCGGTAGGACCCGTAGAGCATGCCGCGGAACATGTGCATGTACACGACGACAAAGAAAGCCGAAGCGCCCGTCGAGTGCATGTAGCGAATCATCCAGCCCCAAGGCACGTCACGCATGATGTATTCGACGCTGGCAAACGCGACCGGCACGCCGGAAGCATTCAGCGAGGCGTCGGGTTTGAAGTGCATGGTGAGCAGAATGCCGGTAACGATCTGCAGCACCAGCACCAGCATCGCCAGCGAACCGAAGAAGTACCAGAAGTTAAAATTCTTCGGCGCGTAGTATTCCGAAAGGTGGGCCTTCCAGTTGGACGTGAGCGGAAAGCGCTCGTCCACCCAGTTCAGCGTCCCCTGCAATATGGCGTTTACTTTGCTCATCGCATCAGGCCTTCTTGTCTTCGCCAATCACAATCCTGGCGTCGCCAAGATACATGTGCGGTGGGATTTCGAGGTTGTCCGGCGCCGGCTTGCTCTTGTACACGCGGCCTGCCAGATCGAAGGTGGAACCGTGACAGGGACAGAAGAAACCGCCCGGCCAATCGGCATCGATGCCGGACTCGGCACCGGTCTTGAACTTCTCGGATGGCGAGCAGCCGAGATGGGTGCAAATACCGACCGCGACAAGAATCTCGGGTTTGATCGAGCGCGTCTCGTTCTTGGCGTACTCGGGTTGCATGTTCTTGTCGGACTTCGGATCCGCCAGCTTCTCGCCGATCTTGGCCAGACCTGCCAGTTGCTCCTTGGTGCGATTGATGATCCAAACGGGCTTGCCGCGCCACTCAACGGTCATCATCTCGCCGGGAGCAAGCTTGCTGATATCAACTTCGACGGGTGCGCCAGCTGCCTTCGCCCGCTCGGAGGGCAGCATGCTGGCCACAAAGGGCACAGCAACCGCAACCCCAGCTACTCCGCCCGCGGCCGCCGTGGCAACCAACAGACGCCGCCGACCGCAATCGACTGTATCGTCACAACTCATGGTGATAGTCCCTGAATGCTGAAATGCGAAACCGAAAACGAAGCTTCAATAAAATGTAGTTTCGGTGAAGGCTAACGCCGGTTCTATCGACGGTAAGCGCAGCGGCCGTAACTAAAGACCGCAATTGTAGCGAATCTCGCAGGGCGATTAAAGCCCCGAACTGACCCAACTTATAGGCGCTGACCGCTGCAACAGCATAATATCCTTTCCATTCAGTTAGATAACACCATCATTCCGAAAGCGAACTATCTCCTCCGAGGGGTAGCCGAGTTGCCCGAGGACCTTTTCCGTATGCTCCCCAAGAGCCGGGCCGAGCCAGCGCGTCTCGCCGGGCGTAAGGGACAGCTTGGGCACAATGCCGGGGATAAGGAAGTCTTTTCCATCAGGTAGTTGCGCTGTTTCCAGCATCTTTCTTGCGAGGAACTGGGGGTCGTCCAGCATGTCGGCAACCGAGAAAATGCGGCTCGCCGGCACCTGGGCTTCTGCTGCAGTGCGCAAAACTGCCTCAGCATCGTTTGCGCCCACCCAGGCATCGATTACGCCGTAAATCTCCTTTGCCCGCGCATCGCGCCCGGCATTGCTGCCGAGTTGCGGGTCGTCGGCCAGATCGTCCCGACCGATCGCCAGCATCAGTCGACGAAAAATCGCGTCGCCGTTGGCGCCGATGATCAGGTGTTTGCCATCCTTCGTCGTATGCGTGTTCGATGGTGTAATGCCGGGCATCACGTTGCCGGTGCGCTCGCGGATGAAACCGAAGACATCGAATTCCGGCACTAGGCTTTCCATCATGGCGAACACGGCTTCGTACAAGGCGACATCGACCACCTGCCCCGCGCCGCCCTTGACCTCGCGGTGGCGCAGCGCCATCAGGGCACCCAGCGCGCCCCACAGGGCCGCGATCGAATCGCCGATGGATATGCCGGTCTTTACCGGCGGCCGGTCGGCAAAGCCGGTGACGTAACGCAGGCCGCCCATCGATTCTCCGATGGCGCCAAACCCCGGCTGCGCGGCCATCGGTCCGGTCTGGCCGAAGCCAGAAAGACGCACCATTACCAGACCGGGGTTTATCTTCGACAGTGCATCCCAACCCAGACCGAGTTTCTCCATCACGCCGGGGCGAAAATTCTCGACCACGATGTCCGCTTGCGCTACCAGCCTATGCGCGATCGCGATGCCCTCGGGATGCTTGAGGTTCAGCGTCACCGACTGCTTGTTGCGGGACTGGACGAACCACCACAGGGAAGTCTCCCCGTCACCGGTGGGATACAGCTTGCGCCACTTGCGCAGCGGATCGCCATCCCCCGGCGCCTCGACCTTGATCACCTCGGCACCAAACTCGGCGAGGATGCGCGAACAGAACGGACCCGCGATCAGCGTGCCGAACTCGACCACCTTGACACCGGCCAGTGGTTTGGCACTCTCGGTCAAACGAAGTCGCGCCTCTCGCGCAGGGCCTGAGCCACGGTTGCGGCGTCGGAAAACTCGAGTTCACCACCTACCGGCAGGCCGCGCGCGATGCGGCTGACCTTGAGTCCCCGCGCATGCAGCAACTCGGAGAGGTAGTGCGCGGTCGCCTCGCCTTCGTTGGTGAAATTGGTGGCAAGAATCACTTCCTTGACCAGGCCGTCCGCGGCGCGGGAAAACAGTCGCTCGAAGGCCAGTTCCTTTGGACCAACGCCGTCCAGCGGACTCAGCCTGCCCATCAGCACGTAGTAGAGACCGTTGTAGGCGTGTGTCTGCTCCATGCTGTTTGCATCGATCGGCATTTCGACGATGCACAGCTGCGTCGCATCGCGACGCGGCGAGAGGCAGCGTTCGCAGATCTCGGCTT
This sequence comes from Sulfuritalea hydrogenivorans sk43H, assembly GCA_945870205.1. GTDB lineage: Bacteria > Pseudomonadota > Gammaproteobacteria > Burkholderiales > Rhodocyclaceae > Sulfuritalea > Sulfuritalea hydrogenivorans_A. Next base: position 5,710 of record CAMBRI010000091.1, on the reverse strand, counting down.
CGGTGAAGTTGTTGCAGCGCGCACAGTGATGCAGCAACTGCAATGCCGCATCCAGTCCGCGCGCCAGGCGATCCGCCCCGCCTCGATCGCGCTGCAGCAGGTGATAGGCCATGCGCTGCGCCGACTTGGGGCCGACACCGGGCAGACAGCGCAGAGCCTCGATTAGTTCATCGAGGCTAGACGAAGGTGTCATGACAGGCCGTCAGAAAGGCAGCTTCATGCCCGGCGGCAGGTTTAGCCCGGCAGCAAAGCCGCCCATCTTCTCCGCAGTAGTCGCCTCGACGCGCCGATTGGCATCATTCATTGCGGCCGCAATCAGGTCTTCGAGCATTTCCTTGTCATCCATCACCGAAGGGTCGATGGTGACGCGCTTGACGTCATGCTTGCAGGTCATCACTACTTTTACCGCGCCGGCACCCGCCTGACCTTCCACTTCCAGTTGGGCCAACTGCTCTTGCGCCTTCTCCATGTTGGCCTGCATCTGCTGCGCCTGCTTCATCAATCCGGCTATGCCACCCTTCATCATTGCTTGTTACTCCTTGGACTCTATATGGGTTTGATCGTTGATTCGTCGATGCTGGCATCGAAAAGGTCCACCACGTCGCGCACGAAAGAGTCTTGTTCGATCGAGGCGATAGCGCGGTCCTGCCGTTCGCGCTGCACATTGCGACTGCGCTCCGCCGGTGTTTCGGTCGCTACTTCGGCCACGTCGATTTCGAGCCGCAGCGGGCGGCCGAGACAAGTCTGCAATTCGGCTTGCAGCTTGTCCTGCTGCGGCTTGCCGAGCAGATGCTTATGCACTGGCGACAGTCGCAAGCGCATGGTCGACTCGCTGCGGTCCGACAACTCGCAATGCTGCGCCAGTTGCTTTGCCATGCCCGTCAGGGGCAGACGGGCGACCAGTGCATGCCAGTCTTCGTCGACGGCCGCAGCGGCAGATGTCGCGGGAGTCGTGGGCACAGCGGGCGCGCTTGCTGCCGCAGCGACGACTGCCGGAACGCGCCCCACGACCGGTGGCGCAGCCGCAGGCTGCATCGTGCGCAATGGTGCCGGGGCCGCCGCGGCTGTGGCTTTGGCGGCGCCCGCGCGTTCCGGCCGAAAGGCGTGCAAGCGCAGCAGGCTCATGACGAAACCGGAATAGTCGTCGGGCGCCAGCGAGAGCTCGTCGCGTCCGTGAATCGCAATCTGATAGGCCAGTTGAAGATATTCGGCATCCAGGGCTTGCGCGTAGGGTGCAAGCCGGCTGCGCTCTGCCTCGTCGAGCAGGGACTCCGGCGCAAACTGGATCAGGGCAATGCGATGGAACAGGGTGGCCAGTTCTTGAAGACCGCCGTCAAACGACAGGCTGCGCGTATCCATCAGCCTGGCCACCTCGATCATGGCCGGCACGTCATGAGCCACAAGGGCGTCGAGCAGCGCAAACAGGTGTTCGTCGCCGACTGTCCCCAGCATGGCGCGCACGCCCTCTTCCTCGATCTTTCCCGCGCCATGAGCGATGGCCTGATCCAGCAGTGACAGGGCATCGCGCATGCTGCCCGCCGCGCCCTTGGCCAGATGACGCAGGGCCGAAGTTTCGAAGGTCACCTGCTCAGCCTCAAGCACACGCGTCAGGTGGTCGATGATATGCACCATCGGCATCTGTTTCAGGTTGAACTGCAGGCAGCGCGACAACACCGTGACGGGAATTTTCTGCGGATCCGTGGTGGCGAGGATGAATTTGACGTGTTCCGGAGGTTCTTCGAGCGTCTTCAACATCGCGTTGAAGGCATGGCCGGAGAGTTGATGGACTTCGTCGATGACGTAGACCTTGTAGCGCCCTATGGTCGGCGCGTAAGTGGCGCGTTCGAGCAACTGGGTCATGTCATCGACGCCGCGATTCGAGGCCGCATCGAGTTCCATGTAGTCGACAAAGCGCCCACTATCGATCGCGGCGCAAGCCGAGCATACTCCGCACGGTGTTGAACTGACACCTGCTTCGCAATTCAGGGCCTTGGCCATGATACGGGCCAAGGTCGTTTTTCCGACCCCGCGCGTGCCCGTGAACAGGTAGGCGTGATGGAGTCTATTCTGGTCCAGCGCATGGGTCAGGGCGCGCACGACGTGCTCCTGCCCGACCAGGGTAGCGAAAGACTTGGGGCGCCACTTGCGGGCAAGAACCTGATAACTCATGCGTCGATTTTATCAGGCCCGCCACAACAAACGGGGCGGCCTTGCAGGCTTGGGCGCCCCGTCGTTTGCCATGCGGCGAATCGCTAACTCTGATGGCAGCAAGCTCCACCCGCAGAAGATGAAACACGCGAAAGGCGAATTGAAGGCCCGCCCCTCCCATCCCCTCGCGGGGAGGCTATTGATTGGCTCGCTGCGCTCGGCTATCACCAGTCGCTCAGAACACGTTGATTCACGCTAACCCTTGCGCGGCTCCGCGGTTCCAGGCGCACCACCCTGTCCGCCGCGCCCTGGTCCGCCGCGACCGGGTCCATGCTGTTGGCGGCCGGCCATGCTGAAATGCTTGTCGGCGGCAGATTTCTGCTCCGGCGACAAGGCGGCGTAGAGCCGATTGAAGGATTCACCCACTGATTCCATTGCAGCCGCCCGTTGCTTCATGGCGCCTTGCATTTGCGCCATGCGTTCCGGCGCGCTCACAGGCTTGTCGTCTTTCATGCGCTCACGCATGGCCTGCATGCCTTTGCCTGCCTCCGCCTTCGACTTTTCGGCGAAAGCCTGCCACAGCGGTTCCTGCTGGGCATTGAGTTTGAGCTCGCCTTTCAATAGCGCGAGCCTCTGCTCGACGCGGGCACTCGGGTCCATCATGCCGCCCTGCTGCATCGAACTGCGCTTCATTCCCGGCTTGCCGTCGTCGGAACAGCCGGGACCCTGCGCGTAAGCGACGCCAAAAAAGGTCGCGCTGGCGGCCAGGAACCCGGTAAGGATCATGTTGTTGCGATTCATGCTGTACTCCTCTCGTGAATGCCTCATGGCAGGATGCATTCAAGCCGATGCCTGTAAGCGGGATGTGACAAGACAGAGCAGTTTGTAAGGGGAGTTTGCCGGGCCGCAGCCTTCGGGCAGGGAGGGTGCGGCGAGCCTGACCCCCGGCACTTGCGGAAAACGGCTGTGGCTGCTTCCTTCCGGACCTGACCAGATTCACCACCCCGCAATGCGGGGAGACCCGCCGCGAGCCGAATTCTATCAGCGCCGCGCAGCGCCGTCTCACCGGCTCCGACTTTTATGCGCGATCAGCCTTCAGCCGCCACCACGCTGATAGTGCAAAGTAAAACGCCGCATGAAGGCATCCTGCTCTTCTGCCGTCAATCCGCGGAACTCGATATCGACCCGGTGCCGTTCCAGCCTCACCAGACCAATTTCAAGCTGCGGGATGCGCGTCAGGCGAATTGTCCAGTTGCGGCCACGAAAGCCGCCGTCGAATTCACTGAAGGCCTCGCCGCCCGTCGCCTGCGGCAGAAGTCGGACGAAATCTCCGCGCGTCGTGGTCGCGTCGTAGGCCAGCGGGAATCTCATCCACCGGCCACGGGCGGCCAGATGGCGAGCGTCTCTCCGTCGCGCAGCACTCTCCCCGCACGCTCGGCCGGCGGCACGAAGCTGCCGTCGATCAGCACCAGATGGACCAGCTTCTCCGGCAGGCTGTAGCGTTTGATCAGATGCTCGACCGTCGTGCCCTCCGCAACGTCGAGCGCCAGCGCGTTGGTCTTTTTCCCCTCGGGAGGCAGATAGTCCTGCAGCGTGGCGAACAGCTTGAAGGTGATCTTCATGCGGATTTCTGCGCGGTACCGAGATACGCCGCCATGAAATTCGTCGGATCGGCCAGTAGGCGCGCCTTCCATTCGCCCAACGGCGCCTGAGTCTGCACCAGTCCGCGCAGTGCGCCGACGTGATCGGTCCAGCCGATGCTGGTGGCGCCAATCAGCACATCGCCCTTGAACTGCAGCGACAGGTAACGATAATTCACGTCGTCGACGAGTTCCACAGCCTCGCCACCCTGCTCCTTGCCGACGCCCTGCCACTGACCGAAAGAGGTCGAAATCAGGCCTAGCGTGTCCAGCACGTTGATCGCCAGGCTACCACCGCTCGTCGCCGTGCCACCTGCCATGTTGTGCGCGGCGACGCGCGCCTGGTCGACAGCATTGGGCTGAATCGCATTGAGTTCCGGCTGCCCCGTGTGGAACCCCGCGGCTTCGGTGACATCACCCGCCGCAAAGATATCGGCGACGCTGGTACGCATTCCGGCATCGACGCGGATGCCTCGTTCGATGGCGACCCCGCTACCTGCCAGAAAGCCCGTATTCGGCGCCACGCCTGCCGCGCAAATCACCAGATCGGCAACGATCTCGGCACCGGTACTGAGCGTCGCCAGCAGTGCGCCATCCTTCTGCGTGATGGCGGTGACGCCGGCATTGACGTGTACCGCAACGCCCTTGTGCTCTACCCATGTGCGAATCAGGTTGCCGGCCTTGGCCGTCATCATGCGCGGCACCATGCGATCACCCATTTCCACCACCGTCAGTTTGACGCCGCGCGCGGCCAGCGCTTCCATGATGATGCAGCCGATGAAGCCGGCGCCGATCTGCAGCACGCGGGCACCCGGTGCGGCCTTCGCCGCGATGGCACGGGCATCCTCAATGGTCCAGCAGGTATGCACGCTGGGCAGATCCATGCCGGCGACCTTGGGACGCAGCGGATGGGAGCCGCTGGCAATCAGCAGACGGTCGTACGGCAGGCGCTCACCGCTGGCGAATTCGACTTGCTTTTCCTTGGCATCGACCTTGACCACCTTGCCCTCGATGAGATGGATGCGCTCCTTCGCGTAATGGTCATGAGTCTTGCGCAGGTGAGTGCCGTTGTCCTCGATCTTGCCAATCAGGAAATAGGGAATCGCCATGCGCGAATATGGCGGCTCGGACTCGTCGCCGATCAGCGCGATCTCGGCGTCCGGCTGCAGGCGACGCAAGGCTTCGGCAGCAACCAGGCCGGCGGGACCGTTGCCAATGATGACGTGTTTCATCGCATCTCCTCAAAATGATCGGGGGACCGGCGTTGCCGGTCCCCCGAGGGTATTGCACGATTACAGGCCGAGCCGCGCCAGGGTTTCCTTGGTCGGTACGCCTTCCGGCGTCCAGCCGCGGACCTTGTAGTACTCCGGCCGCATCTTGTCGATGCCATTGACCAGGCCCTTGGCCGGGCCGGTCTTGGCCGGTTCTGTCTTCAGGCGCGGCGGCAGGTCGTCGTCCTTGGCGGTGAAGCCGGCGGCGTTGTTGAACAGGCGCTCCATGTTCCAGATGCGCTCACCCAGCAAGGCCAGTTTCTCCATGGTCCAATCACCTTCGCAGGCCGTGTCGAGCTGCGGCTGCAGATCGGCCAGGCTCCAGGCAAAGGTGGTGAAGGCACAGACGCCGGCGCTGTCGAAGACGCTGGTGGCGTCCTGGAAGGCCTTGACCAGATCAGCCTTGCCTTCTGTCACCAGCGGATCGGTCTTGACCGGAATGCCGAGCACTTCGGAGGCGACGGTGTAGGCCCTCAGGTGGCAGGCACCACGGTTGGAGGTGGCGTAGCCCAGTCCCATGCCCTGGATGCCGCGCGAGTCGTAGGCGGGGAATTCCTGCTTCTTGACGCCCATCGACAACTCGGGACGACCGTACTTCTCGCACATGCGCGCCGAGCCCATGCCCAGGATCTTGCCGAAGCCTTCGCCCTT
>CAMBRI010000090.1 GCA_945870205.1 Sulfuritalea hydrogenivorans sk43H | reverse complement strand
GAACTGCGCAACAAACCGCTCGATGCCTTGTCGCCATGGCACCGCTATACGCTGGCCGCGGAGGCGGAAATGTTCCGCCACCCGAAACTGCGCGCGGTGATCTGCAATTCGCGCATGGTGCGGGACGACATCGCGCGGCGTTTCGGGGTTGCTGACGAGAAGCTTCAGGTGATCTACAGCGGCGTCGATCTGGACGCCTTTCATCCAAGGCTGCGCGAGGAGCAGGGCAATGCCCTGCGGCAGAAAACCGGTGTCGATGCGGCGACTCCGCTGATACTTTTTGTCGGTTCGGGCTACGAGCGCAAGGGCCTGCCCACCCTGCTCCACGCCTTGTCGCGCATGACCCGGGGCGACGCGCGACTGTGGGTCGTCGGGCGCGACAAGCACGAGTCGCTGATGCGCAATCTGGCGCAAACGCTGGGTGTCGACGATCGCGTGATGTTCCTCGGCGCGCAGACCGACGTGCGACCGTTCTACGGCGCTGCGGATGTATTCGCCCTGCCCACGCTCTACGATCCTTTTCCGAATGCCGCGCTGGAAGCCTTGGCCTGCGGTCTGCCCCTGGTCACCACCACCACCTGCGGTGCGGCGGAACTGGTTACGGCGGCCAACGGCTCGGTGATTTCCGCGGGCGATGTTCCTGGCTTGGCCTCCAGCCTGGATTCATTGTGCGGCCGCGCACCGCAGATGCGCGATGCCGCACGCGCCAGCGTCGCCCACCTTGAACTGACGACGATGGCGGCGCAACTGATGGCGCTCTACTCGCGGCTGAGCTGAAGCGCGGCGTCGGCCACCACCGGACGCAGCCTGTCGACGAAGGCATCGAAGGAGAATCGTGCAAGGTGTGCGACGGCATGCTCGGGTTGCGGTCGCGCGCGGCCGGCGAGCAAGGCGTCGAGCAGGCGGGCGAAATCCGCCGCACCGTCCTGGCGCGGATCGCGATAGAGAAAGCCGGTTTCGCCATTCACCACGGTCTCGGTGAAGGGCGGCGCATTGACGGCGATGACCGGCGTACCGCAGGCCTGCGCCTCGATGATGTTGAGACCCAGCGCTTCTTTCTCCGGCAGGCCGGAGAGCAGGTAGTCGAGCTGCCGGTAGATGCGATCGACATTGCCCTGCTGGCCCCAGAAGCGAACCTGCCCTGCACAGGGTCGCAGCGCCGCGTCAAGGTCGCGCACCGAAGCATAGCCGCCGCTGCCGAAGATCTCAATGGCGACCTGCGAGTGGCGCGCCAGAACGGGTGCGAGTTGGCCAAACAGCAGCGGGAACTGCTTGATCGGCGTCAGGCGCGAGACGATGCCCAGCGTCAGGCCGTCGCGACGGACGAACGCGGGTTGCCGATGCAGCGGCGCGACGAAGGGTTCAAGCGCACCCAGCAGGCGGTCGCGTCCCTTGCGCCGGTCCCAGTCGTAGCGGCTGGTGCGGCGGATTTCACCGGTGCTGCCACGCAGGCCTGGCTCGGCAACTCCGTAGAGCGGTTCCTGCCAGGCTGGCAGACCGGCGGCGCGCAGGCCGTCGCGCACCCAGCCCGATACTGCATAGATCCTTTCGTGGTCGGAAAATGCCATCGGGTTGCGACCCTGTACCGGCATGTGCGCGATGGCCGTAAGCAGCCGGCCGGGCAGCGCGGTGCGCAGCTCAGCCGGGAGTGGGCCGTGCGACAGCAGCCAGAGCGGCGCCGCGGGCAGATATCGCTGCAAGTCTGCCGTCGAGGCAACGGCAATACGAAGCGTATCGGCCGGCAAGTCCAGCCGCTCCCAGAACACGGCGCGCGGATGTACCAGCAGTCGCGTCGGCACACCCAGATGCGACAGGGCGCGACAGAGGAAGGCCGTGTACACCTCGCCACCGCCGAAGTGCGGCTGCAGGTTGATCTGAACCAGTTTCATGGCTCGCGTCGTGCAGGTTTCATCGAAGCTACCAGGGCGCCGCAGATGAAGGCAAACAAGCCGAGTCGCCAGCCGGAAAGGTGGCCGTCGAGCAGGCAGCGCAGCATGTAACCGCCGACCAGGAAGCACAGCATCAGGCCGGCAGGGTCATCGTGCCGGCGGAACTGTTGCCATCCGCCGCGCATGGCCAGCCCTGCGGCAAGCAGCAACAGCGCGAGACCCGGCAGGCCCGCGGCCAGCGCGAAATCCAGCCAGCCGCTGTGACTGCTGACCATGCCGGGGAAGCCGTATTTTTCGGCCACCATGCGGCCAAACGCGTCGCGGCCGAAACCGAGGCCCAGCGGATGTTCGCCGATGGCATTGACCGCCTGATGCGCCCACGCGGCGCGCGCATAGGCGGACTCTTCGAGTTTGGCGCCCGAGGGTGTCGCCGGTCGGGCGGCGGGATCCCAGGTTTGCCAGTAAAGGCTGGGTGACTCCCAGCCGACTGTCAGCGATTCCTTGAGGCCGTTCCAGCGTGGATCGAAACTTAGCGATGCGCCGCCCAGCGCGACGACGACCAGCAGCAAGACCAGATGGCGCGGCTGGCGACGACCCATCGAAATCCAGGCCGACAGGAGCAGCATGGCACTGACGACCGTGCCGTTGCGTACCCGCAGCGCGGCGTCGGCCAGCATCGCCAGGGCAAGCCCGATCCAGCCCGGGCGCGCGGGAAACAGTGCCGCCCTGCCCGCGCCATGCTGGCTCGCGAGTCGCTCGGCAAGCAGCAGCGCCAACAGGAAACCCGAGAGATTGCTGTGATGGTCGCGTTCGCCGATCGGTACTAGGCCGGCCGGCCAGCCGCCCGCCATGCCGGCGGAAAGCCACAACCAGAACTGCCAGCCGAACATCCACAACATGTGCGCCAGCAGCGCTGCGACGATAGCGGCCAGCGCATCGCGCAGGCCGGCGCGCGCCGCGACGAAAGCTGCGAGCGCCGCGGTGAACAGCGGCAGCAACCAGTCGCCGCGCAGGTTGGCCAGCGCAAGAGTCGGCGCCGGCGCCACCGCGAGTGAATGCAGCAGCAGCCAGACCGTCGCTGCAGCCAGCGCCCAGGCAGCGGGTTTCAGTTCCTGCGGGAGGCCCGGACGCGGCGCCGCCCGCCATGTCGCCAATACGGCAAGCAGGCCGGCCAGCAGCAGCAGGTTGCGCAAGGCGATCGTATGCTGTATGGGAAACACAAAGACCACGGCCGTGAGCCAGGCGCGCCAGAACCAGGTCATTGCCGGTGCCGTTGTCATCTGCCTGCCCCGGACAGCCAGGAGCGCAGCCAGTGGCGCGCGATGCGCCGGCGCTGGGCCGTGGTGCAGGCATGGCGCCACAGCAGGCCCATGAATCCCTCCTGCCGCAGTCGGCGCAAGATGGCGGCGGCGGCGGCGCGGTCGGGCATTTTCGGCAGCTTGTGGAACACCGACAACGCGCCGTCGACCAGATGCTCGGCCAGCAGGTGACGCAGTTCGGGGTCGTCGTCCAGCGTGTCACTCATTGTCGCCAGCGCCCTGGCATTGACCACGCTGCTATCAACGATGGCCTGCAGGCGGCGCTGGCTCTGCTCGGGCGTGAAGCGGCGCAGGGGAATCCGGTAATGCACGGCGACGTGCCCGGTATAGCGCACGCGCTGCGCCGAAAGCAGTGCCTGGGTGGTCCAGATCACATCCTCGTGGATCAGGCGCGGCACGAAGCGAAACCGGTTCGCTTCGATGAATTCGCGCCGGTACAGGTGCATCCAGACCATGTGCAGGAAACGCCCTGCGCTGAAGCGCTGGCGCAACCACTCGCGTCCGGAAATGACGCCGGTGGCGACGACGTCGGCGTAGATTGCGTAGTCGTCCTGGCGGCCTTCGAAATGGTAGTTAGCATTCTGCAGCACCATGTCGAGGTCTTCGGCCGCCGCCAGGCGCAGTGCCTCGGCATAGGCATCGGTGGAGACGAAATCGTCCGAGTCAACAAACGCCAGATACCTGCCGTGCGCCGCATCGAGTCCGGTATTGCGCGCCGCCGAGAGCCCGCCGTTCTCCTGGCGGATCACCCGCATCTGCGGCAGGCGCGGTGCGAAGTCGGCAAGGATGGCCGGGCAGTCGTCGGTCGAGCCGTCATCGACCACGATGATCTCGTCGGCCGGCGGCGTTAGTGCGGCAAGGCTTTCCAGGCAGCGCGGCAGGTAGGGCGCGACGTTGTAGACTGGCATGACGATGGAGAGGGTCGGGCCGATCATGGCAGTTTCCCCCGCTTCCCGGCATGCCATGCCAGCAGAGCGTTGTGCAGCACCGCCGCGCGCTGGGCGTAAGTGTGGTGCGTCATGACGTGGGCGTGACAGCGTTCCGCCAGGTCGCGCGTGGCAGCGAAGTTCGCCAGCCGGAACTCGATCTTCGCCACGCAATCATCCAGCCCGTCGAACTCAGCCCAGTTGTCGCCCGGCGTGAAGTCGTCGCCGGCGTGCGTGCGCTTGTCGCACAGCAGGAAGCCGCCACAGGAGGGTATGCCGTAGCAGCGCTCGGGCAGGCCCGAGGCCACGGGCGCACCGTAATCGCAGGAGGCGCCGAAGTTGAGGTTGATGCGGGTCTTCTGGATCAGGGCCACCTGTTGCTCGACGCTCATGCCGGTCGATTCACGGAAAAGGAAGCGGATGCCGCTCGCTGCCAGCCGCTCGCCCAGCGCCGCGAAGAACTCCTGGCGGTCGCGCATTTCCTTGTAGAGAAGGCCGTCCATTGCGCCGAAGAAGCTGACGTCGTGTTCATAGCGGGCGGGATCGCGCAAATCGGCGAGCGTCGCGCCGTGCAGGTTATAACGGGCCGTGTCGGCGGCGTTCGCGAGGTACAGGGTGCTGTCGGCAAAGCGGCGGGAGTCGATCAGGCTGTGCGTGGCGTAGATGTCGAACAGGTGCGCGCGATCCAGCCAGTCCAGCCGCCACGCCGCGCGATTGAGGTAATGCGGCGCGTCCTGGTTCCAGACGAAGAGGGGTATGCCCTGCCGGCGCAGGAAGCGATGCATGCCCCACACCGTCAGCGGATGGCGCAGGCCTTCGTAGAACCACGTGTAGGTGCCTAGGATGCGCTTCGGTTCGCCGCGATCGGCGTCCTGCCAGGCCCGACTTTCGCGCAGGACCAGTCCGCGCGCCGCCAGTTCGCGGCGTAGCGCCGGATGCAGGCTGCCGTGGGCGATCAGCAGGACGTCCCGAATCATCAACGAGCCCTCCCCCCAACCCCCTCCCCCTGGGAGGGGGTGACGGCGGTTCGCCGCGATGCGGTTCCGTGTGATAGCTGCGCCGCCCTTGGGGCGGCCCGGCGGGCGGCGTTCATGCCGACCTGTGGAAGAAGAACACGTTCTTGCGGATCAAGGAAAAGTCCAGCGCGAATCCCTTCGCGACGAGGCCGGCGAACATCTCCGACAAGACAAGGTCGCCAAGCACGTCGGGGTGCGTCTCGACACAGATCTTCCGCACCATCGAGAGTTCGGCGCCGGCGAAGAACTCGGCTTCGCCCCCCTCGATATCCACGATCATGAAACTGGGCCGGATGCGCGCCAGTTCGCCGTTGAGGTCGACTTGTCTTACGGTGATTGCGCGACCGCCGTCGCGATGCGCGGACGAGGCCCAGAAATCCGCCTCGATGCGGAACTCGCGCTCGCCTTCACCTTGCGCCAGCAGCGCGTTGATCACTGTCGGCGTCACCGAATTGCGGGCATGGGTTTCGCGGATCAGCGGGATCAGTTCCGGGTTGGCTTCGTAGGTGAACACCTTGTCGCTGCCGGTGCGCTTCGCGCAGTAGGCAGAGAGATAGCCGAGTCCGGCGCCGACCTCGAACACCACGTCGTCGGCCGCCAGGCGCCTGGAGATGATCTCGATTTCCTTGGCCTCGTAGTCGCCCAGGTAGATCTCGCGGGCGATGCCCGGCGAGACCAGCTTGTGCTTCACCGGCAGCATGATCCCGTGATTGTCGGCCCAGTCGGGCTGGCTGAAGCGCCAGGCGATTTTCTTCAGCTTGTGTGCGGTGCGGCCGTTCTTTCGCATGTCCTATTCCCTCATTTTCTTAAGCCGGGCCGGAACCCCGGCCACCACCGCATTCGGCGGCACATCCTCGCGCACTAAGGCGCCAGCGGCAACCACCGCGCCGTCGCCGATGGTGACGCCGGCGAGTATCACGCAATTGGCGCCGAGCCAGACATCGCGGCCGATGCGTATCGGCAGCGCCTCCGCCGGCTGCGAACGGATCGTGGCGCCGTGGGCAAACCTGTGCTGGTAGGAGATGATGCGCACGCCCGGCCCGACCAGCGTGTCGTCGCCGATATCGACGCCGCCCGTGCCATTGACGATGCTGAAATTGTTGATCTCCACCCGGTCGCCCAGGCGCACGCCGCCATCGCCGCCCTGCACATAGGCGTAGCGGTTCAGCGTGACCTTGTCGCCCAGGCGCACGCCCCGGCTGCGCGAGGCATCCACCGAGGCGTCGGCGTGGATCTTGCAGCCGCGGCCGAGTTCGATGCGATCGTAGCCCTTGATGTAGGCGGCGAAGGACACCCGGTTACCGGCGCCGCGCTGCTTCAGCACGAACAGCAAATGTCGCAGCGGATTCACCGATGATTCTCCATGACAGTCTGATTCCTCATGCCAGCAGCGCGTCGTAGCAGGCCGCCAGGCGCGCCACGCGTTCGCGCAGGTCGTAGTGTTCGCGCACGCGCTGGCGCGCGGCGCGGCCCAGGCGTTGCCGTTCCGCGTCGTCCGTGGCCAGTACCAGCATGGCGCGCGCCAAGGCATCGACGTTGCCGGGCGGAACGCGCACACCGAACTCGTTGTCGCCGAGCACTTCGGCGGCGCCGCCGACATCGCTGATGATCAGCGGCAGGCCGGCCGCCATGGCCTCCAGCATGGCCAGCGAGAGTCCCTCCCAGAGCGAGGGCATGGCGTAGAGGTCAAGGCTGCGCAGGATCTCGGCGACGTCGCTGCGGGTACCAGCCAGCCTCACCTTGTCGCCGAGTCCAGCATCGGCGATGGCGCGTTCCAGATCGCTACGCAGCCGTCCCTCACCGACGATCAGCAGCCGCAGGCGCCGTCCGAGCTCGGCGGGCGCCATCTGCAGCATTCGGCCCAGCGCTGCGATGATGTGAATGTGCCCCTTCTGGGCTTCGAGGCGGCCGACACAGCCGATCAGGAAATCATCCGCCACATAGCCCAGCCGTTCCTTGGCGGCGGCCTGCGTCAGCGGCGTGTCGACGCGACCCAGGTCGATGCCGTTGGGCAGCAGCAGTACGCGCTCCGGGGCCAGCCGGTCATGCTTGATCACATCGTCGCGGGCTTCGGCGGAAACCGCGATGACCAGCCCACGGCCGCGGCCGAGCCAGCGGTTGAGCAGGCTGCGATGCCACTTGCGGCGCACGTAGGTGTTGTGCACCGTGGCGATGGCGGGGATGCTGGCCAAGCGCGCCGCCAGCCGCCCGTAAAGGTTGGCGTGGTAGAGGTGGCAATGCACGAGGTCGATGCGCTGCTCGCGCATCAGGCGCGCCAGAGCCAGCACCGTGCCGGGGCTGAAGCGCTTGCCGCGGCGGTCGAGCGAGATCACTTTCACGCCGCCGGCCTCGATCATGTCGGCCAGCTCGCCGCGATCCTGGATGCAGCACACCAGCGACTCGTAGCGCTCGGCATCGAGGTGGCGCACGATGCTGGCCAGCAGGTGCTCGGCGCCACCCGTCGGCAGGCGCGTGATCAGGTGAAGGATGCGCTTCTTCATTGTCGGCCGGGTGTCGTCAGGGCGGCTTCGACGGCCTGCCAGACGCGGTCGACGCCGATGTCGGCCATGGCGGCCTCGGGCGTGCAGCGGTCGGCCAGCGGATGGTCGATGGCGTAGAGGCAGGGATGGTCAAGCGGGGCCAGCACGCGGCTCGGCGAATAGCCGTGGTAGAGGGCCACCATGGGCCGGTGCAGGGCGCCCATGATGTGCGTCGGCCCGGTGTCGACGCCGACGTAGAGGTCGACGCGGTTCATCAGCGCCGCGGTCTGGCGCAGCGACAGGCGCCCGGCGCAAAGCGTCGCTGCCGGGCCCAGTTCCGCGTCCAGCGCCGCGGTGCGATCCTTTTCCAGGCTGCCGCCGAAGATCAGGAAATGCGCCGCTGGCCAGGCTGCACGTACGCGGCGGCACAGCTCGATGAAGTTCTCCAGCGGCCAATCGCGGTAGGCCTTGGTCGGGAAGCTCGCGACCTGCAGGCCGAGCAGCGGATGCCGTTCATTTGCGCCATGGTTCACAAGAAATGCTGCGGCCCATTGTTCCTCCTCGGCGGTGACGCGGTAGCACAGCGCCCTGCCGGTCGGCGCCACGCCAACTGCGGCGGGCAGCATTAGCTGGATGTCGACCGCATGGGTGGTCTGCAGCGCCGGATGTTCGACGGCGCGGTAAAGTCGCTCGTCGAGCGTCGAGTCCGGCTGACGGAAGGCGACCACGCGCTTCGCGACCCGCAAGGCGTACTCGACCAAAGGCGCGTCGAAGTTGCAGACGAAGGCGAGATCGTAGGGTTTCCCGGTCAGCGCGGTCAGGCGGCCGCGAACGGGCGCGAGGTTCTTGGTGATGCCACCGACACGGCGCACAAAGGGCAGGGAGCGCAGCACTTCCTCGCGCTTGGGATGGGCCAGCAGGTCGATTTCCGCATGCGGCCAGCGCGCGGCAACAGCCTTGACGGCCGGCGTCATCAACAAGGTGTCGCCGATGCGCGAGACGTTGATGTAAAGGATGCGCCGGGGTTCGTCAGTCGTCGCTGGCGAACTCATACAGGTAGTCCGGGAAGGAGTATTCGGCCGGCTCCAGGCGCCAGCCGATCAAGCGCTTCATCGCCAGGCCGAAGGCGGAAAAAGGCTTCACCAGATGGTAGGCGACCAGGCGGATGCCGACACGGCGTGCCAGTTCCATGGCCATGGTCGGCGTGACCCAGGCCACGTGGTCGAGGTTCACCACCATCACGCCCTCGCGCTTGAACTGTCGCACGAACTTGCGCGAGAAGGGGTTGGGCGTAGTGACGAACAGCCTGCCGCCGGGAGCCAGGTGGCGCGCCGCGAATTTCAAGAGTTGCGAGGCGTTCGGCACATGCTCGATGACGTCGCCGATGAAGGCCACGTCGAAACGTTCGCCGAGATCCAGGTCCGAGGTCGCATCGACGCAGCGCACGTTGAAGCCGCGGCCGGCAAGTTCCTTCACCAGCGGTTCGAGGATGTCCAGGCCCAGGCAGTACGCCGCTTTCTGGCAGATGCGGCCGTGGCGCCAGTCGGGGCGGTTCATGTAGTGCAGGCTGTGCTCGACGACACCGATGTCGAGTACGCGGCGACCCTCGACCAGGCTCTCGATGTGGCCCAGCAGGTCGCGGTCGGTATGGATGCGCTGCGCCGTCTTCAGCCAGGCGCGTACCGCGGCCCTGGCCTGCGGATGGTTGGGGTCGTCGGAAACGGTGGTCCAGTCGAGAGATTGGGTCATGGGCGCGCTGCCTGTCGGAAAACGGATTCCATCCTATCCAGCATCGACTCGCGCGAAAAATCGGCGCTGGCAACACGCCGCGCGGACATGCCGAGACGCCCCGCGAGGTCCGCGTCATCGAGTAGGCGGGCGATTGCGGCCGCGATTGCGGCGGCATCCCTGGGCGGCACGATCAGGGCCGTCCCGCCGTCGCTGACGGCTTCCAGTATGGCGCCGACCGGCGTGGTGACGATGGGCAAGGCGCAGAGCATGGCCTGCAAGATGGCCTGCGGCACGCCTTCGTTGGCATAGGAGGGCAGGCAGAAGACGTCCAGCGCCTGCAGCCAGCACTCTGGATCGTTGCGCTGGCCGGCCAGGGTCACGCGTCCGCCAATGCCGAGCGTCGCGATCTTCTGTTCGATCTGTTCGCGCATCGGACCTTCGCCAACGATCAGCAGACGTAGATCGGCCCGGTCCAGTCGGGCAAAGGCATCGAGCAGGAAGAGGTGACCCTTCCAGCTACGCAGTGTGGCGACGATGCCGATGTGGCGTTGTGTCGGGTCGAGGCCCAGTGCGAGCTTGGCAGCCGCCTTGTCGGCCGGCGCAAAGCACTCCGTGTCGATCCCGGTCGGCACCGAGACTACGCGTGATGGATCAAGGCCCAGCGCGTCCAGAAGGTGCAGGCGCAGATTTTCGCCGGTGGTCACCACGGCTGCGGCACGGTGGTAGAGCCAGCGGTTGAAGACATTGCCCGAAACTGGTGCCGAGATGTGACGGGTGCGCACGATCTCTGGCGGATTCTTCAGCGTGGCGCAAGCAAGTCCTGCTAGCCAGGAATCGGCCGAACTGTGGGTATTCACGACGTCGACCGGATACCTGGCCAGGCGCCTGCGCAAGGCGCCGAATCCGGCAAATGTCTTGAACTCGATCGGCAGCGTCACCACCGGCACGTCGAAGCGCGGTGCCTCGGTGACCATTCGAGCGTGGGCCGGACAGGCCACTGTCACCTGATGGCCGCGGGCGATCAGGCCGCGCGACTCTTCGAGGATGCGGATTTCCTGGCCACCCCAGCCGCAGGAGGCTTCCGTGTGGAGGATCTTCACGCTGACCCCGCCGGGCCGCCCCAAGGGGGCAACAAGCCAATGACCGGAAGTCGCGAATGCAACTGAACCAACGTCACCTCCTTTCCTGGAAAGGGGGTTGGGGGGAATGTCGTCATGAGTTTTCCGCAAACTGCAGGCGGTAAAGGCTGGCATAGATGCCTCCGGCCGCCAGCAGTTCGGCATGGCTGCCGATCTCGGCGATGTGTCCTTGGGACAGCACGACAATCCGGTCGGCATGCTCTACGGTGGACAGGCGATGCGCGATGACCAGCGTGGTGCGTCCCTGCATCAGGGTTTCCAGCGCGTCCTGCACGGCGCGCTCGGATTCGCTGTCGAGCGCCGAGGTTGCTTCGTCGAGGATCAGGATAGGCGCATCCTTGAGGATGGCGCGCGCGATGGCGATGCGCTGGCGCTGGCCGCCGGAAAGCCGCGCGCCGTTCTCGCCTACGGCCGTGTCGAAGCCCTGGGGCATGCCCTCAATGAACTCAAGCGCATTTGCAGCGCGGGCTGCGGCCTCGATCTCGGCTCTGCTGGCGTTGCGCTTGCCGCCGTAAGCGATGTTGGCGGCGACGGTGTCATCGAAGAGAAAGACGTCTTGGCCCACATGGGCAATGTTGGCGCGCAGGCTGCCCAATGTCAGGGTTTCGATGTCGTGGCCGTCGATGCGGATCTGTCCGCTGCCGGCGTGATAGAAGCGCGGCACCAGATTGACAAAGGAAGTCTTGCCGCCGCCCGAGGGGCCGACCAGCGCCAGGGTCTCGCCGGGCCGAATGCTCAGATCGATGCCGGTAAGCGCATCGCGCTCGGCACCGACATAGCGCAGGCCCACGCCGGCAAATTCGATTTTGCCGCGGGCGCGGCCAAGGGTCACGGTGCCGGCGTCCACTTCGGTGGCTTCGTCAAGCATGCGGAACACGCTTTCTGCTGCTGCCAGGCCGCGCTGCAGCGGCGCATTGAGGTCGGCCAGGTGTTTGAGCGGCGCCAGCAACAGGAGCATCGCGGTGATAAAGGAAACGAAGCCGCCCACCGTGGTTTCGTTGCCGGCGGATTGCTGCAGGGCGACCCAGACCACGATGGCGAGACCGACCGAGGCGAAGATCTGGGTGATTGGCGCCACGGCTGCGGCGGCGATCGCCTGGCGCATGCCGTAACCGCGCAGGGCGCTATTCACCTTGAAAAAGCGTGCCGTCGCATGCTGCTCGCCACCGAATATCTTGACCACCTTGTGGCCGCGAATCGATTCCTGCAGCACTTCGTTCATCTGCGCCATGCCTTCCTGCGCGGAAAGCGACAGCCGCCGCAAGCGCTTGGAGAAAGCCCGCACGACGAGGGCCGTGAGCGGAATCACGGCGAGGCTGATCAGGGTCAGCTTCCAGTTGAGCCAGAGCAGCCAGGCAATCAGGCCGATAACCGACAGGGTGTCTCGGATCAGCACGGTCAACGTCGAGGTCGCCGCTGCCGCGACGCCGTTAACGTCGTAGGCGATACGGGTGGCTGGTACCGAGGAGGCATGGGCATCGAAGTAGCTGGCCGGTAGGCGCATCAGTCGCTCGAACATGAGCTGCCGCAGATCGGTGATGACCTTGTTCGAAACCCAGGACATGCCGTAGGAAGCGCAGAAGCCGGCAACGCCGCGCAGCACGAAGATGCCGACAATGGCCAGTGGCAGCCAAGCCAGCCAACCCTGGTCGCCCTGACCGAAACCCTTGTCCAGCAAAGGTTTCATCAATGCGGGAAAGAGCGGCTCGGTGGCCGCCGCCAGCGCCGTGGCCGCCAGCGTCAGGGCGAAGCCCTTCCAGTGCGGGCGCACATGGCCGAGCAGGCGCAGGTAAAGTTCGCGGCTGTCTTGCACTAGGGATCAGGGTCGGGAAACCGCGCAGTATACAGGGGCTTAAGCGCCACGCTCAGTGCGCCGCATCCCAGTTGGCGCCGACTCCCACTTCGACCAGCAGAGGAACCTTGAGTTGCGCCACACCGCCCATCAGCTTCGGCAGGGCCGTATCGACGATGGCAAGTTCCTCGTCCGGTACTTCCAGCACCAGTTCGTCATGCACCTGCAGCACCAGCAAGGTCTTCAGCCCTTGCGCATCCAGCCAGTCCTGCACCGCGAGCATGGCGCGCTTGATAAGGTCGGCCGCGGTGCCCTGCATCGGCGCATTGATCGCGGCGCGTTCGGCGCCCTGGCGGCGGCCGGCGTTCGACGACCTGATTTCCGGCAACCACAGGCGACGGCCGAACACGGTTTCGACGTAGCCCTTGTCGCGGGCTATGGCGCGGGTCTCTTCCATGTACCTCGCTACGCCGGGATAACGCGCGAAGTAGCGGTCCATGTAGGCGCCGGCGGCACTGCGATCGACGCCGATCTGCTTGGCCAGGCCGAAGGCGCTCATGCCGTAGATCAGGCCAAAATTGATCGCCTTGGCAGCGCGCCGCTGTTCGTTGCTGACCTCGATCAGCGTCAGGCCGAAAACCTCGGCCGCCGTCGCGCGATGCACGTCCTCGCCCTGGGCGAAGGCTTCCAGCAGACGCGGATCGTCCGAGAGATGGGCCATGATGCGCAGCTCGACCTGCGAATAGTCGGCGCTGAGGATGCGGTGGCCCGGCGGTGCGATGAAGGCGGAACGGATGCGCCGGCCGTCGGGGCTGCGGATCGGGATGTTCTGCAGATTGGGGTCGGTCGAGGCCAGTCGGCCCGTCACCGCCGTGGCCTGGCCGAAGTTGGTATGCACGCGGCCGGTGCTCGCGTTGATCATCTTCGGCAGCTTGTCGGTGTAGGTGTTCTTGAGTTTGGCCAGGCTGCGGTGCTCGAGGATCTTCTTCGGCAGCGGGTAGTCCTCGGCCAGTTTTTCCAGTACCTCCTCGTCGGTCGATGGCGCGCCCGAGGGCGTCTTCTTCACCACCGGCAGGCCCTGCTGGCTGAACAGGATCTCGGCCAGCTGCTTCGGCGAATTCAGGTTGAAGGGCTGGCCCGCCAGCTGTTGCGCTTCGGTTTCGAGCGCCATGATCTTGCGCCCGAGTTCGTCGCTTTGCTGCATCAGGGCGGCAGCGTCGATCAGCACCCCGTTGCGCTCGATGCGAAACAGCACCTCGGCAACCGGCAGTTCGAGGTCGCGGTAGAGGCTTTCCAGTGCCGGTTCGGCCGCCAGGTGGGGGCGCAATGCCTGGTGCACGCGCAAGGTCACGTCGGCATCCTCGGCGGCGTACTCGGCGGCGCGCGCGACCTCGACCTGGGCGAAGGAGATGCGGTTGGCACCCTTGCCGGTAACCGCGTCGTAGCTGATCGTGGACAAGCCGCAGTGACGCGCGGCGAGCGAGCCCAGGTCGTGGGTCTTGTCGGATTCCAGTACGTAGGACTGCAGCAGGGTGTCCTCGACGACACCGGCCAGACGCAGGGCGTGATTGGCGAAGATGTGCCGGTCATACTTGAGGTTCTGGCCGAGCTTGGCGTGCTGCGCCGACTCCAGCCAGGGCTTGAGTTTCGCCAGCGTTTCCGTCAGCGGCAGTTGCACCGGCGCGCCGGCGTAGCCGTGGCCCAGCGGCAGGTAGGCCGCCTGTATGTTCGCACCTGAAGTCCTACCTTCGGCAATGGCGAAGGAAATCCCCACCAGTTGCGCCAGCATCGGGTCGAGGCCGGTGGTTTCGGTATCCAGCGACACCAGCGGCGCGGCGTCCAGCCGTTCCAGCCAGAGGTCGAGTTGCGCTGCATCCAGGATGCATTGGTAGCCGCTGCGATCCGGTTCGACGCCGGGCGCCGTTTCAACAGGCAGTGCCGGCACCTCGGCGTTGCGCGCACGGACAGCGGGCGCCGGCGCTTCACCCTTCAGCTCGCGCAACCAGCCCTTGAATTCAAGCCGCGCATAGAGCTCGGAAAGCTTGTCCTTGTCGGCGGTGCGCGGTGCAAGCTCGGTCACCGTCTGCGGCAGCGGTACATCGCAGACCACGGTGACCAGCTTTACACCCAGCGGCAGGAAATCGAGATGCTTGCGCAAGTTCTCGCCCACGGCACCGCCGATCTCATTGGCATGGGCGACGATGGCATCGAGCGAGCCGTAGGCGTCCAGCCATTTCACCGCCGTCTTCGGCCCCACTTTGGCGACGCCGGGCACGCCGTCCGAGGTGTCGCCGACCAGCGCCAGATAATCCACGATGCGCGCAGGATCCACGCCGAACTTCGCTTTGACTCCGGCCTCGTCGAGCACTTCGTTGCTCATGGTGTTGACCAGCTTGACGTGGCGGTTCACCAGTTGCGCCAGATCCTTGTCGCCGGTGGAAATCACGCAGTCGATGCCGGCCGCAGAGGCCTGCTGCGACAGCGTGCCGATCACGTCGTCGGCCTCGACGCCATCGATCATCAAGAGCGGCCAGCCGGCCGCGCGTATGCATTCGTGCAGTGGTTCGATCTGTGCCACCAGATCTTCCGGCATCGATGGCCGGTGCGCCTTGTACTCGGGATACCAGTCGTCGCGGAAAGTCTTGCCCTTGGCATCGAACACCACGGCGCGGAAATCTGACTTATAGTCGGCTTCGAGCACGCGCAGCATGGAAAGCACGCCCCGGATGGCGCCGGTGGGTTCGCCGCTGCCGGTGCGCAAATCGGGCAGAGCGTGAAACGCGCGGTACAGGTATGACGAGCCGTCGACGAGCAAAAGCGTGGGCATGAAGGAGTTGCGCCAGATGAATGAGAAGGAAAAGTTACCCAAGGGCATGGCCAAGGGCGCGGCGGGCAGCGAGACGACGACCCGTCAGACCGC
>CAMBRI010000089.1 GCA_945870205.1 Sulfuritalea hydrogenivorans sk43H | reverse complement strand
GCCCCGACCTTTTCCTGGCAGTCGATGTAGGACGCATAGTCGGCCAGCAGCAGGTAGTGGTCGTTGTGGTAGGTCAGCGTGTCGAACACGGGTTTGTAGCGGTCGCGATCTTCGGGAGAGAAGTAGCCGTCGCGCAGCATGTCCAGCGTCTGCTTGAGTTCCACATTACCGTCGTAGTGCACCCACGACTTGTAGCCGGCGGCGTACTGCTGCGCCACTTCGTCGGCGGTGAGGCCGAAGATGAAAATGTTTTCGGCGCCGACTTCATTGCGGATCTCGACGTTGGCGCCATCCAACGTGCCGATGGTGAGCGCGCCGTTCAAGGCCAGCTTCATGTTGCCGGTGCCCGAGGCCTCGGTGCCCGCCGTCGATATCTGTTCCGACAGATCGGCGGCCGGAATGATGATCTCGGCGGTGGATACATCATAGTTGGGGATGAACACCACCTTGAGCCGGTCGCGCATCAGCGGGTCATTATTGACGATGTCGCCAACATCGTTGATCAGGCGGATGATGAGCTTCGCCATGCGGTAGCCCGGCGCAGCCTTGCCACCGAAAATCACCGTGCGAGATGGCGCATCGCCACCGGCGCGCAGCCGGTTGTAGAGCGTGATGACGTGCAGCACGTTGAGCAGTTGCCGCTTGTATTCGTGGATGCGCTTGATCTGCACGTCGAACAGCGAATCCGGATCGACCTTGACGCCAAGCCGCTGCTGGATGGTTTGCGCCAGGCGCAGCTTGTTGCTGCGCTTGACGCGGACGAACTCGTCGCGAAACGCCGCGTCGGCGGTCAGCGGAGCCAGGCGCCGCAACTGGTCGAGATCCTTCAGCCAGTCGCGCCCGATATGCGCCGTGATCAGCTTCGACAGCGCCGGATTGGCCTGGTTCAGCCAGCGCCGCGGCGTCACGCCATTGGTCATGTTGACGATCTTGTCCGGCCACAGGCGGTGGAAGTCGGCAAAGATGGTTTCCTTCATCAGGCGGGTATGGATCGCGGCGACGCCATTGACCTTGTGGCTGCCGACAATGGCCAGGTGCGACATGCGGATGCGCTTGCCCCGGGGCGACTCGTCGATCAGCGACATGCGCTGCCACAGCGCCGGATCGCCCGGGTAGTGGTGCATCACGTCCTTGAGAAAGCGCTGGTTGATTTCGTAGATGATCTGCAGATGCCGCGGCAGCACGCGCTCGAACAGCCCCACCGGCCAGGTTTCCAGCGCTTCCGGCATCAGGGTGTGGTTGGTGTAGGCAAAGCAGCGCGTGGTGATGCCCCAGGCATGCGCCCAGTCGAGGTGATGCAGATCCATCAGGATACGCATCAGCTCGGCCACAGCGATCGAAGGGTGGGTGTCGTTGAGCTGGATCGCGACCTTGTCCGACAGCTTGTCGAGCGGTGTCTCGGACTTGGCGAAACGGTAGAGCATGTCCTGCAGCGAGGCGCAGACGAAGAAGTACTGCTGCTTCAGGCGCAGCTCGCGCCCCATCTCCGTGGTGTCGTCGGGGTAGAGCACCTTGGACAGGTTCTCGGAATCGTTCTTGTCTTCCACTGCGCGGATGTAGTTGCCCTCGTTGAAGTACTTCAGGTCGAAGTCGCGGCTGGCTTTGGCCGCCCACAGGCGCATGTTGTTCACCGTGCCGGTGTCGTAGCCGGGTATCGGATAGTCGTAGGCCATGGCCATGACGTCGTCGGTGTCCACCCACTGGTAGTTCTTCTTTCCGTGCTCGTCGGCGAATTCCACCACCCGGCCATGGAACTTCACCTGGTACAGGACTTCAGGGCGCGGGAACTCCCAGGGGTTACCGTAGCGCAGCCAGTTGTCGGGATGCTCGACCTGCTGGCCTTCCTCGATGCCCTGGTGGAACATGCCGTATTCGTAGCGGATGCCGTAGCCGTAGCCGGCCACGCCCATGGTCGCCATCGAATCGAGGAAGCAGGCGGCAAGCCGCCCCAGGCCGCCATTGCCCAGCGCCGCATCCGGCTCCATCTCTGCTATGTTTCCCGGTTGCAGTCCCATCTCGCCCAGCGCCGCCAGCGCTTCGTGGAACTCCTTCTCGGCGCAGATGTTGAGCATGCTGTTGGTCATGCTGCGGCCCATGAGGAATTCCATCGAGAGGTAATACACGCGCTTGCGATCCTCGACGTAATAGCTGCGCATGGTTTCCATCCAGCGCTCGATCATGCGTTCGCGCACCACAGCGGCCGCTGCATAGAACCAGTCGCGGTCGGTGGCGGTGATCGGGTCCTTGCCGATGGTGAACACCAGTCGGTTGTAAAGCGAGCGGCGAATCGAATCGGCGTCCAGCGTCGGGTGGTCGAGATCGGGCAAGGCGGCAGGTTTTTTCATTGATCAAATCCTCGATAGACTTGATCTGCATGATACTCGCCGGGCGGGCCTGCGCCGATGATTGCGGCCGGAAGCGGCTCCGGACGGGCAGCACCAGCTTTTTGCATCGCAGCGCATTTTCACCCGCATAATTGCGTCTCCACGAAGGAAGACCGAATGACCGACACCCCGGAAGCCACCAGGCAGGAAGCCATCGAAAAGAGCCTTGCGCTGGACGAAGCGCGGCTGCTGATCGGCGACCTCATCAATTTGCAGACGCAGAGCGGCACCGCCATCGAACGCTACTCGGTCAAGCTGCTCGGCATGTGCAAGGGGCGCAGCGTGCTGGTCACGACGCCGATGATCGACGGCAAATACCTGCTGATGCGGGAAGGCCAGGGCTTCATCCTGCGTGCCTTCTCGGGCAAGAGCGCGTATGCCTTCACCACCCAGATCCTGAAGAGCGTCAACACCCCCTACCCTTACCTGCACCTGGCCTATCCCCGCGAGGTCAAGTCGCTGGTGGTTCGCCGCGGCGCCCGTGCCGACGTGCGGGTGATTTGCGCCATCATCGCCTGCGACGACGCCCCGCTGCAGGCCGCCGGAACCATCGTCAATCTCAGCGTTGGCGGCGCGCTGATGCTGGCCAAGCAGGCGCTCGGCAAAAAAGGCCAGCAGCTGACCATCAAGTTCAAGGTCATGCTCAACGGCATCGAAGCCCTGCTCGAGCTGAAGACCGTGATACGTGCGATCAATGTCGACCAAAGCGGCGAGTCCGACACCCCCTATCAACTTGGCATTCAGTTCGTCGACGTTTCGGCCGAGGATTCGATTCCGCTGTTGGCCTATGTCTATCAGCAGCTTCTGGAAGAGTCGCTGGGCACCTGAGCACTTCGGTCTTCGCAGCCACGGCTGTCAGCCGCATATGCCGATGCGCTAGCGGGTGGATGTCTCCCGGATGTCGCGCCGGCATGGGCCGGGCCCGCGATAGTCGTCCGACGGAAATCGCCCACGTCGCCCCGTGGGCGAAATGCCGCTTTCCAGACAACGGCACTACTGTAAAAAAGGGTAATAAATCCGGACCAAGGGAATCGAGTAATTCTGTCAACCTTCCTCCTCCGCAGGGCGTTACCCTAAGGCAGCCCGGAATCCGAGACAGGGGTTTGGGTCAGGGATTTTGCGGCGCAACAGAGAAAGCCACTAATCTAAATGAGGAGACGCACATGGATAGCCAGAGAGTGTTTCATAAGAGCCTCGGTAAGCTGATGCACGCGGTCGTTGCCGCAGGTCTGGTCGTTGGCATGACGGGGTTCGCTTCTGCCCAGTCTTGCACGGATACAAAGGACTGCTTCACTAAGAAGGGCTTGCAGCGGACGGAAGTGATGAACCTGAGTACCAAGCTCAGGGAGTGCCTGAGGAACAACCAAAAAGTACCGGCGTATGACAGAAGCGCAGTGCCCAACGATTACCTTAACCAGATTAAGGAGCAAGATGCGTGGGAGAAGCTGCAACAGACGGAAGCGCAGAAGGCCGAGAAGAAGAAACCTGGTTCGAGCATGGCAATACTGAAGGAGGCCTACAGCAAGAGCTTGGCGGTCTATACGGCAGCGGCTGCGGACGCCCAGCAAAAGATGCAGTACTACCAGTGTGGCGGCGCAGCGGCGAAACCGGCTCCGGCGCCTGCGGCAAAGCCAGCTCCGGCTCCGGCAGCGGCTCCCGCGCCTGCAGCGAAACCGGCAGCGGCTCCCGCGCCTGCAGCTAAACCGGCTCCGGCTCCCGCGCCTGCGGCAAAGCCAGCACCGGCACCGGCACCGGCAGCGGCCCCCGCAGCGAAGCCGGCGGCACAGAAGCTCATCAAGGTGCTTAGTGCAAAATACGGGTTGAACTGCAAAGCCGCGAAACCCGATGTCACGGCACACATTGCAAGCGCCTGCAACGGCAAGCCGTCATGCAGCTATCAGGTCAACCACACAATCCTCGGCGACACGGCGCCAAACTGTGCGAAAGCCTACAATGTGGACTACGAGTGCGCCCCCGGACAGGCTCGTGGCGCCGGTGCTCCAGCAGAGGCTTCGGGCAAGACAGTTCAGCTCGCCTGCAATTAGGCCTCCGACTTCGTAACTTTCGCGGCTGAATAGCAGTACCCAAGGCAGGCTTCGGCCTGCCTTTTTCATTGCGCGACGTGCAGTGCCGCGCGCCAGCGCGCGAGCTTTTCCGAGAAGCTCATGCCGGCATGGGCCGGGCTGGTGGACGGCAGGGTCACCGCTTCGAAACCCATGGCCTCGACCTCGCGGATGCGGCGCGCGGCGGTACGGCCGTTGAAGCAGAGTCGCCGCAGCGCCGGCGCCCACTCCTGGAGTTTGACCAGCGGATTGGGGACGGCATTCTGGATCGCGCTGTCCAGGCTGCCGGCGCGTTCGCAGGAGGCGAACACGTCCCAGATGGCGATGCCGGCGTTCTGCACCGCACTGACGCGCGCGGCGTAGTCCATATCCTGCAGCGGCTGGTCGAGCAGCGCGCCGAGGATGCGCCAGAACTGGTTCTGCGGATGCGCGTAGTACTGCTGCGCGGCGAGCGATGACGCAGACGGAAACGAGCCCAGGATCAGCACCCGGGCTCGTGCGTCGATGACGGGCGC
The DNA here is from genome assembly GCA_945870205.1 of Sulfuritalea hydrogenivorans sk43H. Lineage (GTDB taxonomy): Bacteria > Pseudomonadota > Gammaproteobacteria > Burkholderiales > Rhodocyclaceae > Sulfuritalea > Sulfuritalea hydrogenivorans_A. The sequence continues at coordinate 10,368 of CAMBRI010000089.1, read as the reverse complement.
GAGGCCCGTCAGCCGCCTTGCCTCAGGAACCACTCATCTCCAGCATCAACTGGTTCATGCGCTTGACGAAGGTCGCCGGGTCGTCGAGTTGGCCGCCTTCGGCCAGTAGGGCCTGATCGAACAGCACCGCGGCCCAATCGTCGAAGCGCTTGTCTTCGTATTTGAGGCGCAGCACCACCGGGTGCTGCGGATTGATTTCGAGGATGGGCTTCGAGGCCGGCGCCTTCTGCCCGGCCGCCTTGAGGATGCGCGCCAGATTGCCCGAGACGTCGTGCTCGTCGGCCACCAGGCAGGCCGGGCTGTCAGTCAGACGGTGCGTGACGCGCACTTCCTTGACCTTGTCGCCCAGGCTCTTGCCGATCTTCTCGGTGAGTTCCTTGAATTCGCCAGCGGCCGATTCCTGTTCCTTCTTCTCGGCTTCGTCTTCCAGCTTGCCCAGATCCAGCCCGCCCTTGGCCACCGAGACCATCTGCTTGCCCTCGAACTCGGTGAGGTGCGACACGACCCACTCGTCGACGCGATCTGACAACAGGATGACTTCGATGCCCTTCTTGCGGAAGACTTCGAGGTGCGGGCTGTTCTTCGCCGCGTTGAAGGTCTCGGCCGTGACGTAGTAGATCTTTTCCTGCTCCGGCTTCATGCGGGCGATGTAGTCGGCCAGCGAGACCGTCTCGTCCGTGGTGTCGGCGTGGGTCGAGGCGAAGCGCAGCAGCGCCGCGATCTTGTCCTTGTTGCTGTGGTCTTCGCCCATGCCTTCCTTCAGCACCTTGCCGAACTCGCCCCAGAACTTGGCGTACTTTTCCTTCTCGGCGGCATCTTCGCTGGTGGCGAGGCTCTCCAGCATGCCCAAGACCTTTTTGGTACAGCCGTTGCGGATGGCTTCGATGTCTTTCGATTCCTGCAGGATTTCGCGCGAGACGTTCAGCGGCAGGTCGTTCGAATCAACCACGCCGCGCACGAAGCGCAGGTACAAGGGCATCAGTTGCTCGGCGTCGTCCATGATGAAGACGCGGCGCACATAGAGCTTGACGCCGTGGCGGGCGTTGCGGTCCCACATGTCGAAGGGCGCGCGGGCCGGCACATACAGCAGTTGGGTGTACTCGGTCTTGCCCTCGACCTTGGCATGGGTCCAGGTCAGCGGGTCTTCGAAATCGTGGCCGACGTGCTTGTAGAACTCCTTGTATTGCTCGTCGGTGATGTCGTTCTTGGAGCGGGCCCAGAGGGCCGAGGCCTGATTGACGGTCTCGTCCTCATCGGTAGCGACCTGTTCCTTCTTCTCCTCGTCCCACTTTTCGCCCTTCATCACGATGGGCTGAACGATGTGATCGGAGTACTTGCGGATCACGGACTTGAGTTTCCAGGACGACAGCAGATCTTCCTGGCCATCTTTGAGGTGCAGGGTGATCTCGGTGCCGCGACTGGGCCGATCGAGCATTTCGATGGTGAATTCGCCGCTGCCCTCCGATTCCCAGCGCACGCCCTGGTTGGCTTCGGCGCCAGCGCGGCGAGTCAGCACCGTAACGCGGTCGGCGACGATGAAGGAGGAGTAGAAGCCGACACCGAACTGGCCGATCAGGCTGGCATCCTTCTGCTGGTCGCCCGACAGCTTGGAGAAGAATTCGCGGGTGCCGGACTTGGCGATGGTTCCGAGGTTAGTAATCACTTCCTCGCGGCTCATTCCGACGCCGTTGTCAGCGATGGTCAGGGTCTTGGCTACCGGGTCGAAGGCGATGCGAATCTTGAAGTCGGAATCGCCCTCGAACAGGCCGGCGTTGTGCAGGGCCTCGAAGCGAAGCTTGTCGCAGGCATCGGACGCATTGGAAATCAGTTCTCTGAGAAAGATCTCACGGTTGGAGTACAGCGAGTGGATCATCAGTTGCAACAGCTGCTTGACCTCGGTCTGGAAGCCGAGGGTTTCGCGCGACGCGGGCGCGGTCTGGGTATCGGTGGTCATAGTGAATCCTCTTGTGGAACGTGGAACAGCGATCAAGAGGCCGATATGGGGGCGGCCAAGCCCGTTTCAAGAGCAGGGAGATAAGACCGCCGAAGCCGCGTCAGGCAAGTGCAGGTGGAGGGGCGAATCAGCCGGCTTGCGGGGCCAAAGCAGGCAATTCAGTCACCATGCGGCGCAACTCCGGCAGGCAGGAGTCGCAGTTGGTGCCGCACTTGCGATTAGCCTGAAGCGCAGCCAAGTCGAGTCCCGCCGCCAGATCGGCGCGGATTTCGTTTTCCGAGACATCGAAGCAGTTGCAGACGATGCGGCCGCGCGCCGGACCGGCGGCGGGCGGGGTCGCCAGCGGGGCGAACAGCCATTTGCGCAGCTCGGCGGTGCTACCACCGCGCACGACGAGGTCGAGCAGCCAGTCGGTGGCACGTGTTTCCTTGCACAACAGGGCGCCGGCGAGGCGGTCTTCCTCGATCAGGGCGCGCTTGGCGACGCCGCGCCGGGCGTCGTTGAAAGCCAGTATTTGCGGCGAATCGAGGCCCATCGCCGCGGCGAGTTCGGCCAGCAGCTCCGGCGATGGCGGCGGACTGTCGGCACCGCCCCAGGCGCGCAGCACGGCCACCGTGGATTCGCGCCCGGCGAGCGTCAGCGTGGCATGGTCAAAGCGCGCCAGCCAGGGTTGCAGCGCGGCATGCAGGCCGCCTGCATCGTCGCGGCGCATCGCCACCAGTTGCCAACCGGTAGCGAGCTTTTCCACCTGCACCGCCACATGTTTGAGTTCGGGCTGGTGCGAGACCGGGTCGTTGGCCGGCAGGGTCAGCGCAATGACGCCGAGGCCGGACATGAAGCGCCCGCCCCAGTGCATCGGCACATAGTCAAGCACTGAAGGCAGCGCGGCGGCCACCTGGTGGCCGGCCATGGCCAGCCCCGCGCACAGTTCCGAGGCGCGGGCACGGGATTCGTCAATGATGAGGATACGTAGCATGTCGATTGCCGCGCAAGGTCCGTGCCTTGCCAATCGAAACCTTGATATTTCGATGCTACGCCGGTGCCGGCATCAGCCCGTACTCCATCCTCGCGGGCGCCTCATGCCCGCAATCTTGCAGGCCTGTTTTACGTAACCATAGGGGAATAATTCGAAAATCATGTTGCGCGAAGCAGTGCCGAAACGAGCCGCCAGATGCCTGGCGACGAAGCGCACGTCGGGAATCACCTGATGCTCCTGGTAATAGTCGCGCATAAAGCGGATTGCATCCCAGTGCGCCTCGCTCAAATCAATCCCCTCCTGGCGCGCCAGAATCACCGCCAGTTCATCACCCCATTCGCCCGGGTCAAGCAGATAGCCCTCGTCATCCCTGGGTGGCAGTTTGTTCGTCGCATCCATGATTCCTCCTGAAAGTCCGAAAGCATTGCCAGAGACCGGCTCCACCTATGGCGGCAGAGAGGTTCAATGGCATCAGGCCGCCGCGGCATCCTTTTCCACCTCATACCAATATCTTGATTACCGTCATTGCCCAAGCATGGGTTCACCGGTATCGTGCACCGTTCGCTGGCAGTTCGATAAAGGCTGATTCTAAAGGCCGCAGGGGCAGGAGGAGATGACAAACAAAATCGTGCAACCGGATCGGCCCGAACTCGCCCTGAAACCGAAACGGTGGATGGCGTGGGTGGTGCTGTTTCTCGGTCTGGGTCTGACCCTGCTCGGCTGGCGCACCAGTGTCGACAGCAGTGAGCGCCAGGCCCGCGCGCGTTTCGACGCCCGTACCGATGAGCTGCACGCCGCCGTCCAGTCGCGCCTGATCGCCTACGCCCAAGTGCTACGCGGCTCCAGGGCCTACGTCGGCGTAACCGGCAATCCGAGCCGCGCTCAATGGGCCAGCCTTTACGAAGCACTGAGCGTTACCGACAATTACCCGGGCATCACCGGAATTGTCTATATCCGCGCCACTACCGACTCCGAACGCGAGGCGCTGCTCGCACGCCTGCGCAAGGAGGAACCGAACTTCGCCATTCGCCCGCCCGGCGACCGGCCCTACTACATGCTGGTGACCGCAGTCGAGCCGCGCACGGCATCCAATCTGCCGGTGATAGGCTCGGACAGCTGGTCCAATCCGGAACGACGCCGCGTGCTCGAAGACGCCCGCGACAGCGGTGAAAACCGCATCACGGGCAAGCTCAATCTGGTCATCGACGACCCGAACAAGCCGACGCCCGCCTTCCTGATGTATCAGGCGGTGTACCGCGACGGCGAGATTCCGGCCGGCGTCGAGGAGCGCCGCAGCAAACTGCTGGGCTTTGTTGCCGGCGGCTTTCGAATCGATGCCCTGATGCTCGGGATACTCGGCAAGCTTCCGCGCGATGTCGCGCTACGCGTCTACGACAGCGAGTCGATCGACGAGACCCGCTTGTTCCATGCCAGCCATCCGGACCACAGCGCCTCGCTTGCCGGCTTCCAGCGCCAGCACAGCCTCAAGGTCGGCGGTCGCACCTGGGCCGTCCAGTATGCAAGCCTCCCCGCCTTCGACGCCGAGGCCCTGGACAGCGCCCAGGCCCGGCGCAACCTGGCCAGCGGCATTGCTGTCAGCCTGCTGCTCTTTGTCATCGCCTGGTCGCTGGCCACCACCCGTGACAGAACCATTGCCCTGGCCAGGGAGATGACGAAGTCCCTGCGCGAGAGCGAAGACCAGTTCCGCATGATGGTGGAACAGGCGCCCGATGCGATCACGGTCTACGATCTCGATCAGGGCCACTTCGTCGAGGTCAATGCCCAGGCCGAGATCCTCTATGGCTGTACGCGTGAAGAGTTGCTGGCATCCGGCCCGGAAAACTTTTATCCGCCGGGACAGTTCAAGGGCAAGACCGCCGCCGACAACGTCCGGGAAATGCTCGATCAGGCGCTGGAGGGCAAGCAGGTTTTCTTTGAACGCACCATCCGCAATGCCCGCGGCAAGATCCTGCTCTGCGAAGTGCGCCTGGTGCGCTTGCCTGCCGCCGACAGGCGACTGATACGCGGCAGTTTCATCGACATCACGGAGCGCAACAAGGCCCGGAAATACGAGCAGTTCCGCAGCCACATCCTGGAACTGCTCTCCGGCACCGAATCGCTGGCCGGAATACTCGAGGCCATCGTGCTGGGCGTCGAACAACTCAACCCCGGAATGCTGTGCAGCGTTTCGCTGCTTGACGCCGATGGCCGGCATCTCACCAAGGCCGTCGCACCCAGCCTGCCGGAGTCCTACAACTCCGCCATTGCCGGCATCGAGATCGGCATGGGTGTCGCCTCGTGGGGAACGGCGGCATTTACCGGTGAACGCGTCATCGTCGAGGACATCGCGACGCATGCCTATTGGGCGGCCTACCGGGAACTCGCCGCCAGAGCCGATCTGGGTTCCTGCTGGTCGCAGCCGATTCTTTCTTCGTCGGATCAGGTGCTGGGGGCATTTTCCATTTACCACCTTGAAGTGCGCGCGCCAGCAGAAACCGACGTCCAGCTGCTCGAACAAACCGCCCACCTCACCGCGATCGCCGTCGAGAGGAGCCTTGCCGCGGAGAAGCTGCAGCGGCAGAACAACATGCTGTCGGCCATCATCGAGAATTTCCCCGGTGGCATATCGGTGGTCGACGCGGATTTGCGCCTTGCCTTGCACAACGCGCTCTTCGCCGAAATGCTGGATTTCCCGGAATCCCTGTTCGCCAACAAGGATGTCCGTTTCGAAGATTTCATCCGCTACAACGTGGCACGCGGCGAATACGGCCCGGGGGACCCCGAGCAGCAGGTCGCCGTCTCGCTCGACCGTGCCCGCCACTTCCAGGCCCACAGGATCGAGCGCGTGCGCCCCAACGGCAAGGTGCTGGAGATTCGTGGCATGCCGCTGCCCGGCGGCGGTTTTGTCTCCATTTACATCGACATCACGGAACGCAAGCAGGCGGAGGCGACACTGCGCGAAATAAACGAACGCCTCGAAGAACGGGTAGAACGGCGCACCAGGGACCTCGAATTGGCCAAGGAAGCCGCCGAGGCCAGCGAGAGCTTCATGCAACTGGTGATCGACGCCATCCCGGGGCAGATCGCCTATCTCAACAGAGATATGCGCTATGAATTCGCCAACAAGGCCTACCGTGAGTGGTTCGGAAAAAGCGCCGCGGAGATGCAGGGCATTCATGTGCGGGACGTGCTGGGCGAGAACACGTATCAAAAGAGTCTGCCCTTCCTGCAAGCGGCGCTGCGCGGAGAGAGCCTGTCGTTCCTGAGGACTTCGCCCGAACATGAAGGAAAGACCGTTTATCTCTGGGCCAACTACGTTCCTGATGTCCGGGGCAATGAGGTGCGCGGTGTATTCGGCCTGTTTTCCGACATCACCGAACTGAAAAATGCGCAGCTGCAGCTTGAGCAACTGAACCAGCAACTGCAACTGCGAACACTGCAGGCCGAAGCCGCCAGCGTCGCCAAGAGTGCCTTCCTGGCCAACATGAGCCACGAGATCCGCACCCCGATGAACGGCATCCTGGGCATGGCGCACCTGCTGCGACGCGGCGGCGTGACGCCACAGCAGGCGGCACGCCTGGACACGATCGACAGCTCCGGCCAGCATCTGCTCGCCATCATCAACGACATCCTGGATATTTCGAAGATCGAGGCCGGGAAGCTCGTGCTCGAGGAAGCACCGGTCGCCATCGATAGCCTGTTTGCAAATGTCAGCTCTATCCTCGCCGAGCGCGCCAAGGCCAGAAACCTCGGTTTTTCGATCGAGACCTACCCCCTGCCACTCAGGCTTCTGGGCGACCCGACCCGGCTGCAGCAGGCGCTGCTCAACTATGCGACCAACGCCATTAAGTTCAGCGAGAAAGGCACGGTGACCCTGCGCGCAGTCACGCAGGAGGAAACCGCCGACGTGATCCTGCTACGTTTTGAGGTTCAGGATACCGGCATCGGCGTTGCGCCCGAGGCAATGCCCCGGCTGTTCAAGGCCTTCGAGCAGGCCGACAATTCAATCACCCGCAAGTACGGCGGCACGGGCCTCGGGCTGGCCATTACCCGACGCCTGGCGGAACTGATGGGCGGCGATGCCGGCGTCGACAGCAAGCCGGGGGTCGGCAGTACTTTCTGGTTTACCGCCAGGCTGAAAAAGGGCGGCGAAGCGGCCGCGCCAGCAGCCGTAGCAAGCGACGATGCCGAGGGAGAAATCCGCCGGCGCTACCAGGGCCGGCGGATTCTGGTCGCTGATGACGAGCGGATAAACCGGGAAATCACCCTGATCCAGCTGGAGGACACCGGCCTTGTGGTGGATACCGCGGAAGATGGCGCACAGGCAGTCGCCCTTGCGCAGGAAACCCCCTACGCGGCGATCTTCATGGACATGCAGATGCCGAATGTCGACGGGCTCGAGGCGACCCGGCAGATCCGCCAGATTCCCGGATTTCAGGCAACGCCGATCATTGCCATGACCGCCAACGTGTTTGCCGAAGACAAAGCCCGCTGCCTGGAAGCGGGAATGGATGACTTCCTGAACAAGCCCTTCGACCCCGATACCCTGTTCGCGACTTTGCTTCGTTCGCTGGCGCGGGGCGATGCGTAGCGGGCATCGCGTAGTGCCCGGCCGGCCGGAAACACAGTGTCAGCCAGGCTCAAGCACGATGTCGAACCGCAGCCGTTCAGGGACATCGGACTGACCAACCCCTATAAGCAACTCGCGCGCCGCCGGTTCGCGAATCGAGGCGAACAAGGTATCGCGATTGTTGCCGGTGCCGGCTGCACCGGGCAGGTACATCTGGGTCACCAGCAGTTCGCGGCTGGCACGGCTGACGCGAAAATGCACATGCGGTGTGCGTCCCGGATAGGCCACCGGCTGAATGGTGAGGAAACGGTAGCCACCGTCGGCATCAGTCGTGGCGCGGCCATAGCCGCGGAACTGCGGATCGAGCGGCTGCGGGCTGTCGTCGTGCGGATGGTGGTAGCGGCCATGGGCGTTGGTCTGCCAGATTTCGAGCAGCACGCCTGCCTGCGGCCGGCCAGCGCCATCGAGCACGCGGCCGACGATGGTCAGCGGCGCACCGCGCGCCCTGCCCTTGCCGTCGACAGTCGTCAGATCGTTGCCGGCGCGCTCGTCCGGCTGCAGCGGGTAGAAGGGGCCGAGCATCTGTGTCGGCGTCGCAATCAACGCCGGCGCGGCATGCAGCGCGCCGGGCAGCAGCGCAAGCAGCGGCGACAACAGAAGCAGGCGGCGCCGGTTGCGTGCATAGACAGCGTTTCCGACAAAGTTCCGCCTTGGCACAGCGGCGATTCGCGTCATCATGTCGGCCAACTCAGCACCTACATCGCCAGGGTCAAACCACCATCGACCACGAAGATGTGACCGGTGGCATAGCGGCTGCGCAGCAGGCCGAGGGTGGCCTCGACGCAGTCGTCGGGCGTGGCGGAGCGCTGCAGCGGCGCGCGGGCCTTTACGGCATCGTGCTGCGCCTGCCAGTCCCTGGTCCATGGCGTTGCCACCAGGCCGGGGGCCACGGCATTGACCCGCACCGGGGCACAGGACTTGGCCAGCAGGCGCGTCATCTGGTTCAGCGCGGCCTTGGCCATGGAATAGGCAATCGAACTGCCCACCGGGCGCACGCCGGCAATCGAGGTGATGTTGATGACATTGCCGTCCTCGCTTTGCCTCAGCAGCGGCATGGCCGCCTTGGTCAGCATCCAGGTGCCCATGACGTTGATGTCGAAGGTGCGGGCGAAGATCTCGTCGGTCAGCGCCGCGAGGTCCTGATGCGGCACCACGGTAGTCCAGCCGGCATTGTTGACCAGGATGTCGAGCTTGCCGAAGCGCGCGATGGTCGCGGCCAGCAAGTCCTCCCCGGCCTGTTTGTCGCTGATGTCGGCCTGCACGTACAGCGCGTCCCGGCCCAGTTCCGCGGCGACGCGGCTACCCGCCTCGACCGAATTCGCCGAATTGATCACCACCGAGGCGCCCAGGGCCGAGAGCCGCCGCGCGATGGCCTCGCCGATCCCGCTGCTCGAACCCGTGACAATGGCCACTTTGTTGGAAAACTCGCCTGAAAACTCGTTCATGTCTCCTCCCTGTGTTGTCGCTGGATCCGGCTCAGCCGGTCAGCTTGCGGTAGATCTCGGCAATCTTTTGGGGCAGTTTCCTAGCGTCGTCGATCACCGCATAGTGCGCCGGCCCGTAGAGTTGCGGCAGGTAGTCGGCGCCGTGGCGGTCGATGGTGACGCAGTAGCTGCGAACGCCCTTCTCACGCGCTTCGAGCAGGGCGCGGCGGGTGTCCTCGATACCGTAGCGGCCGCGGTATTCGTCGCCGTAGTCGTCGGGCCGCCCGTCGGAGAGCGTCACCAGCAGCTTGTGGCGGGCGTGCTGCCGATGCAGGAGGGCAGAGAGGTGGCGCACGGCCACCCCCATTCGCGTGTAATCCCTGGCCTCGATGCCGGCGATGCGGCTGCGCGTGGCATGGTCGTAGCGGTCGGCGAAACGCTTGATGCGGTAGATGTCGCAGCGCGTGCGGGTCCAGCCGGAAAAGCCGTAAATGGCGTAGCTGTCGCCCAGCGCTTCGATGGCCTCGCACAGCAGCACCAGCGATTCGCGCTCGGCATCATTGACCCAACCCTTGGTCGAACCGCTCATGTCGACCATGAACATCACGGCCAGCGAGCGCTCGACCCGGCGGCGTTGGATGAACAGCCGCGGCGAAGCTTCGCCGCCGCTTCTGCGGTCGGCGCGTGCCTCGACCTGCGCATCGAGGTCGATTTCCTCGCCGTCGAACTGGCCCCGTTGCGGCTTGTGTTCGCCGCGCAGGGCCTCGAAGCGGCGGCGAATGCTGCGAATCAGGTGGGCATGGCGGGTACGCACTTCATCGACCCACTCATGCTCGCCGGCCTGCCCTTCGGTTTCGTAGAGGTGGCACCAGCCACGCCGCATGGCGCCGCGCCGGTAGTCCCACTCGTCATATAGCGCATCGGGCTGCGCCGCGTCATCGGCAACCACTACCGGCTCCTCGCCGCCTTCGACCGGCTGCCAGGCACCCGGGCCGGCGGCATGCAGGGCCTCGCGCGGGATTTCGCCCAGGTCCTGCTGCAAGGACTTGGCCGCCTCACGGGCATCGGGCGGCAGGACAACGAGATCGGCCAGCGGGTCGACCAGCGGCATCTCGCCTTCCGCCGCAAGCGGCGGGTAATCGGAGCCGCCCTGGCCGCCAGCCTTCGAATCGAGCGCCGCCAGCACCTTGAGCGCACGGCGCACGACCGCCATGTCGCGGGCAATGCGCGCAGCACGCACGCGGCGGGCGGCGAGCGGATCCATGGTGCCAAGATGCGCCAGGGTCGGCGCCTCGCCGGCACCGAGCCGGCGCTGTTCGGCCATGCATTCGAGGCTGTCGGCCACCGTGGCCTGCGGCTGCGCCAGCATCCGTGCCGCGGCGGC
>CAMBRI010000088.1 GCA_945870205.1 Sulfuritalea hydrogenivorans sk43H | reverse complement strand
TCGAGCTTGAGGGCTTCGGCCCAGCGCATCATTTCATATGCCGTACCGCAGCAGGCCATGCCGCCGCCGACCAGCAGAATGTCCAGTTCTTCGTAGACGACTTCCGGTGCTTCAAATGTTCCAGCCATTTTTTGTTCCTCGATTGGTCGATTATTTACGGATCAGCTCGGCAGGGTTGCCGGCACGGAAGCCACCCATCATGGACTTGGTGAAAACGCCATCGATGGTGAGTTCGGACATCTTCGGCATCGGCTTGCCGCCGTAGCAGTCGATCGAGCCTTCGGCCGTGGTGCGGATCGGGAACTTGAAACGCTTCAGGGTGCCGTTGCGGAACTTGATGGTCCACATGATCGAGTCAGATCCGCGCAGCGGCTGAACCGAGCCGCCCAGGGGCACGATGTCCGCGTAGTGGCGACATTCGATGGCGCCTTGCGGGCAAATTTTGACGCAGGAGTAGCACTCCCAGCACTGCTCCGGCTCCTGGTTGAAAGCCTTCATGGCATGGCCGGTTTCGGAACCGTCCTTGTCGAGCTTCATCAGGTTATGCGGGCAGATGTACATGCAGGCAGTCTTGTCCTGCCCCTTGCAGCCATCGCACTTCTCGGTACGAACAAAGGTTGGCATTTGGTCTCTACTCCTAGGTTACGTGTGGGTCATCAAAAAAACGCTTGGGATTTCGCGGGGATCTGCTGCTTCAGCGGGCCGAATGTCCGGACAACTTGACTTCGACCTTCTCATGCTCGGCCAGGCTGGCGTAGTAGGTGCGCAGCACCTCCAGAACCTCCGGTCGGGAAAACTCGGCGGGCACTTCGCCGCCTTCGGACAACATCTTGCGCAACTTGGTGCCGGAGAGCATCAGGCGATCGGCATCACCGTGCGGGCAGGTGCGCGCCGAGGCCATGCCGCCGCACTTGAAGCACCAGAAGGTCCAGTCGATCTTCAGCGGCTGGGTCTCCAAGGAGCCCTTGGGCAACTCGTCAAATATGTGATGGGCGTCGAAGGGGCCGTAATAGCTGCCGACACCGGCATGGTCGCGACCGACGATCTGGTGCGAGCAGCCATAGTTCTGGCGGAACAGCGCGTGCAGCAGCGCCTCGCGCGGACCGGCATAACGCATGTCGAGCGGGTAGCCCGCCTGCAGTGCGGTGTTCTTGACGAAGTAGTTTTCGGCCAGCGTGGATATCGCTTCGGAACGCACATCGGCCGGAATGTCACCGGGCTTCAGGTTGCCCAGCAGCGAGTGGATCAGCACGCCGTCGCAAGTCTCGATGGCGATCTTGGCCAGATATTCGTGCGAACGGTGCATCGGGTTGCGCGTCTGGAAGGCTGCGACCTTGCTCCAGCCCATTTCTTCAAACTTGGCCCGGGTCTGCTTGGGCGACAGGAAGAGATCGCCGTACTTCTCCGGGAAATCGCCTTGCGACAGGACCTTGATCGGGCCGGCGAGATTGACCTCGCCCTGCTCCATGACCATCTTGACGCCGGGATGCTCGATGTCGGTGGTCTTGAACACGGTGGCACACTCGTGTGCCTTGTTGATCGAGTACTTCTCGGTCACCTTCATGGTGGCCAGGATCGAATCGTCGTCCGGATCGATCAGGGCAATATCGCCACCGGTATGGAAACCTGCGGCAGTGGCAGCGTCGGTAGACAAAGTGATAGGGATCGGCCAGAACAAACCATTGGCCATTTTCATGCCGTCGCAGACACCCTGCCAGTCGGTATGGGTCATGAAACCATCGAGCGGGGTAAAGCCGCCGATGCCCAGCATGATGATATCGCCCTTCTCGCGCGAACTAACCTTGACCTTGGGCAGCGAGGAAGCACGTGCCAACTCGGCGATCAGCGCCTCGCCCTCGAGCAATAGGGGTCTCAGACTGCCTCCGCCGTGCGGATTGACCAACGCCATGCCAAGTCTCCTCTTATGGTGGTTTTTCTAGGAAGGCGCAAGGTTAACAATTTCCCCTTCCCGCGCCAATGCGATTATTTCTATTTGGGGATAAGGGGATTGTTTATTGGCCTGGCAAAGGCGCTGATCGACGGCCCGGCTCTGATAACATTTGCCAAGCTGAACTCGGACAAGTATTCAATTCCCATAATGAAAGCAGTGATACTCGCCGGCGGTCTCGGTACGCGTCTGGCGGAAGAGACCGTGCTCCGTCCCAAACCGATGGTCGAAATCGGCGGCAAACCCATTCTCTGGCACATCATGAAGGGCTATGCGCACTTCGGCATTACCGACTTCGTGATTTGTCTGGGTTACAAGGGCTACATGGTCAAGGAGTACTTCTCCAACCTGGCGTTGCACAATTCAGACGTGACCATCAATCTTGCGCAGAATAGCGTCGAACTGCATCAGAATCAGTCCGAGCCATGGAACATTACCCTGGTCGATACGGGCGAACAGACACTGACCGGGGGGCGCCTGCGGCGCGTTCGGCGCTTTGTCGATGACGCGGATTTCTGCATGACCTACGGCGATGGAGTTGCGGACATCGATATCGGTGCGCTGCTGGCATTTCATCGTGAGGAAAAATGCCTGGCCACGGTAACGGCAGTCCGTCCGCCGGGCCGCTTTGGTCGTCTCGACCTGGACGGGCCACGCGCCCGAGGCTTCCAGGAAAAGCCGCGCGGCGACGGCGACTGGATCAACGGTGGCTTCTTCGTGCTCTCCCCTGCCGCCCTGGATCACATCGAGGGCGACGATACGCTGTGGGAAAGGGAGCCGATGCAGAATCTGGCCGCCACCGGGCAGCTTGCCGCCTTCCGCCATGGCGGCTTCTGGCAGCCGATGGACACGCTGCGCGAAAAGGCCCTGCTGGAAGAACTCTGGGCCAGCGGTCAGGCGCCATGGAAGCAGTGGTAAACGTGGGCTCAATTCCGTGAACAACGACACGCTGCGGCAAACCATTCTGGACCAGGTTCGCGACTACGCGGCCGCGAAAGAGCTTCGTGCGCCCTTTGCGCCGGGAATCACCCCGGTACCGCCCGCCGGCCGCGTCCTCGACGCCGGGGCCTACGTGGCGCTGGTGGACGCGGCACTCGATGGCTGGCTCACCACCGGCCGCTTCAATGACGAGTTCGAACGCCTTATTGCACAACGCATCGGCGTGACGCGGGCGATGACCACCAATTCCGGGTCATCGGCCAATCTGCTGGCCCTATCCGCCCTCACCTCGCCGCTGCTGGGCGACCGGGCCCTCAAACCCGGTGACGAAGTCATCACAGCGGCCGCCGGCTTCCCCACCACCATCAACCCGATCCTGCAAAACGGCCTGATCCCGGTGTTCGTCGACTCTGCGCTGCCGACCTACAACCCGACGCCGCAATCCATAGAGGCGGCAATCGGTCCACGCACCCGGGCCATCATGCTGGCCCACGCCCTGGGCAATCCCTTCGAGGCCGCCGCATTGCGCCGTCTGGCCGACGAGCACGGCCTGTGGCTGATCGAAGACTGCTGCGATGCCTTTGGCTCGCTGCTGCATGGCAGGAGCGTCGGCAGCTTCGGCCACCTGGGCACGCTGAGCTTCTACCCGGCACACCACATCACCACGGGCGAAGGCGGTGCCGTATTCACCGACGATCCGCTGCTGGCGCGCAGTGTCGAATCCTTCCGCGACTGGGGCCGCGACTGCTATTGCGCGCCGGGCAAGGACAACACTTGCGGCAAGCGCTTCGACTGGCAACTGGGCGACCTGCCCTGTGGCTACGACCACAAGTACACCTATTCACACGCCGGCTACAACCTCAAGATGACCGACATGCAGGCCGCGCTCGGCGTCGCGCAGATGGCGCGGCTGGACGAATTCATCGCCGCGCGAAAATCCAACTTCGCGCATTTGACCGAACGCTTGCGCGCCTGCGAAGAGTTCATCATCCTTCCCGAGGTGACAGCCGACAGCACGCCTGCCTGGTTTGGCTTCCTCATCACCTTGCGCGAGAACGCGCCCTGCAGCCGGGTTGACCTGCTGCGCTATCTGGACCAGCACAAGATCGGCACGCGCCTGCTGTTCGCTGGCAACGTCACGCGCCAGCCCTACATGAAGGGCCGCGAGTTCCGCATCAGCGGCGATCTGGCCGTGGCCAACGCGATCACCGAGCGCAGCTTCTGGATCGGCGTCTATCCGGGGCTGACGACCGAGATGCTGGACTACGCAGCCGACCGGATCGGCGAATTTCTGGGGGTTGGATTCTGAGCGTGTCGCAGCCGCCGATTTCACCCGACGACCGGGAACACATGGTCCGGAATACCACCCATTTGTGGCCGGAACTTTCTGGTGCGCACTTCTTCGTCACCGGCGGCACCGGCTTCTACGGCAAGTGGCTTCTCGAGAGCATTGCTGCTGCCAATGACCTGCTCGGGGCCGGGGTCAGCGCCACGATCCTGAGCCGCGACCCCGCCCGCTTCTACAGGGAGGCGCCACACCTCGCGGCGCGCAGGGAATTCTCCTGGCTCACCGGCGACACGGCCGACTTCAGATTTCCCGCTACGCATTTCGAGTACGTCCTCCACTTCGCCACCGCCTCGGCCGCAGAAGTCGTCGCTGGAGGCACAGCCACAATCCTGCAGACCCTGCACGGCACCGAGCGCGTGCTGCAGTTCGCCCGCAGCAACGGGGCCAGACGCCTGCTGTTTGCCAGCTCAGGCGCGGTCTATGGCCGCCAACCGGCGGAACTGAGTCATATCCCGGAGGACCACCGCGGCGGCCCCGACCTCGCAGACGCTGGCTCCACATACGGCGAACTGAAGCGGATCTCTGAAATCATGTGCTCCTCATCTGGCATCGACTGTGTAATCACCCGCGGCTTCGCCTTCGTCGGACCCTACCTCCCCCTTACCGAAAAATTCGCCATGGGCAGTTTCATCCGCGATGCGCTTAGCCGCGGACCGATCCGAATTCATGGTGACGGTAGGTCCGTGCGCAGCTACCTTTACGCCGCCGATCTGGTCATCTGGCTGCTTACCCTCCTGCTCAAAGGCAAGCCCAACCGCCCCTACAACATCGGATCGGATCAGGCGATCAGCCTCGCGGGCCTGGCACAGCACGTTGCCGCAACCACCGATGCATCAGCGGTCCAAATTGCCCTTGCGCCAACTCCAGGGCCTGCCGAACGCTACGTCCCCGAAATACAACGAGCACGCATCGAACTTGGTCTGGACGTATTGATCCCGCTTTCGCTAGCTTTGAGACGAACCGTCGACTGGGCGCAGCGGGAGTTCAAACCGTCGACCCACTGACAAATATCATTGTATTTTGAAAGCTTGCACTTCATAATACAGCAATGATTCCCAGACGAATCGCCCCCCGACTGGACGAATCTCTCGACCAATTCCCGATCGTTGCCTTGCTAGGATCTCGACAGGTAGGCAAGTCGACGCTCGCCAGAGTAATTGCGCAGGAGCGCGAGGCAGTTTTTCTCGACCTCGAACGCCCGTCGGATATCGCAAAACTGCGGGATGCAGAAATTTTTCTCAATTCCGTTGCCGACAAGCTCGTCATCATCGACGAAGTCCAGCGCTCACCTGAACTGTTTCCGCAACTGCGCGTTCTGGTCGATAACGACCGGCGTCCGGGGCGTTTTCTATTGCTCGGTTCAGCCTCGCCGGATCTGCGCCGCCAGAGCGCCGAGTCGTTGGCCGGGCGGGTCGAATACCACGAACTCACGCCCTTTACCCTTGACGAAATAGGTGCCACACCGGAAAACCAGCAACGTCTCTGGTTGCGTGGCGGCTACCCCGGCAGTTACCTCGCCAGCAGCGATCTGGCCAGCGCGCGCTGGCGCGAGGCCTATATCCGCACATTTCTGGAGCGTGACATCCCACAGCTCGGGATGCGACTGCCCTCCGAGCACCTGCGCCGCTTCTGGACCATGCTGGCACATCTGCATGGCCAACTCTGGAACAGCAGTCAATTGGCCAGAAACCTCGGCATATCGCCACCGACTGCCCGCCACTATCTCGAAGTACTGAGCGATACCTTCATGGTGCGCATCCTGCCGCCGCATCACGCCAATCTCGGCAAGCGTCTGGTCAAGTCGCCCAAGGTCTACCTGCGCGATAGCGGTCTGGTTCATTCGCTGCTGGGAATAACACGCCTGGAAGACCTCCTCGCACACCCTACCGTCGGTGCGTCATGGGAAGGCTTCGTGATCGAACATTTGATCGGCCACGCGGCGGAAGGCACTCGTGCATCGTTCTACCGCACCAGTACAGGCGCGGAACTCGACCTTCTGCTTGAACGCGGTACGCAGATAGATGCATGGGAAGTCAAGTTCGGCCTCGCGCCGCGCATCACGCGGGGATACCATGAGGCGCTGCGTGACTTGGGCCTTTCCTCCGGCAAGGTCGTTTACTCCGGTACCGATGGCTATGCCATGGCAAACGATGCGCGGACGATCGGGCTTGCCGATGCGATTACCGAAATCGGATCGACCTCAGCGGACGCACCTGCCCACGTGACCCGATAGAATATTCCCATGACTTCCGATTCCGCTTCGATGCAATGGCGACTGATTGAAGGCCGAGCCACCGCCACCCCCGCTAAGGTCGGTGCTGGCGACACGACGCTGATGATGCACACACTGCCCGCCCTAACGCGCCGGTCAATGCTGTCCGCCGTCGCTGATAGCGGGCCCACCACATGATTAGTCAAGATCCTCAACCCGTCACGATCTACACGCCGGAATCGGCAATCGCAAACCCCGGCAGGATGTTCCGCAACATGGTCCATGACCTGCGCATGTCCCGCGAATTGTCCTGGCGACTCGCGGTGCGCGACATCAGTGCCCAGTACCGCCAGACGGCGCTGGGATTTCTGTGGGCCCTGATACTGCCGCTGGCGAATACCGCGGTGTGGGTGTTTCTGAGTATCAGCGGCATATTGACAGTCGCCGCAACCGATCTGCCTTACCCTGTTTTTGTGTTGATCGGGACCATGCTCTGGGCAATATTCATGGAAGCCGTCACCGCACCCATGCAAGGAGTCTCGGCGGCTCGCGAGATGCTGGCCAAGATCAACTTCCCGCGCGAAGCGATCGTGGTCTCCGGCATCTACCAGGTCCTGTTCAACGCGGCCATCAAGCTGGCAATCCTGCTTGTCGTGCTGGTCGCCTCCGGCATCTTTCCCGACTGGAAAATTGTTCTTGTGCCATTTGGCATCGCCTCACTGATCCTTGCCGGAACCGCAATCGGACTCTTCCTCACCCCCATCGGCCTGCTCTATACCGACATCGGCAAGGGCTTGCCCATCCTGATGCAATTCCTAATGTATCTGACGCCGGTGGTTTACCCGCTGCGGGGCGAAGGCACGCTCAGTACCCTGCTGCTTCTCAATCCGCTGACGCCGCTGATTGAAACCACTCGGGCCTGGCTCACCGGGGGCGCGCCGGAATGGTTGCACTATTTCCTGGTCACCAATATCTTGGCTATGTTCGTTCTGCTGGCGGTCTGGATCGTCTATCGGCTGGCAATGCCCATCATCATCGAGCGGATGAGTTCGTGACATGAACGACACGCTGATCAAGGTGGAGGGCGTCTCAAAGAGATTCTGCCGCAGCCTGAAGAAATCCTTGTGGTACGGAATGCAGGATTTGGGCAACGAAATTATGGGCCGGCGTCATGGTGGAAGCGGCCAACTAAGGGCGAACGAGTTTTGGGCGCTGAAGGATGTAAATTTGGAACTCAAGCGGGGCGAATGCCTTGGCCTGATTGGCCGCAATGGCGCTGGCAAGACAACGCTGCTGCGACTTCTGAATGGACTGATCAAACCCGACCAAGGTCGAATCGAAGTACGAGGCCGTGTCGGCGCACTGATAGCTCTTGGTGCCGGATTCAATCCGATCCTGACTGGCAGGGAAAACATCCACGTCAATGCCTCGATCCTTGGACTAAGCATGTTCGAGATTGAGGAGAAGATCGACGAGATAATCGACTTTGCAGAGCTTGGTGACTTTATTGATACGCCAGTGCAAAGCTACAGTTCGGGAATGCAGCTAAGACTGGGGTTCGCCGCGGCGACCGCGCTGGAGCCTGATATTCTGCTTCTGGATGAAGTATTGGCGGTCGGCGATGCCGCATTCCGCGGAAAGTGCTTCAATCGCATGCATAAACTGATGCAGAATTGCGCGGTAGTTTTTGTTTCCCACTCTATGGCGCAGGTCGGGCGAGTGGCGACAAGCGTGGCCCATGTGGACGGTGGGCAGGTCACTTTATTCAATGGCAACCCAACCGCCGGGATCGCAGTCTATAGCAGCAAACACGAGCCCCTCATGGATCAGTGCAACGTCCAGTCGGACATATTGGCGATTGAGGCGATTAACGTGTCGGAGCGCTCGACGAGCGATGATTCGAACCCATCGCGGCCGGACATTCAGCACATTGACATCAGCTTTACCATCAGAAGCAAGAGAAGGACCGAACAGAATGTCAGTCTGTTAATCGTTTTGACCGACAGCGAGATGCAGAATATTGCCGAGATAAGGCGGCCAGTTGAGGGAGCCAATCTTGCCGCACAAAATACCTTTGAACAAGTAGTCACGTTGAACAAATGTCAGCTTGGCAGCGGCAAGTATTATGTTTCGTGTGCGCTACTGGTTGGTGAAGGAGGGGAAGTCGGAGCAAACTGCCAATTTGGCGCATTCATCGTTATTGATTCGGGCTGGGCAGGCTATGCTCCTGTGCGACTCTAGGGGCTTGGCGGCGGCGCAGCGATGCGTATTTTGGGGTGCGCAACGAGCAACTTGAAGACATCGATGAATTCGGACTACTTTGTAAAATCAGGTTATCTTCACAACCCTGAAGCTTCGTCTTTAGACAAAAATGGTGGTACCCAAGTCTTCTGGACCGAAGAGCGTCTGCGAACTTCGTCGGCCTATCAGTATTACGTCTACAGCCTGGCAAGAAAGCGATTTCAGCACGATCACTTGAAGAGCATTGCAGATGTTGGATGTGGTCCAGCCGTAAAGACAAAAATATTTTTTGGAGATCTGACCAGAGAAATTTTTCTTTTTGATCAGGCAAGCATTGGATATCTAGCAGCATCTCAGCTACCCACAGCAAAGTTCACTGCAATAGACCTAGAGAAGTGCAGCGCTATCGGAACTCATAAGGCTGACCTTGTCATTTGCTCTGACGTGCTTGAGCATCTGCACAATCCGATCCCCTGTATTGACTTGTGCAAGAATCTTGCGGCCACTGGAGGACTACTAATATTCTCTACGCCCGAGAGAGACCGGCTCAGGGGAATTGATTGCGTTAAGTCAGGCCATCCTCAGCATGTCCGTGAGTGGAACAGTATTGAATTTCGTAAGCTTCTGGAGAGTTGTGGTCTGGTAGTTCAGTCCGAGCATCTCTTTCCAGCGTTGCGGCTCTCTCTGGTCGAGAGTATTTCCCGCGTACTAATGTTGGGCTTTGCAAATGATTCAAGGTGGAAGAGTTGTCAGGTTAAAGTCTGCCGCATCGCCTAGGATTGACCTGTTCGAAGCCCCCCCAATCTGGACTTGTATTCGAGTCCGACTGCACCTTTTCCTCTGATTTTCCATATGATCCAATTCACTGATCCCAAGACGCAAACCCTGCTTCGCCTGGATGGGATCCACTACGTGAATCCGGTTGACGGAAGGAAAGTGGCCGTCATCCGCGACGGCATTCCAAGATTCGTGTCGCCGGAAGATAACTACGCTGAGAGTTTTGGCTACCAGTGGAAGCGTTGGCATAGCAACCGGAGCGACGCACGCAACCCCGGTTACAACCTTCGTCAAGTTATCCTCGAGCGAACGCACTTTGGCGAGGTCAATCTCGCAGGCAAAACACTTCTCGAATGCGGCATGGGCGGTGGCGACGATACAGAGGTCCTGTTGACACTGCCGTTCAGCGAGATCCATTCGTTCGATCTGAGCACCTCCGTCGAACGCGCTGCACAATTTCTTACCGACAAGCGACTGCGCTTTTTTCAGGGCTCGATATACGAAATCCCCTATCCGGACGAGGCATTTGACATAGTTTATTGTCATCGAGTCCTGCAGCACACGCCAGATCCAGCTGAGGCCTTGCGAAGGATTTGTGCCAAGGTTCGTCCTGGCGGACTACTGTTTGTCCACTCGTACAAGCGCTCTCCGGACCACATGGCCGAATGGCGCTATAAATACCGATGGCTGACCAAGCGACTTCCATGGCGCGTGATCGTCACCTACGTCGATATCATTGGCCCATTGCTGCACCACTTGAATCGTCTGCTTTACCGATACCGATCGACGCATGCGCTCGCCTATCGATTGATTCCCTTCTACCATATCCCTGAATACGGCGAAGGCGGTAAAACTTCCGCTGCCGCAGTAATCGAACTGGAAAAGCAGATTACCTTCGACGCCCTGACACCGTGGCACGATCACCCTATGCGATCAGAGGAGTTCCGTGAAATCATAGAGTCAGCCGGTTTCGATATCCTGCATTTTCATGATCCCGTCGTTTCGCCGTTATTCGCCACAGCCCGCAGGCGAGTCGCAACGCAGGAGAACGCTGCAGGCGGCTAGCATGTGCGGAATCCTCGGCGTCATCTGCCCAACCGCTTCGCTGCCGGCCGAGCACTTCGACCGCATGCTCGACAGCCTGGCCCATCGCGGTCCCGATGGCCGGGGTGTGCGTTCGCTCGACGAAGGGCGCGTCCGTCTCGGCCACCGCAGGCTGGCCATTATCGATTTGTCACCGGCTGGTGCCCAGCCGCTTGCCAACGAGGACGGAACAATCTGGCTCACATTCAATGGCGAGATATACAACCACCGGACCTTGCGCGAAGAACTGCTTTGTCTCGGCCACAGCTTCGTCTCCCGCGCCGATTCGGAAGTCATCGTTCATGCCTACGAAGAGTGGGGGACGGATTGCCTGCGGCATTTGCGCGGCATTTTTGCGTTCGGCCTCTGGGACGCCCGTCGAGGATCAATGTTCCTCGCCCGTGACAGAGTGGGAGTCAAGCCCCTTTACTACGCCCAGTATGGCAAGCGGTTCAGTTTCGCCTCGCAACCGAAGGCGATCGTCGGCGACCCGGATTTTCCGAGGGCGATTTCGGCACAAGCGGTCAGCAGCTTCCTCGCCTTCGGCTATGTGCCCCACGATCAGGCCATTTTCCGCGGCATGGCCAAGTTACCGGCGGGACACTTTGCGGTCTTTGCCAGCGGCTCGCTAACTGTCAAACGCTACGATGTCGCTGAGGACGAGCCGCGTTTCCAGAGCCGCGACGACGCCGTCGACGCCGTCGATGCAGCCTTGGCCAACGCCGTCGCGGCACAAATTGACTCGGACGTTCCGGTCGGCTGCTTCCTCAGCGGCGGCATCGACTCCAGCCTGCTCACCGCGATCGCCAAACCGATGCTGCCTGATCTGCGCAGCTTCACAGTCGGCTTTAACGAGTCGGCAAGTGACGAACGCGAACACGCGCGCGCTATCGCCACGCATTTCGCGACCCGGCACTTTGAAAGTATCATCTCCCGCCCCGCCGTGGAGCAAACGCTGTGGTCTCTGCAGGAATACTTCGACGAACCATTCGATCCCAATGGCCCCCTGCCTTTTCTTGAGGTTGCACGACTGGCGCGGCAACACGATACCGTGGTCGCGCTGGGAGGCGACGGCGCCGACGAACTGTTTGCCGGCTATCTGCGCTACGACGAATTCGACCGGCCTGCGGCGATACAAAGCGACGCTCGATTCTGGCCCTGGCTGCGCCGACACGGTTTCGTTGACGCACGCCGCGCGATGCCGGCGGATCTTGCGCGATATTTCCGCTACGAAGGCTGCCTCAGCCAGTCAGCCCAGCGACAAATCCTTGGCTCGACGATTTGCGCCGATCTGGGCGGCGACGAAACCGAGATCATGAGACCGTTTTACAACACCAATTTGCCTGCCGTTGAGGCGGCGCAACGATTGGACATGAGGTTGTATCTCGTCGACCACATCCTGTGCAAGGTTGACCGCGCCTCGATGGCGCACGGCGTCGAATGCCGGGTTCCCTTTCTCGATCCCGCCGTCGTTTCAGCGGCATTCCGTACGCCGCTCGCCGAAAACTACTGTCGCGGGGAACGCAAGTCCGTGCTCAAGACCGTGGCCCGCCGTTACCTGCCTGACGGAGTTGTGACGCAGCGCAAAAAGGGCTTCAGCAGCCCGATTGGCGACTGGTCCGACCAGCACTTCACCGCTTGGGCCTATGCGGTGCTCGACAACGGCCATCTGGTCGCAACCGGGATTTTGCGACCCGACTGGAAGCAGCGCCTTGGTGAAGTGCTTGGACGTCCGGTTGCAGGAAGTCGTGCGTCCTGGCTGTTGCTGACCATGGAGTTGTGGGCACGCCGCTGGCTGAACGACCAGCATGCCATGCCGACCGGATCGGTAGCGTAATGGGTGCCGTCGAGACTTGGCTGTACCGGCTTTCGAAGCGGAAGTCGCGCTACAGGCTAAACGACTCGATCGCGGAAGCTGTCCGCGCCCATCACCTCAATGGCGACCAGCGGGCCGTGCTCAACATCGGCGCCGGAGGCGAGATAGGCGATCTATTGGCCAGCCTTGACGTACGATGCATCGCAGTGGACATCGACCCCGGACGTCACCCCGACTACGTAGCCAACGTCGAGGATCTGGGCATATTTCCCGATGCAAGCTTCGATGCAGTGTTCTGCATCGAGGTGCTGGAACACGTTGAATCGCCATCCGCAGCGGTGCGCGAGATGGAACGGGTGCTCCGCCCCGGCGGCGTCCTCATAGGTTCGACCCCGTTCCTTCTCGGTATTCACGATGCGCCGGCAGACTACCAGCGCTTCACCCGGCAAGGACTGCAGCGGCTTTTCGCTGCCTTTGACCAACAACTCCTGCGCGAACGAAACGGCTATTTCGCTGCCGTGGCCTCGCTGATGACGCGCCGCTTCATAATCGGCAGTGCCCAGCAGCAACGTCGAGCACGTTTCCTCAGCCCGTTGATACTCATGCTGGCCAGCGCAACCGAGTTGCTCGATCGCTGGCTGCCATGCAACGACGGCACCACAGGCTATTTCTTCGTGTTCGGCAAACCGTCCCAATGAGTCCCCCGCGGCGCTTTGACGATGTCACTTGCATCCTGCGCGAATGCGGCGAGAGAACCGCCGACGCCAGTGCCGCCCTCATCGAAAATCTTCTGGGGGAGACCGTGCATCGGGTAAGCGCCCGGCCCTTCAGCGAGGCTCTGAGGCAGTCAATGGAACTCGGCGTCGCCCTAGACCGACCATGGACACTGTTCATCGATGCCGATGTGCTGATCCTGCCGGCACTCACCGACTTCATCGAACAGGCTAGGCGACTACCGATAGCCACATTCGAAATGCAGGCGCTGGTAATCGACAAACTGCTGCCAAGCCGGCGACCGGCAGGCAATCACCTCTACCGCACCGCATTGCTTAATCGCGCACTGCCGCTGATCCCGGCCAACCGATCGCTACGCCCGGAAAATGATGTCATCCTGGCAATGGCAAGGCTAGGTCATTGCTACCACCAATCGCCACTTGTGGTCGGCGTGCACGATTTCGAGCAGACCTATTCCGACGTCTACAAGAAGGCTTTCCTGCACGGGCACAAGCACGACTACCTGATCCCGCTGTTCCGCCCAATCTGGGAATCCGCCAGCCCCCGCGACGACGATTTCCGCGTTGCGCTTGCGGCACTTGACAGTTCATCCAGGAATAGCGCCCCACCGGACATCTCCCGCGATTTCATGGACAGCGAATCACTAGCGGCCATCGACAACTTGGACCTTCGGCCCAAACCATTGCTCGCGCCTCTCGACATCTCTACGGTAGTCGAGCTTGCAGGCAGCCGTTCCGCCCTGCTCGACGAGGTCCAGCCTCTCGCAGACCAAATCCAGCGAGGAATTGACGCCGTCCTGTTCCCCTCACCGCGAGCGTCGGCTGGATGGCTCGATTCCCGCACCAGCTTTATCAGGCGGGCAAAAACTCGACTGGCCTCAATCTTTGGCCAGCAGTGATTAGCCGACACTGGACATCCCTTGGGCACAAAACATGACGTCCTGACCGAGGACGAACTCGCGACCTTCAAGATATCGCCTGAGATTCATCAGGAAATTGCGCGCTTCATCGACCGCACCGGAACGGAACCAAGCCGGGAAGCAATCAACATCCTCGATTGGGGCTGCGGCCGAGGCCGATCGGTAGCCAAACTCCGCGAAGAGGGGTTCAATGCCTACGGTGTCGACATCGATGAACGCACAATGCGCAACGGCTATTCGGTACTCGCACGTCGCGGCCTCGACCCAACCTCGGTGCTGCTCAATCTGGACGACACGTCACGATTTCCGGACGGATTTTTTCACTGCATCTGCTCCGACCAGGTTCTTGAGCACGTACGACACCTTCCGGCGATATTCAGCGAAATGTGGCGGCTGACAGCGCCCGGCGGCGTCGGAATTCACCATTTCCCGGGGTCTCGCAATTTCCGCGAGGGGCATTTGTGTATGCCTTTGATTCATTGGCTGCCAAAGAATAGGCTCCGCAGGACCGCAATCGCCATTTGCCTGACGGCCGGGGCGGGTCCGACGCACCAATGGCCAGAAACCAAAGGCTCCGGATTCTGGCCGACGGTAGACACGTACTACCGGTATCTCGACGAGAAGACCTACTACCGAGACATAGACGACATATGTGCGGTCGCTACACAGGCAGGATTCGACGCCGGGTATAAGTTGCTCGGTGGTGCCTTTCCGGCAACGCGAAATTGGCTTCCGGCGGCCCTGCGCAGAAACGGATTTCCCGGATCTTCCATCTTTCTGGTTTTGATCAGGGCGAAGATTGACGGGACTCCCGCTTGATTGAGGCTGACAGCGCAGCAATGACGAGGCGCAGAATAGATCGCTTCTGGCCGGCTCGCATGTTGGGCGTGAGATGCACCAGAAATGCTGGGAAATTCTCGTCTTCCTGAATGGTATAGCGGAGTTGAGGAGATGATGGGGAGGGATAACGCGTTTACGGCAATCAGGACGCTTGCGGCGTTGGCGGTGGTCTATGCCCACAGCTTTCCGTTGGTGGGCTTATCAAGTGCGGGTCATTGGCCGGGGCCGAACGTGGGCGGATTCGCCGTTCACGTTTTCTTCTGCATCAGTGGTTATCTGGTTGCCGCGAGCTGGTCCCACGATCCGGATGCCGGACGGTTCCTGGTTCGTCGTTTCCCCGATGGCCACTTCAAACTCCCCCACTTATGGCCACCCAAACTCCCCCAGGCAGGACGGTTGAAATTGTAATGTAGAAGCGGTTGCGGATGTCATGCTTTGTGAGTAAAGCGTAGAGCTGTCAAGTGGACCGTGGAATAAATGGG
>CAMBRI010000087.1 GCA_945870205.1 Sulfuritalea hydrogenivorans sk43H | reverse complement strand
GTACTCGGTGATGTACACCATCAGGCCGGTCAGAACCAGACCGACCACCGCCGCCCCGTAGAGACGCATATGCGAACCGCCGCTGATGTTCAGCACGCTGTCAAGGAGATGATCGTCGATCAGCATGGTGGTCATCGGGTAGAAGGCCACCAGCGCCAGCATGCCGGCAACAGCCAGGCCCCGATAAAGTGCATTCATGATCTTGCCACCGTCACGAGCCTTGACAAACATCACGCCGATGATCGAAGCGATAATCGAGAAGCCGCCCAAGGCCAGCGGATAGATGACCGCCTGTTCGGCGAAAACGGGATTCGCCTTCAGTAACAGCACGCCCAGCAGCATGGTTGCCACCGTCGTCACCGCATAGGTTTCGAACAGGTCGGCCGCCATGCCGGCGCAGTCGCCGACGTTGTCGCCGACGTTGTCGGCAATCACTGCCGGGTTGCGGGGATCATCCTCGGGAATGCCGGCTTCCACCTTGCCCACCAAGTCGGCGCCGACGTCGGCGCCCTTGGTGAAGATGCCGCCGCCGAGTCGGGCGAAGATCGAGATCAGGGAAGACCCGAAACCGAGGCCGACCAGCGGATGGATAATGTCTTCCAGTTTGATGTTCGGGCCGCCCATGAGCTTCAGCACGGCGTAGTAGCCGGCGACTCCCAGCAGGCCGAGGCCAACCACCAGCATGCCGGTGATGGCGCCGCCCTTGAAGGCCACGTTCAGCGCTTCGTTCAGGCCGACGGTTGCCGCCTGGGCCGTGCGCACGTTGGCGCGAACAGAAACGTTCATGCCGATGTAGCCGGCAGCGCCGGACAATACGGCACCGATCACGAAACCGATGGCTGTCTTTGTTCCGAGGAATACGAGGATCAGAACAGCAAGTACCGCACCGACGATGCCGATCGTGGTGTATTGGCGATTGAGGTAGGCTTGGGCGCCTTCCTGGATGGCCGCCGCGATTTCCTTCATGCGGTCATTACCCGCCGGTTGCGCCAGAATCCACTGGCTCATGATCCAGCCGTAGGCAATTGCCGCCACGGCGCAGACCAAAGCAAACATCAGTCCTGCTGACATAAAATCCCCTTGGTAATTGATGAACTCAACACACAATTTTATCACGTGATCCATCCAGCGTCACGGTATCCGCCGCAACTTTTATTGCTTCAAACCTAAGGAATTCTGTATTGGTAACAGAGAGTTCCAATACAGGATGAAATCCTCGATGGAGTCGCCGGCGTGCTGGGCACGGGCACTATTTGACCATCGCCGGCCAACAAATCCGCTTGATGGACAAATCTGCCTGATGGATGCCGACTGCTCGGAATGCCGGATATAGTAGATGGCGAAATGCAGTTTCACTGCCGGGTTCAACTTGGCATTGAACCAGGTCAAGCTCACATCCCGGATCATCTATCCTGTTTGACAGCCA
Organism: Sulfuritalea hydrogenivorans sk43H; assembly: GCA_945870205.1. Lineage (GTDB taxonomy): Bacteria > Pseudomonadota > Gammaproteobacteria > Burkholderiales > Rhodocyclaceae > Sulfuritalea > Sulfuritalea hydrogenivorans_A. Next base: position 14,015 of record CAMBRI010000087.1, on the reverse strand, counting down.
TAAGGAACGCCAGATCATGCCGCACGGTAAGGTTTTAGTCGCTCAGGGCGGGGGACCGACCGCCGTCATCAACCAGTCGATGGCCGGCGTCGTCCTCGAAGCCCGCAAGTTCCGCAACGTCGAACTGGTCTATGGCGCCTATCACGGCGTATCAGGCATCATCAACGAGGATTTCCTCGACCTGACCCAGGAGACCAGCCACAACATCGAGATGGTGGCCAATACGCCATCTTCAGCGCTCGGTTCGACACGCGACAAGCCGGACCTCAAGTACTGCCACGAGATATTCGAAGTTCTCAAGGCGCATGGCATCGGCTACTTTTTCTACATAGGCGGCAACGATTCTTCAGACACGGTTCGCATCGTCAGCGAAGAGGCGCGCCGCGCGAACTATGCACTGCGCTGCATCCATATCCCAAAGACCATCGACAATGACCTGGTCGGCAATGACCACACGCCGGGCTTTCCGTCGGCGGCCCGCTTTGTCGCCCAGGCCTTCATGGGAGCGAATCTGGACAACGCCGCATTGCCCGGCGTCTACCTGGCGGTAGTGATGGGTCGCCACGCCGGATTTTTGACCGCCGCATCAGCCCTGGGCAAGAAATTCCCTGACGACGGCCCGCACCTGATCTACCTGCCGGAACGTACCTTCAGCGTCGAAAAGTTTTTGGGCGATGTAAAAGCTACCTATGACAAGTTCGGCCGTTGCGTGATCGCCGCCTCGGAAGGCATTCATGACAACCGGGGCGCGCCCATCATCACCCAGTTGGCAAGCCAGATCGAGCACGATGCCCATGGCAATGTGCAACTCTCTGGAACAGGAGCACTGGCGGACCTGTTGTGTGATGAAATCAAGAGCAAACTCGGCATCAAGCGCGTACGCGGCGACACGCTCGGCTATCTCCAGCGCTCATTCATCGGTTGCGTTTCGGATGTTGACCAGCGCGAGGCCCGGGAAGTTGGCGAAAAAGCCGTGCAGTACGCAATGTGGGGCGACCGCGACGGTTCCGTCGCGATCAAGCGCACCGGCTTCTATTCCGTCGATTACCAGCTGGTTCCGCTGGATAGCGTGGCGGGCAAAACGCGGGTGATGGAGGACGAATTCATCGCCGCCAGCGGCACCGACGTCACCGATGCATATCGCATGTATCTGCGCCCCCTGCTCGGTTCAGGCCTGCCCGACGCCTATCGCCTGCGGCTCAACAAGGTGGCCAAGATCCTGAATCCAGACAAGTAGGCAGGACGGACCGATGTGAATGGCTGACACACCGGCCCGCGTCGATCAATCGCCGAAGCTGATCCCCAGATCCCTTCCGGTCTGAAGCGTGTCACTGTCGAGGGGAACACCCTTCATGCGACCGGCCACTTCCGAGAGGGCGACGTAATTCACATTGGGGAAGCCGAGAGCCACCATGATCCCGGATTGCCCCTCGTCAAGGGCTCTGACTGCGGCGGTGCCAAAGCGCATCGCGGCCAGGCGATCGAATGACGTCGGACTGCCGCCGCGCAAGAGATGCCCAAGCACGACCACCCGCACGTCCTTGCCGGTCCGCTCGCCAAGTACCTTGGCGATTCGTTCGCCGATGCCACCCAGACGCTCGGCCTGGCCGATCTCTGCGGGCTCCAGAATTTCCCGATGGCCGTGGATTGGATTGGCCCCCTCGGCGACCAGAACAATTGAATACATCCGTCCCTCGCTGTCCCGGGCGCGGATCTTGGCGGCGATCTTGTCCACATCGAAAGGAATTTCCGGAATCAGGATGGCATGAGCACTGCCGGAAATTCCCGCATGCAGCGCAATCCATCCTGCATAGCGCCCCATGACCTCGACCACCATCACCCGCTGATGACTTTCGGCGGTGCTGTGAAGGCGATCCAGGCATTCGGTAGCGAAGCCCACAGCCGAATCGAAACCGAATGTGGTGAAGGTCTTGTCCAGGTCGTTATCGATCGTCTTGGGCACGCCCACGACCCGCAAGCCCTTCTCGTGCAGTGCGTTGGCAATTGTCAGCGAACCGTCGCCACCAATGGAAACCAGGGCATCCAGTTCGTGCCGGCCGAAGAATTCCAGAATCTCTCCCGTACGGTCCACATCCTTCATGGTGCCGTCAGGCATCTTCATCGGGAAATGCAACGGGTTGCCCTTGTTCGTAGTGCCCAGGATGGTGCCGCCCAGGTGCCCGATACCACGCACCCTTTCCCGGGTTAAGCGGAACACGCCACCCTCCGGATAGCGTTCGTGGAACAGGATGCCATTGAAGCCCTCGCGAATCCCGTAGCATTCCCAGCCCCGATTGGCGGCGGCGATGACTACGGCACGGATCACCGCATTGAGACCGGGGGCGTCGCCACCGCCGGTGCAGACAGCTATGCGTCGAATGTCACTGGACATGGCAGTTCCTGCTTTGAATCTTGCACTTGAGGGCTGATCAATTCAGCGCCGCGAATACCGCGCTTTTGATCGAGTCGAGCGAACCGACGCCGGACACTTTGCGATGCTTCGGTGCGCCGCTGGCGCCCGTGTCGGACCACTTCGAATAATACTCAATAAGTGGCTGCGTCTGGCTGTGATACACCGACAGGCGTTTCCTGACTGTCTCTTCCTTGTCGTCGTCGCGTTGAATCAGCGCCTCGCCAGTCAGATCGTCCTTGCCTTCGACCTTGGGCGGATTGAACACCAGATGATAGGTGCGTCCCGAGCCTGGATGAACACGACGACCACTCATGCGCCGGATGATTTCTTCATCACTGACGTCGATCTCCAGCACATAATCGAGTTCGATGCCCTGCGCGCGCAAGGCTTCGGCCTGTGGCAGCGTGCGCGGAAATCCATCGAACAGAAAACCCTTGTCACAATCGGGCTGTTTCAGACGCTCGGCGATCAGACCGAGGATGATGTCGTCGGACACGAGGCCGCCCGCATCCATGACTTTCTTTGCCTCCAGACCCATGGGGGAACCGGTCTTGACCGCCGTTCGCAACATGTCGCCTGTTGAAATCTGCGGGATACCGAATTTCTCGGTAATAAATGCCGCTTGTGTACCCTTGCCGGCACCCGGCCCACCCAATAGGATCAATTTCATAGCTATCTCCCTAAGCAAAGTATATCTAAATGATTTAAAAGCATTTTTTGTTTTGAGGACTAAGCAAAACTTACTCCGAATCCTGCGCAACGTCAAACAATCGGCGCACTCGCTCCAGATCTTCTGCCGTATCGACTCCCGCTGCCGGCGCATGCATAACACTGACAACCTGAATTGGGTAACCATGCCACAGGGCGCGCAATTGCTCGAGCGACTCGCAGCGCTCCAGGGGCGAGGCCGCCAGTTGCCCGAATCGACGCAGAAAACTCACGCGATAGGCATACAGGCCGATGTGACGCCGGGCCGGAAGATCAACCGGAAACACGTCGCGCCGGTCGGCAAACTGATCCCGATCCCACGGAATGGGGGCACGACTGAAATAAAGGGCACGACCGCGCGCGTCGCACACCACTTTGACCACGTTGGTGTTGAAAAAATCGTCGATCGTGCTCAACCGGTGTGCCGCGGTCGAGATCGCCGCATCCGGGTCACTTTGCAAGGCTCCGGCCACGGCCTCGATCAGGGAGGCGTCAAGCAGCGGTTCATCGCCCTGAACATTGACCACGATGTCGGCATCATCCCACTGCAGCCGTTCGGCCACTTCTGCGATCCGGTCGGTGCCGCTTGCATGATCCGGGCGCGTCATCACAACTTCAAAGCCGTGCTGTCGAACCGCAGCAACAATTCGGTCGTCGTCGGTTGCCACCCAGACGCCGTCGACCCGCGCACGCCGTGCCGCAGCGGCAACGCGCACGATCATGGGCTGTCCCGCGATATCGGCAAGAGGTTTGCCCGGCAGCCGCGTCGAAGCGTAGCGCGCCGGAATGACGACACGAACCGCCATCAAGCTTCTTCAGCGCCCAATTGTCTGGCTTCATCTTCCAGCATCACGGGAATATCGTCCTTGACCGGATAGGCCAGTTTGCAGCCCTTGCAGACAAGTTCGGAGGCTGTCTTGCGGTGCTCCAGAGGTCCCTTGCAAACAGGGCAAACGAGTATTTCAAGCAGACGCGAGTCCATCGAGCTTCTCCAGTACAAATTCAGCAAGGTCGGGGCTTAGTTCGGCCGTCACGGGCAGGACCCAAACCGGCAGTGACAAGGAAAGTCGTGCCAATTTTACGGCATCCTTTTCCGTCGTCAGGATTGCGTCCCCGACAAAAGCCAGATCCTCTAAAGAAAAATCGTGATGATCAGCGAAGGGATGGCCTGAGAAGTCCAGCCCCATCCCGGTCAGTCGATCGAAAAAACGCTGCGGCGAACCGATACCGGCAACGGCGTGAAGCTTTCTGCCGGCAAAGTCGGCTCCATTGCAAGCCGTCGAAGTGTCGTCAATCCGGTAGAAACTCTCGCCCAACAGTCGCATTGCAAACACCGCGGTTGCCGGCATTGGCTCTGGCGACACGGCGTCCCCGTTGAGCACCACCGCATCGACCTGCGTCAGGCGCGAGATTGGCTCCCGCAACGGTCCCGCAGGTAGTGGCCAACCGTTCATCACACCGCGCTCATCGAACGTGGCAATCTCGACATCGCGCTCCAGGTGGTAATGCTGCAGCCCGTCGTCGGCAATGATCAGGTCGCATTCCGGATGAGTTTCGAGCAGCGCGCATGCCGCCGCCACCCTGTTCCTGCCGACAAAGACTGGACAGCCGCCGCGCCGCACCAGCAACAAGGGTTCGTCGCCCACCTCGGCGGGATCGCTGGTGGCACTTACCTCCATGACGCGCGAGCTTTCGCCGCGATAGCCGCGACTGACAATACCTGGCCGTCGTCCGCGCGCGCGCAGCGCTTGTGCCAGATAGATCACCAGTGGCGTTTTGCCTGTGCCGCCGGCCGTGATGTTGCCGACGACGACGACCGGCACCGGCAGGCGTTGACGCTTCAGCACTCCGTGGCGATACATGGCCCGCCGCAAGGCGACGAGCCCCTTGAACAGCAAGGAAAACGGGAACAGCAGACTGGCAGGGAGCCCGCGCCGTCGCCAGACGGCGGCTAGCCCGCCAACTTCAGCGTTGTGCCTGCTGGGTGGCAAAGGATATGTGCGACAGGCCCGCCTGCTGCGCCGCCTGCATGACATCGATGACGCTTTGGTGCGCGGCTTTGGCGTCGGCATTGATGATGACGACCGGCTCTTTGCCGCTGCCTGTAAGTCGCCTCATCGCGGCGGCAATGGATTGAATGTCGCGCCCGCTTATTGCCGCCTTGTTCACCATGATCTCGCCGGCAGCGGTCACCACGACATTGATCTCGTTGGGCTGCTCCTTGTTCTGCGGCGCCTCCGCTGTAGGCAGGTTGATCTCCAGCCCCGAAAACTTGGAATATGTGGTGGTGATCATCAGGAAAATCAGGATCACCAGAAGCACATCGATCATCGGGATCAGATTGATCTCAAGCTCTTCTCTCTGCCGTCCGCGCTGAAAGTTCATCGCGACTCTCCCCCTACTTCCGCTCGCCTTGCACGATCTCGACCAGTTTTATCGCTTCCTGCTCCATCTCGACCAGAAATCCATCGACCTGTGCTCGGAAGTGGCGATAAAAGATCATGCTCGGAATGGCAATGATAAGGCCGAAACCGGTGTTGTAGAGCGCCACCGAAATGCCATGCGCGAGAGCCTGCGGATTGTTGCCTGATGATGTCGGCGAGCCGAAAATCTCGATCATGCCTACCACGGTCCCGAAAAGACCCATGAGTGGCGCAATCGAGGCGATGGTACCCAATGTCGTGAGGAATCGTTCCAGGTCGTGAGCTACCCCACGCCCGGATTCTTCGATCGCCTCCTTCATGATCTCGCGCGAGCTCTTTGCATTGCGCATGCCGGCAGCGAGTACGCGTCCCAAGGGTGAATGCGCTTCGAGCCGCGCCAGTTGGACATCGGAGGTTCCGTTTTTGCGGTAATCGGCAACCGCACTTTGCAGGAGCCCGGAAGGGACGATCTTGGGACGGCGCAAAGCGGTGGCGCGCTCGATGATAAGAGCAACCGCAATTATTGAAGCAAACAGCAATGGCCAGATGGGCCAGCCGGCAGCCTGAAGGATGGAAAGCACGGGGACAACTCCGGTAAGCAGGAAAGCGCGAACTTTAGCCCGAGTAGGCCGATTCGGCAACACAAGACAACACAAGATGGCTATCCGACGCCGTTTCGGAACGGCGCCGGAGGTCATGAACTGGCGGATGACTGTATCCCCGAGATCCGAAAGTCTGTCGATAGTGGAATTCAGGACGCCGGCCCAGAGTAGCCGGCATATCCACAAAATCTTTGGATATGCTTGTGGATCATTGTCCAGCGAACTCGCCATGCTGGCCGTTCACGGGAATTATTCATTTTTGGAGCAGACAAGGACGCCAATAACTTAGCGATGAATCATGTCGTTACAATCCATCCCCAGCAGGGGCGGGCTTCGGCAAACAGAGCCAGCATGGCCTGCGTGTCGCGCCAATGCTGTAAGATTTTCGTCCAGGCAAATACTTGGCTAATTGCGCACGACCCATGCTCGATCCTGCAGTTGTCATCACAGTCAGCGAACTCAATCGGCTCGCCAGGCAAAGTCTGGAGCGCGAATTTCCGCTGCTTTGGGTGGCGGGAGAAATCTCCAATCTGACCCGGGCCGCCTCGGGACATGTTTACTTCTCGCTCAAGGATGAGGGTGCCCAGGCACGCGGCGTGATGTTCCGTTCGCGTGCGCAATCGATTCCCTGGAAGCTGGAAAACGGACAGCAGGTAGAAGCGCGCGTCCTGGTCTCGCTCTACGAACCCCGCGGGGACTTCCAGCTTAATGTCGAAACAGTTCGTCGTGCCGGACTGGGGCGGCTGTTCGAAGCCTTCGCACGCTTAAAGGTGGAACTCGAAAGAGAGGGTTTGTTTGACGCCGAACGCAAACGACCTCTACCGCGCTTTCCCCGGCGCATAGGGATCATCAGTTCGCCCCGGGCGGCCGCTTTGCGCGACGTGCTGGCTGCTCTGAAGCGCCGCGCCCCGCAGCTTGAGGCTTTGCTGTACCCCACCTTGGTACAGGGCGACAGCGCCGCCGGAGATATTGCCCGAGCGATCGCCGCAGCGGGTGCGCGCAATGAGTGCGACCTGTTGCTGGTCGTGCGCGGAGGCGGCAGCATTGAAGACCTTTGGGCATTCAATGGGGAAGCTGTGGCCCGCGCGATCGTCGCCTGCCCGATTCCGGTAATCAGCGGTGTCGGCCACGAGACCGATACAACTCTTGCCGACTTAGTCGCGGACTTGCGCGCAGCAACACCCACCGCAGCGGCTGAACATGCCACACAGGGCTGGTTCCAGGCGGCGGCCGAAATCGCCGATATTGATGCTGCGCTGAGCCGGGCCATTCAATATCGCATCGCCCGTGAGCAACAGGGACTGGATCACCTGTCGCTGCTCCTGGTCAATCCGGCGACACGTTTGGCGCGAGCCAGCGACCGGCTGGCCCTGCTCGGCTCCCAACTGGCTGCGTCACTGGCGCAAAGCCTGCGTAAGCACCGGGATCGGCTAAACCGATCTGCTCTTGGGCTTGGCCGCACGAGTCCCCGCACGGACAGACACCGTGGGCACATTGAACTACTGAAGCAACGCCTGAGCACTACCATTCGTGATCAGCACCAGAAGCGGCTTGGCGCTCTCGACAAACTTGCAACTGCACTCACTCACCTGAACCCCGAAGCGACATTGGCTCGCGGATTTTCAATCATTCGTGATGCGGACGGAAAACTGATAACGGATGCGGCAAGCTTGCATTCAGGCCAAACGGTAAGTCTCTATCTGGCTCATGGTGGTGCGCAGGCCAGCATTCTCACCACCGACAGCAATCACAGGCCAATTGTCACTTGATCTATTCTTGACTATAATAGTCAACTTTAGCGCCTTCCACACTCACCGCAATAGGAGAATCGAAATGGAACACACCCTCCCCCCCCTGCCGTATGCGATGGATGCACTCGCGCCGTTCATCTCGAAGGAAACTTTCGAGTATCACTACGGCAAGCACCATCAGGCTTATGCCACCAACCTGAACAATCTGGTCAAGGGTACCGAGTACGAAAACCTTGACCTCGAAGCCATCGTAAAGAAAGCCCCGGCAGGCGGCATTTTCAACAACTCGGCACAAGTCTGGAACCACAGCTTTTTCTGGAACAGCATGAAGGTCGGTGGCGGCGGCACACCGACAGGCGCCCTGGCCGATGCGATCAACAATAAGTGGGGCAGTTTTGACGAGTTCAAAAAGGCTTTTCAGGCATCTGCAGTCGGCAATTTTGGATCGGGCTGGACCTGGCTGGTGAAGAAACCCGACGGCTCGGTCGATATCGTCAATACCTCGGCAGCCGGCACGCCGCTGAACAGCGAGAACAAAGCCCTGCTGACCATCGACGTCTGGGAGCACGCCTACTACATCGACTACCGCAATGCCCGACCAAAATTCGTCGAGACTTTCATCAATTCACTGGCAAACTGGGACTTTGCGGCAAAGAACTTCGCCTGACCGAACCGGTCTTCCGCGAGTAAATTCGCGGCCACAGGAGGGCGCTCGCGAGGCGCCCTTCGCTATTGAGTGAAGAGGGAATCGGAATGGACTCAAGAATTACCGAACTCGAAATCAAGCTCAGTGTCGGCGAAGATGATCTTGAAGAACTCAATCGCGCTGTTTTTCGCCAGCAACAGCAGATCGATCTTCTACAGGCACAGATACGGGAGCTGTACCGACTGATGCAGCCGGATGCGGCCAGCGAACCACGAAATCTGCGTGACGAAATTCCGCCTCACTACTGAACACATTCCGCCTGAAACCCGCCGATGCACGGAAGCGCCACGAAAACGCGCGGCCCTGCCGTTTCTTAGCGAGCGGACGGCACCTTGTCGATACCCGCAATGGCGAATCCTGCACCCAATCCACGGTTCTTGAACCAGCCCAGGTTCATTTCAAGCGCATAACGCGCAGGCTGCAGCGCGCAATGGTTGGTCTCGGTTTGCGGTTGCATGTCCTCGATATTGATGATCCTGCCTTTTTCGTCGAGGAAGGCCACCGATAGAGGCAGGAGAGTGTTGCGCATCCACATGCAGTGCTTGGCAATCTCGGGAAACACGAACAACATGCCGCGTTGTGAAGGCATCACGGTGCGTTTCATCATTCCGATCTGGCGGCTTTCAGAAGTCGCCGCAATTTCCGCCTCGATCCGGTGCATACCGGCCAATAGCTCGAGAAGTGGAAGTTGCGCCTGCTGGGCCCACCCAACCGTAGTAAATCCCAGCAGAGCCACCAGCAGCAGTATCCGGAAAAGCACGTTCACACTCCTTCAGCGCCGACAATTACTGCACTGACCCGAATCCTTGATTGACCCAGGCACGACAACTTTACGAAACACGAGACCAAAAAAATGGCAGGTTTCCCTGCCATTTCATATCCCGAACTGCGGAATTACTTGGCTGCGTCAGCCTTCTTTTCCTTCTTGGCCTTCTTGGCCTTCTTGGCCTTCTTTTCAGCCTTGGCGGGAGCGGCGTCAGCCTTCTTCTCGGCAGCAGGAGCGGCAGCCTTCGGAGCATCAGCCTTGGCAGCCGGAGCAGCGGCAGGGGCAGCGGCAGCGGCCTTCGGAGCGTCAGCGGCAAAAGCGGAGGTGGCGATCAGACCGGCAACCAGCGTAGCGAGCAGCTTGTTCATGGTGTTTCCTTTCGTTTATGTATAAGTAGAGTGTTGTTAACACCGCGGCATTTCGGGGCGTTATTGCCATTAACGCGCTGCCTCGTATCTGGTTGACCTGAGATCTCAATTTCGCGCCACTGCCCCGGCGCAAGCCCTTCCAGAGTCCATTCGCCCACCGCCCATCGAATCAGACGCAAAGTCGGATACCCTACGCGCGCCGTCATGCGCCTCACCTGGCGATTCTTTCCTTCTTGCAGTCCAATTTCCAGCCAACTGGAAGGAATTGCCGCCCGATAACGGATTGGGGGATTTCGCGGCCAAAGTCCAGGCGGCTCGCCAATTCGACGCACCCGACAGGGCTGCGTGACGAAATCGCCAAGATCGACTCCCGCGACGAGTTGCCTGAGAACGGCATCGTCGGGAATGCCTTCGACCTGGACCTGATAGGCCTTGGTGAGCTTGTGCCGAGGGTCGGCAATCCGTGCCTGCATCTCCCCATCGTCGGTCAATACGACCAAACCTTCGGAGTCGGCATCAAGCCGTCCGGCAGCATAGACCTTGGCGATTGGAATATAGTCCGCCAGCGTGGCCCGCCCAGCCGAATCGGTAAACTGGGTCAGCACACCATAGGGCTTGTTGAACAGTATCAGGCGACTCAAACCGATTTGCTACGCCCAAAGACATTGCAGAAGCGCAGCGAGTCTGGGTAGGGAAAGAAGTCCTGCATTTCTCCCTTGCGCACTTGGTCCTGAGTGTGCTGCCAGAACGCTGCATCGAACAAATCCGGGTGATGACGCATGAAAGCGCTGCGGATATTGTCCGATACCAACAGGAAAGTCGCGAATTCCTCCGGGAACACATCCAGCCTGGACACCGAATACCAGACTTCCCCCGACATTTCGGCCTCGAAATTCGGCGGAGGAGGAATGCGCCGGAACTTGCAGTCGGTCATGTACTCGATTTCGTCGTAGTCGTAAAACACCACGCGGCCATAGCGGGTCACCCCAAAGTTCTTCCACAGCAGGTCACCCGGAAAAATATTTGCAATTGCAAGTTCGCGGATTGCATTTCCGTATTCTTGTACTGCGTGCTCCACTTGGTCACCACGCCCCGCTTTCTCAGCCTTTTCCAGGTAGAGGTTGAGCGGTTCCATGCGTCGCTCAATGTAGAGGTGCTTGATGACCAGGTCGTCTCCGTCCTCTTCCATCAACGAAGGCACCTCCTTGTACAGTTCATCGATCAGTTCCTGCGAAAAACGCTTGCGCGGCAGGGCTACTTTCGAGAACTCCAGCGTATCGGCCATGCGACCGACACGATCTACCTGCTTTACAAGCTGGTACTTGCGCCGCACGGTTTCATGATCGACCTCCTTCGAACTGCCAAAAATATCCTTGATGACCTTAAATACGTAGGGATAGGACGGCAAGGTGAAAACGAGCATGACCAGACCGCGAATGCCCGGTGCGACTATGAACTGGTCTGCCGAATGGTGCAGATGGAAGATCAGGTCGCGAAAGAACATGGTTTTGCCCTGCTTGCCCAGGCCAAGCATGGTGTAAAGCTCCGAGCGCGGCTTGTTAGGCATGATCGAGCGCAGAAACTGGACATAACCGGACGGCACGTCCATGTCGACCATGAAATAGGCCCGTGACAGGGAAAACAGAACTCCGATTCTCCATGCATCGAGGATTATCGTATCGAGATAGAGTTTGCCCTCTGGCGAATGCAACACCGGAATCGTGAACGGGTACTCAAATGCGCCATTGACCGCCTTGCCAATGACGTAAGCGCCCTTGTTGCGATAGAAAGCCGAGTTGAGCACTTGAATCTGCAGGTTGGCCTCGCGCGCCGGAATGGTCCCAAGGTGGGCCTCGATACTGCGCAAAACGAAATCGACATCTCGATCAAGATCCTCAAATTTCATGGTCCAGTCGAAATCGACGAACACCCGCCGAATCGAGGCGCGGAATCCCGCCTGATTGGGGTAGTAGCAACGATAGGTCGGCGGATCGGACTCAATGTACTCGGTAGAAACCGCCGGTCGCACGAAAATGAAATCGTTGTGGAAGTAGGTACGGTGCAGGATCTGGCAGAACACCGAATTGAAAAAGGTCTCAGCCAGTTCGGGCTGCTTGTGGTTGGTCAGCAAACCGATAAATTGAAGCTTCGCTTGTTGCCAGACCGTGTCGTCCAGATTGTCGGCATTGAACTCGCGATGCAGCCTATCTGTAGTCTCCCGGACGCGATCGTCATAGAACTGGATGCGATCCCTGACCGCCTGCTGGACTTCCTGCCAGCATGCATGTTCGAAGCGCTGCTTGGCAAGCGCCGAACTTTCGTGAAAAAGTCGGTAGTGCCTGTTGAAGCCATCGACAAGAACATTGGCGATGGATTCAGCGATGAGGGCATCAGGGGAGCCGGCAGCCATATGAAAACTTTTTGTGAGCTTTAGCGATGGCATTCTACCCGTGAGCGCCCCTCCGCATAGGCTCGGACGCTGGAGCGCGGTACGTTTTTGGGGGATAATCGACTGCGATCCACCACACATTCATCTCGCCTTTCAACACACTAATAACGGAGCAGGCATGAGCACTTCCCTTATCAAAGTTCCCGCACAAGGTCAGAAAATCATTCCCGGCAAGCCGATTCCAGACAATCCCGTCATCCCATTTATCGAGGGTGACGGCATCGGAGTGGACATCACACCGGTCATGCAAAAAGTGGTGGACGCCGCCGTGGAAAAATCCTATGGCGGCAAACGCAAGATTTCGTGGATGGAAGTTTATGCGGGGGAAAAGGCAACCCGTCTGTACGGACCCGATGTGTGGCTGCCAGCGGAAACCATCACCGCGTGCAAGGAATATTCGGTATCGATCAAGGGGCCACTGACCACGCCAGTGGGTGGCGGCATTCGTTCGCTCAATGTCGCCTTGCGACAGGAAATGGATCTATACCAGTGTGTGCGCCCGGTGCGCTACTTCAAGGGAATCCCTTCACCACTCAAGGATCCTAGCAAGACCGACATGGTGATCTTCCGTGAGAACACGGAAGACATCTATTGCGGCATCGAATGGCAAGCTGAATCTGCGCCGGCAAGGAAGCTCATCAAGTTCCTGCAGGAAGAAATGGGGGTAACAAAGATCCGCTTTCCGAACACCTCCGGCATCGGCATCAAGCCGGTTTCGCGCGAAGGGACAGAACGTCTGGTCCGCGCCGCAATCAACTATGCGATCGCGAACAAACGCAAGTCGGTGACGATTGTGCACAAAGGCAACATCATGAAGTACACCGAAGGTGGATTCCGCGACTGGGCTTATGCCCTCGCGAAAAGCGAATTCGGCGGCGTGGAGACCGATGGCGGACCGTGGCTCAAACTCCCCAATGGAGTTGTGGTCAAGGACGCCATCGCAGACGCGTTTCTGCAACAGATCCTGTTGCGCCCTGCCGAATATGACGTTATCGCAACGCTGAACCTCAATGGCGACTATATTTCAGACGCTCTTGCGGCGCAGGTTGGCGGTATCGGCATTGCCCCGGGAGCCAACATCTCGGATTTGTATGCCTGCTTCGAAGCGACACACGGCACCGCACCGAAGTACGCCGGCAAGGATTACGTCAACCCCGGTTCTCTGATTCTTTCCGCAGAGATGATGCTGCGCCACATGGGGTGGACCGAGGCGGCTGATCTGATCATCGCATCAATGGAAGCCGCCATCGGCGACAAGGTTGTCACCTACGACTTTGCCCGACTGATGGAAGGCGCAACGGAAGTGAAATGCTCGGCGTTCGGTCAGGCAATGATCGACCGGATGTAATCAGCGTCCAGCAGACCGCGGTAGTCGCAGCGCAGCAACGGCATATTCGTCCTGATTTGCGCAGGACACAGCGGTGGAAATAAAAAAAGCCCGCCCGATTTTTACGTCGGCCGGGCTTTGTTCTTTCAGTACCGGAATTACCCGGCCACCGAAAGGATCGAGGACATCAAGGCTTCTGAATGTTCGACGCCTGCTTGCCTTTGGGGCCTTGCACCACGTCGAAAGTCACCTTGTCGCCTTCCTTGAGGGACTTGAACCCAGCCATGTTGATGGCCGAGAAATGCGCGAACAGATCTTCGCTGCCGTCATCCGGGGTAATAAAACCAAAACCCTTGGCGTCGTTGAACCACTTAACAGTACCAGTTGCCATGTAACTTTTTCCTTAATCAAAAACGAACGAATCGGCCACCGCTGCGGGCTGCAAAACACCGCACCCCGGCCGGGGCATGTTTGAGGTTCAAGCTCGGAGTAGCAGAGGGGG
>CAMBRI010000086.1 GCA_945870205.1 Sulfuritalea hydrogenivorans sk43H | reverse complement strand
TCTTCCAGATGGGCCGACATGTGGGAAAAACTGGGGGCGGACGGCGTCGCTGGGGCTGCGGTGTCCTGGCTCAGGGCCGAGTCCGGAATCGGTTCCAGCGCCAATCCGCCAGGTGCTTCCAACTCGATTGATCCGCTTGCGCCCTCGCTCTGCCCCTGGCGCTTTGCCAGTTCGGCTTTCTTGAGAGCGTCCATCAGCAGACTCATTGAGGGCCTGCTCCTGGCATTTCGATTTGCTTCGGCTCGGGCCCCGGGTTGTTGGCGAAAAAGTCCTTGCTTGGCAATTGACGGCGGAAGCTGCGATAGTCGCCGTCGATGCTCGGGTCGCGAATGATCGTCGGCTTGAGGAAAATAACTAGTTCTTTCCTTGTGACGCCGTCGCTGCGGGAGGTAAACAGCGTGCCAACTCCGGGTAGCTTGGATAGACCGGGTACCGCAGTGGTGTTCTGGCTTAGCTCATCCGACATCAGGCCACCCATCACGGCGATCTCGCCATCGGTAAGTCGAAGCATGGATTCCATTTCGCGCGTCTTGATTTCAGGAACGATATTCTTGACTAATAGACCCGGGGTTGGGTCCTCCTTTCCTACGCCGTCGCCTCCCTTGATACTGGAGATCGTGGGCCGAACGTTGAGCAGGATGCTTCCGTTCTCGCTGATTTGCGGTGTCACGCTCATCACCAGACCAACTGACACCGATTGGGGCGTTGATGTGAAGTTGTTGGTCGTGCCGGTTGTGGTGGTTGTCGAGTCGTTCTTGATTAGAAAATAGACTATGTTATCCACGACCTTGAGCATAGCCGTCTGGTTGTTAAGTACGCTCATCTTTGGACTTGACAGCACCTTGACGTTGCCAAAGGTTTCCAGCAGCGAAAGGGTTGCTGAAATGCCTAGTCCCGGTGCGACATAGTTCAACAAGAATGCGGCACCGGCGGTGGTGGGAAATATTGGCCCGGCTGGATTCTGGATCATTGAAAAGCCGCCCCGGGGATTGTTTTCCGTGCGCAAGGTTCGCAAACTCTGCCAATTGATGCCTTGCGCATAAGTGTCTTTGAGTTCGACTTCGGCGATGGTGGCTTCAATCATTACTTGGCGCCGTGCGTTGGTGAGGACCAGATCGAGGTATTCCTGAACCTTTTCATGCTGCCTGGACGTGGCGCGAACAACAATGACGCCGGCCTCTGGGTTCACGATGATCGAAGCCTTTTCGAGAAACGTGGTCCGTTTGATTACAGTAGTCCCCTGCTGTTGAGCATTGGCTGCAAGGCTAGTGGATGACGCTCCAGGAGAGTTACCCGGCCGCGTCAATGATGCCTGTTGTCCTGGTTGAGAACTTACACCGGCACCTGTCGCAGACTGCTTATCATCTCGCTCGATAACTGTCTCGCTCGATCCCTCGGGAAGGATCTTGTCGCTCTCGCGAAGAATGTCTTTCAGATTGCTTTCGAGCGATTTCCAGAAGTTGTTTTTGGCGGTGCTCGTTACTGACGTGCTGGAATTATTTCCGCCACCGCCAGCGGACGATGAGCCACTTGTGGCACTGGTGCTGGTTGAAGCAATCTGAGTGTTAATTGCTACTGAGCCACTAACTTCCCTTGACATATTGACGTAGTCGACCCTGTAATTGCGCAGGAAGGGAGAATCAGGCATCACCACCAGGTTGGGCCCCTCCAACTCCCAGCGCATGTCGATCTGCTTCGAAATCCGCGTCAGGATTTGCTGTAGCGTCTGGTCGATGGCGTTGATGGTGACTATGCCGTTGATGCCTGGATGGACATCAACATTGATTTTGGCGTCGCGCGCCAGGGCAAAGAGCAGATCCTGCACCGGGATGTTGCGCACGGAAACCGAGTAGGCCTCGGTCTTCGCCGCGGGCTTGGGGCGAGGCAACATTACGGTCGTGGCAACCGGCGACGGTATGTCGGCGTTCGGTGCGACCTGTGCTTCGGCACGGATGTGCCCGGCAGACGGGGCCTGCGGCTGGATGCTGCTGCATGCTGAAAGCATCAGGCTGGCGGCCAGCGCAAAGGGAAACTGCGGAATCAACGGTGGGCGCAAACGAATCCCCGATCAGATGGGTACATTGGATTTAGCATAACACATTATGTTTACGGTGCAAGTCAATGATTTGATGGGCTGCGCTAGCTCAGTTCTTATGCCGGATGCAGGTTTAGCGCAGGCGCACGACCTGGCGCGGGTAGGGTTTGCTCGCGCGCAGTGTTTTGGGGAGCTCGCGTATCGCGGCCGAAGCCGCGGCGGCGCTCGCATAGTCGCCATAGGTAACGCCGAAGCGCGGCTTGCCGCTGAGCTCGGAGTAATAGACGTGTATGTTGCCGAGTTCGGCCTTGCTGGATGACACTCTGCGCAGCAAGGTTTCGATTTCGGCATGCCGGACTGCATCGGCTGCAAATATCTGGATGAACCAGCGCTCGTTCGGCAACTGTTCCAGCCAGATGCGGCCAGCATCGAGCCGCTCAAGGGTCAGTCGTCCCAGCTTCAGTTTGGGAGGTGGTGTGCTAGCGGGTGCAGTGGCGGATTCGGTTGCCGCGACGGGCGCCGGTCCGGGTGTGCTCGCGGTGGTGGCCGTCGAACTCAATGGAATGGCGGCTGCCGGAACTGCCACCACGGGCGACGCAGGCTTTGAAGCGTCTGCCCGGGGCAGCGAAGCGGGCGCTGCCGGGTCGGATGACGAGGTTTGTGGGGCCACCGAGGTATCTGCCGATTTTTCCGGCAACGGTCCACGGATCGGGGCGCTACCCGTCGCGGCCGGGACTTCGGCAGGCGAGGTGCCGGCTGCGGGCCCTGCAGGGGCAGCAACGCTGGCGCCAGACGCGGGCGGGGGTACAGGCGCTGACGGGCTCAGGGCAGGAGTCTCAATGCCGGATACGGCCAGCCAACCGACGCCGGCCACGGCGAAGAGAATGACCGCAGCGGCAATCCAGAGCGCCCGAAGCCTTTTTGCCGCCTTGCCGCCGTAGGTCGCCTCGCTGAATTCGCAATCGCGGATTGCGGCCTGTATCTCTTTCGGTCCAATCAGGTGGCTACCCGAGGAAAATGCGGCCAGCAGCGCCTTGTCGGCGAGGATGTTGATGCGCCGGGTGAGGCCAAGTGAACTTTGCGCGATAAGCTTCAGCGCCGGCGGAGCAAACACGCTCGGGCCGCGATAGCCCGCGGCGCGCATGCGAAAATCAATATAGTTGGCGATGTCGTCGCGCACCAGCGGCTCCAGGCCGAAGTTGTGGGTGATGCGCTCTTTCAGTTGGCGCATGTCGGGACGAGCCAGCACGTCGTTCAACTCGGGTTGGCCGAAGAGGACCAGTTGCAGCAGCTTGTTGCGGTTGGCCTCCAGGTTCGACAGCAGTCGAATCTCTTCGAGTGTTTCCACCGGCATGGCGTGGGCTTCGTCGATCAGAACGACAACCTGCCGCCCTTCGCCAAAAGATTTGATCAGGTGGTCGTGCAAGGATCGCATCACTACTGATGAGCGTGCGCTGTCTGGCACATTCAGACGCAACTCGTCCGCGATGGCGTAGAGAATATCGTCACGCGACAGCGACGGGTTGGCCAGATAGATGATGGTGACGGTCTCGGGCAGTCGCTCCATCAGCACCCGGCAAAGCATGGTCTTGCCGCTGCCGACTTCACCACTGACCTTTACGATGCCCTCGTCATGGGTGATGGCATAGATCAGCGCATCAAGGGTCGCACCGCGGTTTGCCCCGTCGAAAAAGAAATCGGTATGGGGCGTTATGCGGAAGGGCGGTTCGTTGAGTCCGAAGTGTTCCAGATACATGTCAGGCAATCCGGTCGCTTGTTACGGGGGGATGCGTTTTTAGTTACGGCCGCTTTGCTTAACGCCATTGAAGCCGGCGTTAGCCTTCACTGAAGCTACTCTTTCTCGCGCCAGCGTTTCGATGCGATTGTAAAGCGTGGTTCGGTTTACGCCGAGCAGGCGGGCTGCCTGGCTCATGTTGTTGTGGGCAAGCTGTTGGGCGGCTTCGATATAGGCTTCTTCCCAGAGGTGCAGTGTGACATCGAGGTTGAAATCGTCGCGGCTCTGGATATCACGCAAGGCGATTGTGACCAGTTCGGCCATGCTCGCCAGATTCGGCGCTGGCGGGACGCCGAATGCCGCAGGCTCGTTTCCTATGTCCAGTTCGGCTTCGAGGTCGGCAATGCCTACCGCCTTCCCTGCGCACTTTGTTGTCAGGCGAATCGCGATATTGCGCAACTCGCGAACGTTGCCGGGGAATCGGTAGTCCAGCAGCCGCTCGGTGGCATCTGCTGAAAGCGTGAATGGCGGCAATTTTGCCTGTGCCGCATAAACGCCGCGGAAATGTTCCAGCAGGCGGACCCGATCTTCACCGAGATCGCGCAGCGGCGGTATGGCGACCGTAAAAACAGAAAGCCGATGATAGAGGTCGGCACGAAAGCGCCCCTCGCGGACTTCCTTCTTCAGGTCGCGGTTTGTGGCGGCGACGATTCGGGCGGATGACCGACGCGCCAGGGTTTCACCAATGCGCTGAAACTCGCCATTTTCAAGAACACGCAAGAGCTTTGGCTGCAGATCGAGAGGAAGCTCGCCGATTTCATCCAGAAACAGCGTGCCGTCCGAGGCGTCCTCGAAATAGCCGGAGCGCGCCCCGCTGGCACCCGTGAATGCTCCCTTGCTGTGGCCGAACAGCGTGGCCTCCACCAGACTGGGCGAAATGGCGGCACAGTTAAGTGCCAGATACGGTTTTGCCGATCGGTCAGAAAGTCTGTGCAGGGCGGCGGCGGCGAGTTCCTTGCCGCTGCCCGACTCGCCTTCGATCAAAACCGGAAAGGGCGAGTTCGCAAACTGCCTTAGCTGGGCCCGCAACTTTTGCAGAGGAGCGCTTTGTCCGATCAGCCCGTCATCAACCGGCGCCGCAGTGTCTCTAAAAGACAACACTCGACGAATGAGGCTCCGCAAATAGTCCGGGTCAGCCGGTTTGGCAACGAACTCGGTTGCGCCCAGTGCCCGAGCGTGGCGCGCATTGAGCTCGTCGCTTTGGCCCGAAAGGACGACGATCCGGGTTTCCGGCGCATGGGCGAGGATGTCGGCAATCAGGGCGAAGCCTTCATCCGGCCTGTGCGGGGTAGGTGGCAGGCCCAGGTCGATCAGCGCGAGAGCCGGGGTGCTTTTCTTGTCGCGCAACAGCGCAACTGCCTCGGTGCGCGTGGAGGCAGTGCTTACCGCATAGTCGCGGCCAAGAAAATAGCCCAGCGCGTCGGCGATCAGCGGGTCATCGTCGACAATCAGCAGTTCGGTTTTGCTGTTGGGCGCAGTCAAGGATGGTGCGAGCGGCGGGCAAGTTGAATGGACCGGACCATCTTAGCGGAAAGTGAGCGTAGCCAATTCCTGTTGTGGAAGGCGTTTACCCCGTTCTTCGCGGGCTGATGGCGGTTATCGGGTAGGGCTATTCTGCTAGAATCGCCCGCTGTGAATTTGACCGGGGTTCCCGGTGTAAATATGTCCCAGGAAGCCCTCGTCGAAATCCGTGATCTGAACTTCACCTATGACAGCCGGCCGGTGCTCACCGGAATCAACATGACGATTCCGCGCGGCAAGGTTGTAGCGGTGATGGGGATTTCCGGCTGCGGCAAGACCACAACGCTGCGCCTCATAGGCGGCCAGTTGAAGCCGACCTCCGGCGAGGTAAGGGTCGGCGGCCAGGTCGTGCATGAACTCGATGCAAGTGGCTTGTATGCCCTGCGTCGTCGCATGGGGATGCTGTTCCAGTTCGGAGCACTGTTTACCGACATGTCGGTTTTCGACAATATCGCCTACCAGATGCGTGAGCACACCGACCTGCCGGAGGCCATGATTCGTGACCTGGTGTTGATGAAACTGCACGCAGTGGGATTGCGCGGGGCCCACAACCTGATGCCAACGGAACTTTCTGGTGGCATGGCGCGCCGGGTCGCGTTGGCGCGGGCGATTGCCCTTGATCCGATGCTGATCATGTACGACGAGCCCTTCGCGGGCCTCGACCCGATTTCGCTGTCTATTGTCGGCGAGCTTATCCGCAAGCTGACTGATGCCCTGGGTGCCAGCTCCATCGTGGTGACCCATGATGTGCAGGAGTCACTGAAGATCGTTGATTATGTTTACTTCGTCTCCGCGGGGAAGATTGTGGCGGAAGGTACGGCCGAGGAGATGAAGCACTCCACGGTGCCGTATGTGCACCAATTCATCTGGGGGGAGGCCGATGGACCGGTGCCTTTCCAGTATCCGGCCCGCCCCTATGGCGAAGAACTGATGGAAGGAGCCTCGCGTCGTGGATAACGGCATCTTGCGGGCCCTGCGCGGACTGGGCGAGAAATTTACCGGGCGCATCTGGCGACTCGGCTATGCCAGTCGTTTCTTCCTGGCCATATTGTTGCATTCGGGTACGTCGTTGCGACGCATCCATCTGACGATACGGGAAATCTACTTTACCGGCGTCCTGAGCCTGATCATTATTCTTGTGTCCGGCCTGTTTGTCGGCATGGTGCTGGGCTTGCAGGGATATGACACACTCCAGCGCTACGGTTCCACCGAGGCGCTTGGGGTCCTGGTTTCCTTGTCGCTGGTTCGCGAACTGGGGCCGGTGGTTGCGGCGCTGCTGTTTGCCAGTCGCGCCGGGTCTGCAATTACCGCCGAAATCGGCATGATGAAGGCAACCGAGCAGTTGTCCGCGATGGAAATGATGGCGGTTGACCCGATCGCCCGTGTCGTTGCGCCGCGTTTCTGGGGCGGCGTGATTTCAATGCCCCTTCTTGCAGCACTGTTTTCTGCGATGGGCATCTTTGGCGGTTATCTGGTCGGCGTGCAACTGATCGGTGTCGATGAGGGTTCGTTCTGGTCCCAGATGCAGGCGTCCGTGGATTTTCGCCAGGACATCCTCAACGGGGTAATCAAGAGTTTTGTTTTCGGCATCATCGTCAGTTGGGTTGCCGTGTTCGAGGGCTATGATGCCGAGCCTACCGCCGAGGGTGTTTCCGGGGCGACGACGCGTACCGTTGTAACATCGTCGCTGGCCATTCTGGCCGCCGATTTCGTTCTCACCGCCTTCATGTTTACAGGGACATGACATGAGCCGCACTACACTTGACCTCTGGGTCGGATTTTTCGTCGCCGTCGGATTGGGCGCATTGTTGTTTCTTGCCCTCAAGGTGGGCAACCTGGCGTCGTCCAGTAGTGGGGAAACTTATGCAATTCACGCCAAATTTGATAACATCGGAGGCTTGAAGGTGCGCGGTGCGGTCAAGAGCGCCGGTGTTGTGGTGGGGCGCGTGTCCGAGATTCGCTTCGATCCCGAGGCCTATCAGGGCGTGGTGACTCTTCAGTTGGATGCACGTTACAAGTTTCCGCGCGACACTTTTGCAACGATCAACACGTCGGGTTTGTTGGGCGAGCAGTACATAGGTTTCGAGGTGGGTGGCGATACAGCAATGCTGAAAGCGGGCGACACGATCAAGAAGACGCAATCGGCGGTGGTTCTGGAGAAGCTGATCAGCCAGTTCATGTTCAACAAGGCCGCCGATGATGGCGGCAAGAAGTAGTCCATAGGCGCAAACGAATGAAGACCACGCTCCGCACTCGCATCAAGTCTGTCACGGTGGCCGTCATGGCTGCGGGCCTGTTGGCCGGGTGCGCCACTTCGGGAAATCCGAAAGACCCGATCGAGGGCTTCAACAGAGCGATGTTCGCCTTCAACGAAGGACTCGATTCCGCCATCGTGAAACCGGTTGCCACCGGTTACGAGGCGGTTCTGCCGTCGCCCATCAGAACTGGCGTTACCAATTTCTTCAGCAACATCGAGGATGTCTTCATCGGGGTGAATAACCTGCTGCAGGGCAAGGTGCCCGAGGCGTTCAGTGACTTGGGCCGGGTCGTGATAAACACCACGATAGGCCTGCTTGGCGTTCTCGATATGGCGTCGGACGCGGGCCTCGAAAAGCATGACGAGGACTTTGGGCAGACGTTTGGCCGCTGGGGGGTTGGTAACGGTGCCTACGTGGTGATTCCGGTTTTCGGGCCTCGCACTGCACGTGACACGGTGGGTCTGATACTCGATTCTGCGGTTGATCCGGTGGGCGACCACAAGCCGAAGGGAACCCGCAATGCAGCGCTCGTTCTGCGTGTGGTGAATAAGCGAGCCAATCTGCTGGCGGCCGACAAGGTCGTGGAAGAGGCGGCCCTCGACAAATATTCGTACATGCGCGATGCCTATCTCCAGCGGCGCCGCAACCTGATTCATGATGGCAATCCGCCACGTGACCTGGAGGCGAGTGCTGATGAGGCGACAGATCGTCCGCTGTCGGCAGAAGCCGAGACTCCAGAGCCGAGGGCTGAACTGGCGCCGGTTGCACCTGTGCTGCTGGCCAATACGGAATCGGCCGCCACCAAATAGTCATCCCTTCCGGGGTCTGTGACCCATGCCCCGGTAATTTCAGGAAACCTCCAATGAAATCCCTGTTTGCATTCTTCAGCGGCTTGCTCATCGCCACGACCGCGATGGCGCAGGAAGTTGCTCCCGATCTAATGGTCAAGACGGTTACCAACGAGGTGCTGGAGATTGTTCGCAAGGACAAGGACATCCAGTCCGGCAACACCAAAAAGGCCATCGACCTGGTTGAAGCCAAGGTGTTACTGCATTTCAACTTCACGCGCATGACTCAACTGGCAATGGCACGCGATTGGCGGCAGGCCAGTGCCGCCCAGCAAAAGATTCTGACCGACGAATTCCACGCCCTGCTGGTGAGGACCTACGCCAAGGCCCTGACCGAGTACAAGAACCAGACCATCGATTTCAAGCCCTTTACATTGAAGGCGGGAGAAACCGATGTGCGGGTCCGTACCGAAATCAAGCAGGCCGGCGCGGGCAAGAACATTGAACTGGATTATTACCTTGAAAAATCCGGCGCTGCATGGAAAGTCTACGACATCGAAGTGGGCGGCATCAGCATTGTCACGAATTACCGCGACTCATTCGCCTCAGAGGTGCGCAACAGCGGTATTGACGGGCTTATCAAGTCCCTGCAAACCAAGAACAAGTCCGGTGAGGCGACATCGGTCAAGAAATGAACGACTTTCCCCCCTCCCCTTTTCCGGGAAAAGGGGTGACTTTGGCTCGCTTCGCTTGCAGGCTCCTTGAAGGGTCTGCCTGGGGGCGGCCCGGCGGCATACCATGATTCGCATCGCGGGTGATTGTGTCGAAGTGTCAGGCCCGATGACTATGTCGGGTGCTGCAGCAATGCTCGCCGAAGGTGAGGCGGCGATCGCGGCAAATGCTTCGGCCTTTGATCTCGCGGCAGTGACCGACATGGATTCCTCGTGCCTGGCCGTGGTCTTTGGCTGGATGCGAGCGGCAACAGCAACAGGAAAGTCCTTCCGCCTTCTGAACCCGCCGCCGAATCTGTTGAGCCTCGCCGCGGTCTACGGCGTCGCCGATTTGCTTCCTCAGCATTGACCCTGGCCTTCGGGTTGGCCTGATGTCCGCTGCGATCCGCATTCAGCAGGTCTCCAAGTGCTTTGGTAGCACCCAGGCGCTTGACGCCATCGATCTCGAGGTTCGACCGGGGGAGTTCTTCGGGCTGCTGGGCCCCAACGGCGCCGGCAAGACAACCCTGATTTCAGCGCTCGCCGGGCTAGTTCGCGCCGATTTTGGCAAGCTCAGCGTAATGGGACACGACGTGCAGGCCGACTACCGCGAGGCGCGCCGTCATCTGGGGGTAGTGCCCCAGGAACTGGTGTTTGATCCGTTCTTCACGGTGCGCGAATCGCTGAAGATCCAGTCCGGATATTTCGGCATTCGCGACAACGATAGCTGGATTGACGAGATCCTTGAGAACCTCGGGCTCACCTCCAAGGCCAATGCGAACATGCGCATGTTGTCAGGCGGCATGAAGCGCCGCGTGCTGGTCGCTCAGGCTCTGGTGCATCGTCCGCCGGTGATCGTGCTCGACGAGCCAACGGCAGGTGTTGACGTCGAGTTGCGGCAGACCTTGTGGCATTTTATCCGGCGGCTGAACGAAGCAGGACACACCATAGTGCTGACCACGCATTACCTTGAAGAGGCAGAGAACCTTTGCACGCGTATCGCGATGCTGAAGGCGGGTCGCGTGGTCGCACTGGACACCACGGCGAACCTGCTGCGACGCTTTTCCGTGCATACCCTGCGCTTGCGCACCAGGCAAGCGATTCCGCCGGAACTTACCCATGGGGCGGCGGAAAATGGCGGATGGTGGTCATTGCCTTTTGATCGATTCGACGAAGTCGAGCCGTTGCTGGCGAAAATACGTGCCGCCGGCTGCGTGATAGATGATCTCGAGATCGGCAAGCCAGATCTCGAAGAAGTCTTCGTTCGCGTCATGCAAGGGCAGGCGAACTGACATGGGCCACGGCTTCTCCACCTTGCTCTACAAGGAAGTGTTGCGCTTCTGGAAGGTCGGCTCCCAGACCGTTGCGGCGCCGGTACTCACCGCATTGCTTTACCTGCTGATCTTTTCGCATGTCCTGGAAGGGCACGTCAAAGTGCATGGCGTTATCTACACGGCATTTCTTATTCCGGGGCTGGTGATGATGTCGGTGCTGCAAAATGCCTTTGCGAATTCATCATCTTCGCTGATCCAGTCGAAGGTAACGGGCAACATCGTCTTCGTGCTGCTGCCGCCGATTTCCTACCTGGAATTTTTCGCGGCCTATGTGTTGGCGTCGGTTGTTCGGGGCTTTGTGGTGGGGGCGGGCGTATTGCTCGCCACCTTCTGGTTCGCGCCGCTGACGTTTGCCGAGCCCTGGTGGATCCTGATTTTTGCCCTGATGGGCGGTGCCATTCTGGGCAGTCTGGGCGTGATCGCCGGTATCTGGGCGGACAAGTTCGATCAGCTTGCGGCCTTCCAGAATTTCCTGATAATGCCACTGACATTTCTCTCCGGCGTCTTTTATTCGATCAATTCCCTGCCGCCCTTCTGGCAAGAAGTGTCGCACTGGAATCCGGTTTTCTACATGATCGATGGCTTTCGCCATGGCTTTTTCGGCGTCTCCGATGCTTCGCCATGGTTGAGCCTGAGCGTGGTCGGCAGTTGCCTTGCCGTTCTGACCTTATTCACCTTGAATCTACTGAAGCGTGGCTACAAGCTGCGCGCCTGAGGACCAACACCATGCTCGACCCCAAAAAAATTGAAACCTGGATCGCTGCCGGCCTCCCTTGCGAGCACCTTTCCGTCGAAGGTGACGGCCATCATTTCGCCGCTGTCATCGTCAGTGGCGAATTTGCCGGTCTTAACCGAGTGAAGCGCCAGCAGCGCATCAATGCCATTCTCAAGGCGCGCTTCGATTCCGGCGAACTGCATGCACTGTCGATGCAGACCCTCACTCCCGAGGAGTGGAAGTCCAATGGATAAACTGCTGATCGCGGGAGGCATTCCGCTCTCGGGTGAGGTGGCCATATCCGGTGCCAAGAACGCCGCCTTGCCACTATTGTGTGCCGCGCTGCTGACCAAAGAGCCAGTGATTTTCACCAATGTGCCGCATCTGAACGATATCGGCACCATGCTGAAGTTGCTGGCGCAGATGGGTGTCAAGGTTTCGCGCGAGGCCGACCGGGACGCTCCGGGAGACACGGTGACGCTTGACGCCTCGGGCCTGAACAACGCCGTGGCGCCCTATGAAATGGTCAAGACCATGCGCGCCTCGATTCTGGTGCTCGGGCCGTTGGTCGCGCGCACGGGGGAGGCTCGGGTTTCACTTCCCGGCGGCTGCGCCATCGGCGCTCGGCCGGTGGATCAGCACATCAAGGGCTTGACCGCGATGGGTGCCGAGATCACCGTCGAGCAGGGATATGTGCATGCTCGAGCCACACGGCTCAAAGGCGCGCGTCTGTTCACCGACATGGTGACCGTGACCGGCACCGAGAACCTGATGATGGCGGCCTGCCTGGCGCAGGGTGAAACCGTGATCGAGAATGCGGCGCGCGAGCCCGAGGTGGTCGATCTCGCCAATTGCCTGGTCGCCATGGGCGCGCGAATTTCGGGTGCTGGCGGCGACGTGATCCGCATACAGGGCGTGGATGCCCTGCACGGGACCACGCATCGCATCATGCCGGATCGGATCGAAACTGGCACCTACCTCTGTGCTGCCGCGGCCACGGGTGGCGAGGTGCGACTGACCGGCGCCTCGGCAGCCCATCTCGACGCCGTGATCGACAAGCTGATGGATACGGGCTGCGAGATCGTCGTGGAGCGCGATGCGATTCGGCTCAAGGCGCCAAAGCGCCTCATCGCGGTGAGCATACGCACGGCGCCTTACCCGGCCTTCCCGACCGACATGCAGGCGCAGTTCATGGCCATCAACGCGGTCGCCGAAGGCGCGGCTGTCATGCGCGAAACCATTTTCGAAAACCGTTTCATGCATGCGGTGGAACTGATCCGGCTTGGTGCCGACATCAAGATCGACGGCAACACGGCCTTCGTTACGGGCCGCGCAAAACTCGATGGCGCTACCGTGATGGCCACGGACCTGCGCGCCTCGGCCAGCCTGGTCATCGCCGGCTTGGTGGCCCAGGGCGAAACCCTGATCGAGCGCATCTACCATCTCGACCGCGGCTATGAGGGCCTGGAACAGAAGCTGGCGGCTTTGGGCGCCAATATTTGCCGGGTCAAGTAGGCCTTCCCCCCGGCCCCTTTCCCGCGGAAGAGGGTGACGGATGCTTCGCGGGTATTGCCCGCTCGAATAGAATAGGCGCCATGAGCGGAATCACCATTGCCCTATCTAAGGGGCGCATCTTCGAAGAAACACTGCCCCTATTGGCGGCGGCTGGCATCGTCCCTGCTGAAGATCCAGAGAAGTCGCGCAAGCTGATCATCGGCACCAACCGCGCCGACGTGCGGGTGGTCATCGTGCGTGCGTCGGATGTGCCGACCTATGTGCAATACGGTGCTGCCGACCTGGGCATCGCCGGCAAGGACGTGCTCCTTGAGCACGGCGGGGCTGGGCTCTACCAGCCGCTGGACCTGAACATCGCCAGATGCCGCATGTGCGTTGCGGCTCCGACCGGCTTCGACTATGCCGCGGCCGTTCGTCGCGGCGCACGCTTGCGCATTGCCACCAAGTACATTGCCGTTGCCCGCGAACATTTTGCGGCCAAGGGCGTCCATGTCGATCTGATCAAACTTTACGGTTCGATGGAACTGGCCCCGCTGGCGGGTCTGGCGGAAGCCATCGTCGATCTGGTGTCCAGCGGCAGTACGCTGAAAGCCAATAATCTGGTCGAGGTCGAGGAGATAATGAGCATCTCATCGCGACTGGTGGTGAATCAGGCGGCGCTCAAGGTGAAGCGCGAACTGCTGCAACCCGTCATCGCCGCCATCGAGGGCGCAATCCGATGATTCGCCGCTTGTCGACCCGTGATCCCGGGTTTCTAGCGACGCTCGACGCGCTGCTGCATTTCGATCATTCGACCGACGACGCCATAGAGCGCACCGTCGCCGAGATTCTTGCCAGAGTTCGCGCCGAAGGTGATGCCGCGGTGCTTGACTACACATGCCGCTTCGATCAGCTCGATGTCATCAGCATGGCAGAACTCGAGCTTTCGCCGAGTCAACTGCGGCATGCGCTCGATGGACTCCCGGCGGCACAGCGTTCCGCCCTTGAAGCTGCGGCGCAACGTGTGACGTCCTATCACCAGCGGCAGAAGCTCGAATCGTGGAGCTACACGGAGGGTGATGGAACGCGCCTCGGGCAAAAGATCACGGCGCTGGACCGGGTTGGTCTTTACGTGCCGGGCGGCAAGGCCGCCTATCCGAGTTCGGTGTTGATGAATGCCTTGCCAGCCAAGGTGGCCGGTGTTGGCGAACTGGTCATGGTGGTGCCCACACCGCGTGGCGAGAAGAACGCGCTGGTGCTGGCCGCCGCCTGCCTGTCGGGTGTCGATCGCGTATTCACCATTGGCGGGGCGCAGGCAGTCGCGGCAATGGCTTACGGTACGCAGACCATTCCTCAGGTGGACAAGATCGTCGGACCGGGCAATGCCTACGTGGCTGCTGCCAAGCGCCGCGTTTTCGGTACCGTCGGCATAGACATGGTGGCCGGGCCATCGGAAGTATTGATCATCGCCGATGCCACGGCGAATCCGGATTGGGTGGCCATCGATCTGTTCGCCCAGGCCGAACATGATGAACTGGCGCAATCGATCCTGCTGAGTCCTGATGCGAACTTCATTGCACGAGTGGCGGCCAGCATCGAGCGCCTGCTGCCAACCATGCCGCGCCGCGAGGTGATTGCCGCGTCGCTCAAAGGGCGGGGTGCCCTGATTCAGGTGGCGAATCTCGACGAGGCCTGCGAGTTGGCCAACCGGATTGCACCCGAACACCTCGAACTCGCCGTAGCCGATCCGGAACCGCTGGTGGACAAGATTCGCCACGCCGGCGCCATCTTCCTGGGGCACTACGCATCTGAATCGCTGGGCGACTATTGCGCCGGCCCCAACCATGTGCTGCCTACATCCCGCAGCGCACGCTTTTCATCACCGCTCGGGGTCTATGATTTCCAGAAGCGCTCGAGTCTGATCGATGTTTCGCATGCAGGTGCGCAAACCCTGGGACCGATTGCAGCGACCCTGGCACATGGCGAAGGGCTGACGGCTCACGCCCGCGCAGCCGAGCTGCGCATCAAGGGCTGAGTATTTCCGCCAGCGCGGCGGTCAGCATCGCGCATTGCTCGTCGGTGCCGACGGTAATCCGCAGGAACTGCTCGATGCGCGGCAATTTGAAATGGCGCACGATGATGCTGCGCTCTCGCAGGGCCAGTGCCAGTTCCCCGGCATCGCGTTGCGGATGGCGGGCGAAGATGAAGTTGGCCGCCGAGGGCAGGACTTCAAAGCCCAGAATGTTCAATTCTCCGATCAGCTTTTCGCGCGATGCGATGACGGCCGCGCAGGTCTTCTCGAAATATTCCCGGTCTTCAAAGGCGGCTGCGGCCCCGGCAATCGCCAACCGGTCCAGCGGATACGAGTTGAAACTGTTCTTGACCCGTTCCAGTGCCTCGATCAGCTCGATGTGGCCGACGGCGAAGCCGACCCGCAAGCCGGCCAGCGAGCGGGATTTTGACAGCGTCTGCACCACCAGCAGGTTCGGGTAGCGTGCCGTCAGCGGGATTGCGCTCTGGCCGCCGAAGTCGACATAGGCTTCGTCGATCACCACCACGGAGCGGGTGTTGGTTTGCAGCAGTTGTTCGATCTCGACAAGCGGCACCAGGCAGCCGGTCGGCGCATTCGGGTTGGGAAAAATGATCCCGCCGTTCGGCTTTGCGTAGTCGCTTACCCGTATCGAAAAATCTTCCGCCAGCGGGATGGCTTCAAAGCCCATCTCGTACAGCCCGCAATACACCGGGTAAAAGCTGTAGCTGATGTCGGGGAACAGAACCGGCAGCGTTTGCTTCAGCAAGCCGAGGAAGAC
>CAMBRI010000085.1 GCA_945870205.1 Sulfuritalea hydrogenivorans sk43H | reverse complement strand
ACCTGGCGCGGCTGCTCATGGATGACCCAGTGGCTGCCTTCGGGGATGCGCCTGATGCGCAAATCGGGCACGAGTTCTTCCAGCCCGTCGAGCAGCACGGTGCCCAGCGCAGCGTCGGCTTCACCCCAGATCACCAGCGTCGGCACGCGCACCGTGAGTACCGCCGGGTCGAGCTTGAGCGTAGCGGCACCGGGGTCTTCGGGTGTCGGCGGATAGAGCGGCGAGGCGCGGTAGAGGTTCAGCGCGCAACTTAGTGCGCCGGGCTGTGACCAGGCTTTGCGATACAGCGGAATCTCCGCGTCGGCGAGCGCGCAGCGGTCGTCTGCGGTGCGGCTAAACATTTTCAGCAGGCGCTCGTAATTGTTTTCAGCCATTACGCGTTCGGCCTTGGCATCGCGCAGCAACAGCATGTAATTGCTGGCTGCCTGTTGCTCAGGATTGCCGGCCAGCGCGCGGGCAAAGGGTACCGTGTGAGGGGCATTGATGATGATCAGCTTCTTCACCAGTTCCGGGTGCATGGCAGCGAAGGTCCAGGCGATGGCGCCGCCCCAGTCGTGGGCCACCAGCACGCAGGATTTGTCATCGCGGCCGGCTTGCAGGTACTCGATCAGTTGCCGCAGGTCCTGAAGCAGCGGCTTGATGCGGTAGGCCTCGACGCCTTCGGGCTTGTCGGAGAGGTTGTGACCGCGCAGATCGAAGGCCACGGCGCGGTGGTCACGGCCGAACTCTTGCAGTTGGCCGTGCCAGCAGTACCAGAACTCGGGAAAGCCATGGACGAAGAGCATCAGCGGTGCGTCGGCTGCCCCTTCCGCTGCGCAGTGCAGGCGGATGCCATTGACCGGCGCGAAGAAGTGCTCCACGCGTGCTAGTCCTTGAACACCGGTTCGCGCTTCTGCATGTTCGCCGCGCCGGCTTCGAACAGGTCTTTCGACATCAGCATCGCAGCGTTCCAGGTGGCGATGTAGTTGAGCCCGTCGGCCACCGAATGGTCACGGCCGTAGGTGATCATTTCCTTGCAGCCGCGTATCGACAACGGCGATTTCGCGGCGATGGTCCGTGCGATTTCCATGACGCCGGCCTGCAGGGCATCAGGGGTTTCAAAGCAGCGGTTGACCAGGTGCATCTGCTGCGCCTCGGCACCCTCGACGCGGCGGCCGGTATAGGCCAGTTCGCGCGCCATGCCTTCGCCGACCAGGCGCGGCAGGCGCTGCAGGGTGCCGACGTCGGCGGTCATGCCGACGTCTATTTCCTTGACCGAGAACCAGGCGTTGGCCGAGCAGTAGCGCATGTCGCAGGCGGTGATCAGGTCGATGCCGCCGCCGATGCAGGCGCCATGGATCGCGGCCAGCACCGGCTTGCGGCAGCGCTCGATGGACGTCAGGGTGTCCTGCAGCTTGAGGATCAGGCGGCGCAGTTTCTCACGGCGGCGGCCGTCGCAGTCGTCCTCGATCTGCGGGCCGAGGCCCATCAGCATGGCCAGGTCGATGCCTGAGGTGAAATACTTGCCGCGCCCAACCAGCACGCCGACGCGGGCTTCGGGTGTGCTGTCGAGCCACTCCATGGCTCGTTCGATTTCGTACCACATCGGCTCGCTCATGGCGTTGGCCTTGTCGGGGCGGTTCAGCGCGATGGTGGCCACATTGGCGTCGAGGCTGACTTCGAGGGTAGTGAATTCCATGACTTGTCCTTTCGGGGCCGATCAGATGGGTGCCGCGGGCTGGAAGCTGTCGCGCAGTTCGCGCTTGAGAATCTTGCCGATAGCGCTGCGGGGTAGCGCATCGACAATGTTAACTGCGGCGAGGCGCTGGGTCTTGCCCAGGCGTCGGTTGGTCCAGTCGCGCAGTTCATGTGCCGTAGCGACAGCGCCGACTCTCAAGGTCACAAACGCCACCGGTGTCTCGCCCCAGCGATCCGAGGCGACACCGACCACGGCCGCTTCGGAGACTGCCGGATGCTGGATCAGCACGGCTTCGAGGTCGCTGGGGTACACGTTGAAGCCGCCGGAAATGATCATGTCCTTCTTGCGGTCCATCAGCGTCAGGAAGCCGTCGGCATCGAAGCGGCCGACATCGCCGGTGCGGATGAAGCGCTTGCCGTCGGGCGCGTACCACTCGGCTTCGCGGGTTTTGTCGGGCTGGCGGTGGTAGCCGCTCATCATCGCTGGGGAATGGCCGACCACTTCTCCAATCTCGCCATGCGGCACTTCACGGCCGGCCTCGTCGATCAGGCGCATGTCGTGGCCTTCGGCCGGCGCGCCGACGGTGGACAGCTTGTCGGGGTGCTCATGGGCGGCGAGGATGCAGGTGCCGCCGCCTTCGGTCATGCCGTAGTACTCGACCAGGCCGCCGGGCCAGCGCTTGAGAATGTCGGCCTTCAGGTCGGCCGCGAAGGGGGCGCTGGTGCACAGCTTCATGCGGAACGAGGACAGGTCGTGGCGGTCGAAATCCGGGTGCGCCATCAGGCGCCTGTACTGCACCGGTACCAGCATGGTGTGGGTGGCGCGATGTTTTTCGGCCAGCGCCAGGTAGTTCGCGGCGTCGAACTTGGCCATGAGCACCACCGTGCCGCCCAGGGTTACGGTGGGGAAAAAGCTGACCAGCGTGGTGTTGGAATAAAGCGGGGTGGCAATCACGGTCACGGCATCCGCCCCGTAGCCCTGCAGGCGGGCTCGCTGCACATGCGACCAGCGCATGCCATGGGGCTGCACGATGCCCTTCGGCGTGCCGGTGGTGCCCGAGGAGTAGATGATGTTGAAGGGCCACTCGGGACGGACGGCCACCTGCTCCGGCACGCTGCCCGCGGGGGCCAGCCAGCGCGAGAAGGCTTCGCTGCCGGAGCTGTCGTCCAGCGCGACGAAGGGTGCCGCGATAGCGGTGCGCACCGCAGCCAGTTCGGCCGCCGTGGCGGCATCGACGAACATCAGGCGGGCCTCGGCATTGGCCGCCATGTCGGCGATGCTCTGTGCCGTCGAGGAGGGCGCCAGCGGCGCCACGGCAATGCCGGCGCGCAGCGCGCCGAGGAACACTGCCGCGTATTCGAGCGAGGTGCCGGCGCAGATCGCCACGGCTTCCGTCGGCCGGATGCCGTCGCGCTGCAGCGTCGCGGCGACGCGGTCCATCATGGCGTCGAGCGTGGTGAAGGAAACCGTGCGTTCGTCCTGGATCAGCGCGGGGTGGTCTGGGCGGCTTTGCGCCTGCGCCCGGATCAGCTCGGCGTAGGTGCCGAAGGGCTGCTCGATCAGTTCGGCGGCGTTCATTCTTCCTTCGGCGCTCCCGGGTTGCGCCGGCGGTACATACCGTAGCCTTCCATTTGCGCGACTTCCTCGTTGTTCTGGTTCAGCACTTCCCAGCGCACGAGCACCAGGCCGACGTGGGGCTTGCTTTCCATGGGCCGCGCCTCGATCACTACCGAGCGCACGCGCAGGGTGTCGCCGGGTCGCACGGGCTTGAGCCAGCGGATGTTTTCGAGGCCGGGCGAACCGAGGCTGGCGGTCTCCAGCAGGTATTCGTCGCACATCATGCGCATGGCCATGGCGCAGGTGTGCCAGCCGCTGGCGCACAGGCCGCCGAAGAGGCTGTTCCTGCCGCCTTCCTCGGAGAGGTGGAAGGGTTGCGGGTCGAACTTTTTGGCGAAGTCGATGATTTCCTCGGCGGTCACCGTGATGCCGCCGAATTCGCTGACCTTGCCGACGGGGAAATCTTCCCAGTAGTACTTGTAGGTTTTCTGTGGAGCGTTCATGTGTGACCTTGGTTGGGTTCAGACCGGTCGTAGTGCGCCGCTCTGCAGCAGGGGTACCACGTCGAAGCAACTTTCCTGGGCGGCGAAGGCGACTTCGGCATCGAGCCGGCGTGCCAGCATCATGCGACCGACGCGGGCGCGGCGCAGGGCATCGAGGCCGTCGCAGTGGTCGTGCAGCAGTTCTGCGGCCAGCGCGGCATCGGAAAACTCCGCATCGGGGATGCGCTGGTGAAACAGCGAGACGAGGTAGCCCGCGCCGTAGAAGTCTTCTAAGTTGAAGTTGTCGGCGGAACCGGAGCAGACGATCAGGATCGTGCTGTCCGCATGCTCGCGGACGATGTGCTCGACCACGGCACGGCCGTTGAGCAATGCGGCGGCATAGACATGGGCGGCCCCCTGCGATTTGGCCAGCGCGACCGTGCCGTTGGTGGTGCAGTAGATCAGGCGCCGGCCGGCGATGCCTTCCGCGAGCAGTGCCTGCGGCGTCGGATGGACGAAGCCGGGCAGGGTGTCGGCGTTGAGTTCGCCGGACAAGACGTAGGAACCGGCGGGAAAGTTTGCCGCCGCTGCCTGTGCCGCGCGACCGTCGAGAGTGGGGATGACTTCGGTCGCGCCATGGGCCAGCGCGGTGACGATGGATGAGGTGGCGAACAGGATGTCGAGCACCACTACCACCTTGCCATCGAGGCGCTGGGCGTCGAGTTCTTCCTTCTTGAGCAGGACATGGACCTTGTTCATCAGCCGTCCGTCCGTTCTTTGGGTACTGCCGGCTTCATCAGCGCAAAGACTCCGCTGCCGGTCATGATGGTACGTGAGCCCGTCAGCAGGCGGCAACTGGCATAGGCCAGGCGGCCGCCCATGCGGTCGATATCGACATGGGCTTCGACCCAGTCGCCAAGTTCGGCGCTGGAAACGAAGTTGGTGGTCAGACTTACGGTGACGATGGGCTGCGCCGGTTCGCGCGAACTGGAAACCACGATGCCCAGCGCCGTATCGACGATGGTGACGAGGAATCCGCCGTGGGCGATGTGGCGGATGTTGGTATGGCGATCCTCGACGCGAATCGCGAGCACCATCTGGCCGCGCTCGCCCTTTGCTTCGTCGATGCGGTAGTGCCAGGGCCCCAGGCTGCTGAGGTAGCCGCCGCCGCGCTTGAGTGGCTTGAAGCCATCGGGGATGTCGGTGCTCATGGCTTCGTTCCGTGGATGATTTCGGGATTGGGAATGCGTTTGTCGAGGAATGCACCGAAGATTTCCTTGGCTGCCGGGGCGGCGACCAGGTCGGAGAAGTAGATGACTTCCTCGTCCATGGCCTCGATCGCACTGCGCTCCGTGGGGCGTTTCATCAGTGTTTTGGTGACGGCCAGGGACTGCGCCGGCAAAGCGGCGAGCTTTCTTGCCGCAGTCATGGCGGTGTCCATCAGTTCGGCGGCCGGTATCACGCGATTGACGAAGCCGGCTTCGCGGGCCATCGTTGCATCGAAAGGCTCGCCCAACAGCAGCAATTCCGCGGCACGCTGATGGCCGGCGACTCGCGGCAGCAGAAGGCTGGAACCGGCTTCGGGACACAGGGCCAGATTGACGAAGGGTAGCTGGAATTTCGCGTTTTCTGCGGCATAGACCAGGTCGCAATGCAGCAGTAGCGTGGTGCCGATACCCACCGCATTGCCGGCGACGGCCGCAACCAGCGGCTTTTCAAAGGCCGACAGGAGATGCAGGAAAGGAATCGCCGCGCTGGGATCGCCGGCCTTGCGCTGCAAAAAATCGCCGAGGTCGTTCCCTGCGGTGAACAGGTCGTCCTGGCCACGAATCAGTGCCACCCGGACATGATGTTTCTCGCGGGCGTAGGACAGTGCGTCGCTCATGGCGCGATACATGTCGCCGGTGATGGCGTTCTTCTTCGCGCGACGGCTGATCTCGATGGTGACGATGCCGTCACTGTCGCTGACGAGGATGTTGGGGTGGGTCATGGTCAGAAGCTTTCCGGCGGCATGGTCAGGGTGGTGTCGTCGAGGCTGCGCAGCAGTTCGTGCCATTGGCGGACCTTGGGCAGTTCCCAGCGGTAGAACCAGCGGCAGGCGGCCAGTTTGCCACGATAGAAAGCGGCATCTGCGGGGATGCCCTGCTGCAGTCCGCGCTGCGCCGCGACTGCCTGGCGCAGCCATATCCAGGCGATCACCGTGTGGCCGAAGGCTTCGAGGAAGAGCACGGCGTTGGACAGCGCCAGGGTCGGGTTGCTCGCCAGAATCGGGGCGAGTACCTGCAGACTCGCCGCCACTTCGTTCAGCGCCGCTTCGAGCTCGATGGCGTATGTCGTCAGCGTCGGGTCGCCCTGGGTGTCGGCGATGGACTTCCGCACCTCCGTGGCAAACAGCTTCATTGCCGCGCCCTTGTTCATCACGGCTTTGCGCCCGAGGAGGTCGAGCGCCTGGATGCCGTGGGTGCCCTCGTGTATCGGATTCAGGCGGTTGTCGCGGTAGAACTGCTCGACCGGATATTCGCGCGTATAGCCGTAGCCGCCATGGATCTGGATCGCCAGGCTGTTGGCTTCGAGGCACCACTGCGAAGGCCAGGACTTGGCGATGGGGGTCAGGAGGTCGAGCAAGAGGCCCGCGTCGGAGGCCGCTTCGGTGCCCCCCACACGGGTTTCATCAACCAGGCGTGCGCAATACAGGCACAGCGCATAGCCGCCTTCGACGTAGGCCTTCTGCGCCAGCAGCATGCGTCGCACGTCGGCGTGTTCGATGATCGGCAACTGCGGCTCGGCGGGATTCTTGTTGGTGGGTGCGCGGCCCTGCGGGCGTTCCTTCGCGTAATCCAGCGACGCGAGATAGCCGCGATAGCCCAGCATCACGGCACCCATGCCGACGCCGATGC
The DNA here is from genome assembly GCA_945870205.1 of Sulfuritalea hydrogenivorans sk43H. Classification (GTDB taxonomy): domain Bacteria; phylum Pseudomonadota; class Gammaproteobacteria; order Burkholderiales; family Rhodocyclaceae; genus Sulfuritalea; species Sulfuritalea hydrogenivorans_A. The sequence continues at coordinate 8,856 of CAMBRI010000085.1, read as the reverse complement.
GCGCCTCGTTCATCATGTGGAACATGTAGGTGAGACCCTTGTGCTCCTCGCCCACCAGTTCGCCGCGGCAAGCTCCCTGTTCGCCAAAGGCCAGCATGGTCGAGGTGGTACCGCGATAGCCCATCTTGTGGATCAGGCCCGTCAGCGTAACGTCGTTCTTCGCGCCGACGCTGCCGTCCTCATTGACGCTGAACTTGGGCACGATGAACAACGAAATACCCTTGACCCCTGGCGGGCCGCCCGGAATCCTGGCCAGCACCAGGTGGATGATGTTCTCGCTGAGTTCGTGGTCGCCGCCGGAAATGAAGATCTTGTTGCCGCTGATCGAATAGCTGCCGTCGCCATTCGGCGTCGCGCTCGTGGTGATGTCGGACAGGCTCGACCCGGCCTGCGGCTCGGTCAGCGCCATGGTGCCGAAGAAGCGCCCGGCGAGCAGCGCCGGCAGGTACTTCTGCTTCTGCGCTTCGCTGCCGAAGCGGTGGATGACATTGGCGTTGGCAATGGTGAGGAAGGGGTAAGCGGCGGTGCCGACGTTGGCCCCCTTGAACAGCGAAAAGGCGGCCTGGGTCATGGTCACCGGCAACTGCATGCCGCCCAGCTCGAAGTCGTGTGCAGCGGCGATGAAGCCGGCCTCGCAGAAGGCTTTAAGCGCCTCGGCGACCTCGGGGATCATGCTCACCCGCCGGCCATCGAAGCTTGGTTCGTTCGCGTCGGCCTTGTGGTTGTGCGGTGCGAACTTCTCGGTCGCAATGGCTTCTGCCGTATCGAGCACGGCGAGGAAGGTTTCCCTGCTGTGCTCGGCGTAGCGCGGGCGGGAAGTCAGTTCCTCGATGTTCAGAACCTCGAACAGTTGGAAGTCGAGGTCGCGGCGGTTGATGATCCGGCTTGTCATGCGGCCAGCAGCGTGTCGCTGAACTTGCCCAAGTGGTAATCCGCATCGCCGAAGGTCAGGCCGATCATGGTCAGGCGCTTGAAGTAGTGGCCGACATTGAGTTCATCCACGACGCCCATGCCGCCGTGCAACTGCACCGCTTGCTGGCCGACGAGGCGCGCCGACTGCGTGACGTAGGCCTTGGCGGCAGCCACCGCACGACTGCGCGCTGCTGCGTCCGCCGAGTCGGCACGGACTGCCGCCAGTGTCGCCATCGAACGGGCCTGTTCGGTCGCGATCACCATGTCCGCCATGCGGTGCTGCAGTGCCTGGAACTTGCCAATCGGCTGGCCGAACTGCTTGCGCGTCTTGAGGTATTCCAGCGTGATTTCGTTCAGGGCCGACATGATGCCGACGGCTTCGGCGCAGAGCGCGGCATTGGCGTAGTCGATGCCGCGTTCGATGCTCGCAAGCGCGTCGCCGGCAGCACCCACCAGCGCGTCGGGGCCGACCTGCACGCCGGCCATTTTGATGTCTGCGGCGCGGGCGCCGTCCTGCGTCGGATAGCCGCGCAGCGTGAGGCCGGGCGCACCGGCGTCGACCAGGAACAGCGACAAACCCTGACCGTCGCGGGCCGACACCAGAAACTTGTCGGCAGACGGTGCGCCCAGTACCACGGCCTTGGCGCCGTCGAGCTGCCAGCCATTGCCATTGGCAGCGGCGGTGGTGGCGACCCGGTCGAGTGCGTAACGGCCCCCGGCTTCATGGTGGGCCAGCGCCAGCATCATTTCGCCGCCGGCGATCGCCGGCAACAGGGCTTCTTTTTGCGCCTGGCTGCCGGCATCGCGGATCATCCCGCCGCAGAGGACCACGCTTGACACATAGGGTTCCAGCGCGAGCCCGCGGCCGAGCATTTCCATTACCAGCATGGTATCGACGGCATTGCCATTGAGGCCGCCGAAGTCCTCGGGGAAGGGCAGGGCGAGGATGCCGAAGTCGGCAAAAGTCTTCCATGCGGCGCGATCGAAGCCGTCGGCCGAATTCGCCAGCGCACGGCGGTGCTCGAAGGCGTAATCCTTGGCAATAAAGCGGCGCAGGGTGTCTTGCAGGGCGAGTTGTTCTTCGGTGTAGTTGAAGTTCATGTTGTGATTAACTCTGAAAGTCAGTGGGTGGCTGTATTCTTACCGAGCGAAGCGAGCCATTTGGTAGCCTCCCCCGCGAGGGGGAGGATGGGTGGGGGCGGGTGTTTAATCATGGGTCTCTGGTTTGTTAGAGACCCAGAATCATCTGCGAGATGATGTTCTTCTGGATTTCGTTGGAGCCGCCGTAGATGCTGGTCTTGCGGTAATTGAAGTAATGGCCGGAGAGCGACGCGGCATCGTCCGCATAGGCCGGCATCATGGGGTCGCCCTTCCAGTCGGCGTCCAGCGCTTCCGGCAGGTAGGGCAGGGCGTAGTGGCCGAGGGCCTGCATCTGCAATTCGGTCAGCATCTGCTGGATCTCGGAACCCTTGATCTTCAGGATCGAGGCTTCCGGCCCCGGCGCGCGCTGCTTTTCGCCTTCGGCCGAAATGACGCGCAGGTTGGTGATCTCCAGCGCCATGAGTTCGAGCTCCACTTGCGCGATGCGGTCGCGAAAGCGCTGGTCCTCGATCAGCGGCCGTCCGTCCGCGCTTTCCTGCTTCGCGAGCTCCTTCAGCTTTTGCAGTTCGCGCTTGGAGCGGCCGACGCCGGCTATGCCGGTGCGTTCGTGGCCGAGCAGGAACTTGGCATAGGTCCAGCCCTTGTTCTCCTCGCCGATCAGGTTCGCCGTCGGCACCCGCACGTCCTCGAACCAGACTTCGTTGATCTCGTGTTCGCCGTCCATCATGATGATCGGGCGTACCGTGATGCCAGGTGTTTTCATGTCGATCAGCAGGAAGGAAATGCCGGCCTGCTGGCGGCCCTCCGAGCTGGTGCGGACCAGGCAGAAAATCCAGTCGGCGTATTGTCCGAGCGTGTTCCAGGTCTTCTGGCCGTTCACCACGTAATGGTCGCCGTCCGCGCTTTCCACCCGGTGGGCGCGGGTTGAAAGCGAGGCGAGGTCGGAGCCCGAGCCCGGTTCTGAATAACCCTGGCACCACCAGTCGGTGCCGTCGATGATGCGCGGCAGGAAGCGCTGTTGCTGCGCCGCGTTGCCGAAAGCCATGATCACTGGCGCCACCATCTTGAGGCCGAAGGGTAGTTGCATCGGTGCCCCGGCGTCGGCGCATTCTTCCTCGAAAATATGCTGTTGCACGGGATTCCAGCCGGTGCCGCCGTAGTTCGTCGGCCAGGCTACTGCGCCCCAGCCCTGCTGATGCAGTATTTTTTGCCAGGCTACGAAATCGTTCTTTTCCATGCGCTTGCCGCCGAGTACCTTGCGGCTGATTTCGGCGGGCAGTCTGGCGCTCAGAAAAGCGCGCACTTCTTCGCGGAAGGCCTGCTCTTCGGCAGTGAAATTGAGATCCATGAATGGCGGGTCCTTTGCTAGGGGCGGGTAGGGGCGCGGATTGGAAGTGCTGCACAGCGGAACTAAGTTCTGCAATTAGTCTACGCGAGTTGATCTTCGGTGACAAGCGTGGGGCGCTCATTGCTTGATTCTTTTTTCGTGATCTCCCATAATTCGCCCCCTGCCCACCGGAGATATTCCGGCAGGGCGCGCAGTTTCGGTGGTGGCCGTAGCTCAGTTGGTAGAGTCCTGGATTGTGATTCCAGTTGTCGTGGGTTCGAGCCCCATCGGTCACCCCACCAAATTCAAGGGCTACAGGGTTTTCTCCCCTGTAGCCCTTTCCACTTTCAGTCGTCGCGGACGGGCAGTGCCGGCAGCTTGAAGCCTGTTGCTGCCGTGGCTGATGCGATCACCCAAAAGCGACAGGCAGGCATGTTGAATCCGCACCGGCTACGCTCAGGTCCTTGAATCTCAATGTCTGTCGACAACCAGATCGAAATCCCGCAGTCGTTCATGCGGATGTACGTCAACCCGGGATCAAGCCGACCCAATGCGACTCACGATGTCGTCCTGGCTCGCTATGAACAGTGCGAGGATATGTCCTGCATGCTGGCCGAACAGGCGCAGGCGCTGAGCATCAGGGAAAACCTCACGGAACGGGAAGTTCTCGAACGATGCCATCAGGGACTGCTGGCTGACACGTCCGACTTCACCGCCAAAGAATCAGTGTGGGTCGTTCTCAGGCTGGCGGAACTTCTGGGGTGGGTAGCGCCGGCATTTGAGGATGGAGCCCTGCCGGCAAAGCAGTGATTGCGGCTCTTAGCCCAACAGGGGTCGCTACGACTCGACCCCAACGACGTCGTCCAGTTCAAATTCATCGGGTATCGTGCCATCGCCAATGCCGGTGACCATGGCGGCCAGGTCGGCACTTTGTTTTACAAAATATTCCGCGCTGATCGGGTCGAAGAAACGCTGGCCAAGGGCAACATCCTTGAATTTGATGCGGTTGAGTGGAGAATTCATACGAGCCGGATCCGAAAAAATGTTGGGTTCGAGATTTTACCGTAGCGACTCACTTGCCACGTCCTCGCGTCGTGATGCCCCTTGAGAGCCTAAGGTTTTTGCTGCCGGGGTCGATAGAGAAGTACAGCAAGCAAATATCGGAGGCCACCATGAAATTGAACGTTTGCCACAAAGGCATCAGGCGCTTCAGCGGAACCCTTGCGCTGGCCATGCGTTACGTTGAAGAGCAATGGGGATCCGTCAGTCAGGCCTACAGGATCGGCGTGCGCCTGGTGCCGGTATCGTTGTAGTGCGCAACGTATGGCGGGTGCCGGTATCGCGATGAAGCGGCATACCTTTTCCGTGACCGCCGATCGCGGCGACTCGCCGGCTGACCTGGCCAAACCGTCAATCCGATAGTTGCACTGCCGCCTGCGCAGATCGCGCCGCGCGCTCCCGCTTGCGCAAGGGACGCAAACGTGCGTAACATTCTCCATTCCGTGTGCGTAATCCGCGCTGCGATGCTGGCTGATTTCCCGATCCTGCCAGTGCAATCGCCGCTAGCGTCCTTCCCCAAGGAGGTTCCATGCTCAAGCTGAACGTGAATGGGAAAATTCATCAGGTCGATGTGGAACCGGACATGCCACTGCTGTGGGTCCTGCGCGACCACATGGGCCTGCTCGGCACCAAGTATGGCTGCGGCGTTGCGGTGTGCGGTGCCTGCACCGTACATCTGGATGGCGCGCCGGTGCGTTCCTGCGTCATGCCCGCCTCGGCGGCCGTGGGCAAGAAGGTGGTGACCATCGAGGGACTGGGCAAGGGGGGTGTTCATCGCCTGCAGGAAGCCTGGATCGAGCATGAAGTTCCGCAATGTGGCTATTGCCAGACAGGCATGATCATGTCGGCTGCGGCCCTGCTGGCGACGAAGCCCAAGCCTACGGATGCCGATATCGACGAGGCGATGAGCAACCTCTGTCGTTGCGGAACTTATACCCGCGTGCGTGAAGCCATTCATGCCGTCGCGGCAAAGCCCGCCACCAAGAAAGCCTGAGGAGGACGCCATGAAAATCGATCGTCGCGAATTCATCAAGGCCTCCGCTGCGCTTGGCGGCGGGCTCTCGCTCGAATTTTCTTTCCCCCTGGCGGCCATGGCCGCCAGGGGCCTGCCTGCCACCGAGGTCAACGCCTGGGTGGTGATCCATCCCGATGACCGCGTCGTGGTGCGCATCGCCCGGTCCGAAATGGGCCAGGGCACCTACACGGCACTGGCTCAACTGGTCGCCGAAGAACTGGACTGCGACTGGGCCAGGGTCAGTTCCGAGTTCGCCTCGCCCAACGAGCACATCCGCCGCAAGCGCATCTGGGGCTCGATGTCCACCGGCGGCAGCCAGGGCGTGCGCAGTTCGCAGGACTATGTGCGCCGCGCCGGGGCGGCGGCACGTGTAATGCTGGTCAATGCGGCGGCCGCGCGCTGGGGCGTGCCGGCCGCGGATTGCACGGTCGAACGCGGCCTGATCAGCCACGGTCCGAGCAGGCGCAGCCTGCGCTACGGTGAGGTTGCGGCCGAGGCGGCGAAACTTGAGCCGCCGAAGGCCGTCACCCTGCGCGACCCCAAGGACTGGAAGATCGCCGGCAAGTCGATGAAGCGTTTCGACATTCCAGACAAGGTCATGGGTAAGCCGGTGTTCGGGGTGGACGTGGTTCTGCCCGGCATGCTGCACGCGTCGATCGCACAGTGCCCGGTATTCGGCGGCAAGCTCAAGAGCGTCGATTCGGCTTCCGCCGAAAAGATGCGCGGCGTAAAAAAGGTGGTGCGCGAAACGGATTTCGTCGCCGTGGTGGCCGACAACTGGTGGCGCGCCGACCAGGCGCTGCAGAAGCTCAGGATCGAGTGGGACGAAGGCGGCAATGGCAACGCCTCTACCGAGAGCATCATGGCCATGCTGCGCGAGGGCCTCGCCGATCCCAAATTGCCTTCGGCAAAAAGGCTCGGCGATGCGGATGCGGCGCTGGCCACGGCGGTGAAAGTGGTCGAAGCCGAATATTTTTCGCCCTATATCAACCATGCCACCATGGAGCCGCAGACCTGCACGGCCTGGCTCAAGCCCGAGGGTTTTCTCGAGGTGTGGACTTCGACGCAGAATGCCGAGGCCTCGATGGCGACCGCGGCGGAAACCGCGGGCCTGCCGCTGGAGAAGGTCGAGGTGCACAAGATGATGCTCGGTGGCGGTTTCGGCCGTCGCGGTGCGCCGCAGGATTTCGTCAGGCAGGGCGTGCTGATCGCCAAGTCGATGCCCGGAACGCCGGTAAAAATGATGTGGTCGCGCGCCGAGGACATGCAGCACGGCTACTACCGGCCGGCGAGCGTGGTGCGCATGAAGGCGGGGCTGGATGCCCAGGGCACGGTGACGGCAATGCGTGTCGGCATTGCCTGCCCATCCATCTTGGCCATCCTGCGGCCCGAGGGTATCGACAAGGGCATTGACTTTTCGGCCGTGCGCACCCTCAACGACATGCCGTATGCGATTCCCAACCAGCAGGTCGATTACGCCATGCGCAACGGCCACGTGCCGGTCGGCTTCTGGCGCGCACCTGGCCTTCAGAACGCCTATTACCGCGAGTGTTTCATCGATGAACTGGCCGTCGCCGCCGGCAAGGACCCGCTTGAGTATCGCCTGGCGATGCTGAAGCCCGGCGACAAGAACCGGTTGGTGCTGGAGGCGGTGGCAAAGGCGGCGAACTGGGGTGCCCCGCTGGCGCCCGGCGTGCATCGCGGCATCGCAGTCTCCGACGGCTTCGGCAGCTATACGGCGATGGTAGCCGAAGTGTCGGTATCGGCGACGGGGGAACTCAAGGCGCATCGCCTGGTGCTGGCGATCGATTCCGGCCACGTGGTCAATCCCGACACCTGTCGCGCCCAGGCCGAAGGCAACATCGCCTTCATGCTGGGGGCGACGCTGTACCAGGAAAACAACGTCAAGAACGGGCGCATGGTCGAGAGCAACTTCCACGAATTCCGCCTGCTAGGCATTTCGCAGATGCCCAAGGTCGAGACCGTGCTGGTGCCGACCGGCGGCTTCTGGGGCGGCCACGGTGAACCCGGGGCGCTGTGTGTTGCGCCCGCCTTGTGCAACGCGATCTTCGCCGCCACGGGCAAGCGCATCCGCTCGCTGCCGCTCAAGTACCACGACCTGCGCCGGGCGTGAAGCCGCTGCTGGCCCTGCTGGTCGCCGTGGCCTCGGGCACGGTGCTGGCAACGACGGGCGACACGCTGGACGACCCGCTCGCCTCCCTGGGCGACGCCGCCCGCGGACGCGATGTGTTCGTCGCCCGCAGCGGCGGCCATTGCGTGATCTGCCATGCGGCGGCCGGCATTGCGCCGGCAGGCAACGTCGGGCCGGCCCTTGATGGCATCGGCCGGCGCCTGAGCGCCGGGCAGATCCGGCTGCGCATCGTCGATATCACTCGGTTGAAAGCAGATGCGGTGATGCCGGCATTCTTTCGCATCGAGGGCCTCGCCCGCGTCGCGCCGGAATACGGCGGCAAGCCGATTCTCGGCGCGCAGCAGGTTGAAGACCTTGTGGCATTTCTCGGCAGTTTGAAATGAAGCGCCGCCGATTCTTCGGGGTTTCCGGTGCCGCAGTCGCGTCCGTGGTACTTCCGGTCCGTGCGCAGCAATTGCTGCCTGCCCACGACTTGCGGCCGCTGATCCGCAGCATTGCCGGCACCGCCGTGCCGCAGCCGGGGCGGATCAGGATCGAACTGCCGCAACTGGCGGAGAACGGCAACTCGGTGCCGCTGGAACTCACCGTGGACAGTCCGATGACCGAGGCCGATCATGTGCGCAGCGTACATATCCTTGCCGAGCGCAATCCGCGACCGTTGGTGGCCTCCTTCCACTTCGGCGCCAGCGCCGGTCGCGCGCAATTGTCGGCACGGATCCGCCTCGCCGGAACGCAGCGGGTGATCGCACTCGCCGTAATGGCCGACGGCTCGTGCTGGAGCGCCGAGGGCGAGGTGGTGGTGACCTCGGCTGCCTGCCTCGACGAGATGAGCCTGTGAGCAATGCTCGCCTGAGCGTGCCGGCGAAGGCCCGTCCGGGCGAGATCATCCTGATCCGGCTGCTGCTCGAACACCCGATGGAGAGCGGCTTTCGGCGCGATTCTCTGGGACGAGCGGTGGCCAAGAACGTCATCCACAGCCTGGTCGTACGCTATGACGGTCGGGAGATCCTGCGCGCCGAACTGGGCAGCGGCATCGCGGCCAATCCCTACCTGGCCTTTTACACCCGTGCCACGGCCAGCGGCGAGGTCGAGGCGCGCTGGGTCGACGATGCCGGCCTTGTCGGTTCGGTACGCGCACCGATAGCTGTGGCGTGATGCGCTTACTGATCCTGTTGCTGGCCTGCTGCGCGCTGCAGGCACAGGCGCAGACCCAGATGCAGATGGCGGAGCCGCGCTCGGGCCTTGAATTCCAGAGCAAGGACGTGCGGCGCATGCAACAGGATGATTTCG
>CAMBRI010000084.1 GCA_945870205.1 Sulfuritalea hydrogenivorans sk43H | reverse complement strand
AGTACCGCGCGCAGGGCTTCGAGCAGTTCGGTGCTGGAGCCTGATTTGGAGACAAAACCAGAGGCGCCGGCCTTCATCACGCGCGACACCGTGTCGGCATCGTCCAGGGCCGACAACACAACCACCGGTACCGTCGGAAAGCGTCTGCGGACCAGCGGCAGGAAGGTCTGGCCCTTGGTGCCCGGCAGCATCAGATCGAGGATCATCATGTCAATATCCTGCGTCTCGAGCACGCCAATGGCTTCATTGGCGTCGGGCACGCCGAGGGTCTGGGTTTCCGCACCGAGATTCTTCAGCGTCGCCAGCAAGCCCTCACGCACCAGCGCATGATCTTCCACCACCAATAGCTTGAGCATTGCTTCCCCCTGCAGATGAGCTCCGGATATGACAAGGAGAGTTTAGCGTGAAACAACTCTTTCGGAGCGACTGGTGACAGTCGAGCGAAGCGAGCCGAATGGTAGCCCCGCCTTGGGGCGGGGATGGGGTGGGGGGCCTTCAATTCGCCTTTCGCGTGTTTCGTCTTCCGCGGATGGCGCTCGGTGCCTTGAGCGTTAGCGCGGAAGCCCACACTGCGGTAAGATCGAGCGATTATCCAGGGAGCAATCGCCATGAGCACAACACCGTCCGATCCGATGGAATTCCTCAAGTCCCTCTGGGGCAATTCCGGTATGCCTCTGCCCGGTCTGGTAACGCCGACCATGGACACCAATGAACTTGACAAGCGCATCACCGACCTGAAGGCCGTCGAGGGCTGGCTCAAGACCAACCTTGGCATGCTGCAAATGACCATTCAGGGACTCGAGGTACAGCGCGCGACGCTTTCGGCATTCCAGGCCATCAGCCAATCCGCAAACAATTCGGACGCCAACGCCAATCCCTTCGCCAACCCTGCGCTTTGGCCGTGGAATTTCATGCAGGGTGCCGGCCAGGCTCCCGGCGCCGATGCTGCGGCTAAGCCCGACGTCCACGACCAGCCCGCCGCGAAGGGCAAGGACAAGAAGTAGGTCAGCGCAAGGCCAGCCAGAACGGGATGCTGAGCATCCCCAGCATGGTCCCGGCGGAAATCAGCCAGGCGACGCGGGGGCCGTCGCCGCCCATGCGCTGGGCCAGAATATAGGCCGAGCTGGCGGTTGGCAGAGCTGCAAAGACCAGGGCGATATCCGCATAAATCCCCGTCAAATTGAAGCCGCGTACGAGCAGCAGCGCAACCGCGGGCATCGCGAGCAGTTTGACGGCGAGCAGATAACCCGCGACAGCATGGCTTGCCGCACCGCCGGCAGCGACCAGGCGCAAACCGGCGCCCACCGCGAGCAGGCCCAGCACGATGGCCGCCTGGGCCAACCGCCCAAAAATATTTAGCAGCATGGCGGGTAGTTCCAGACCGCCCAGATTCGCGGCAATGCCCGCCAGCGTTGCCAAGATCAGCGGGTTTCTGGCCAACTCCCGCCACACGCCCGAATCGCCATGGCGCGCCAGCATCCAGACCGCCACCACATTGGCCGGTGGCACCATGAGGCCGACGACGAGGCCCATTGCGGCAATCCCCTGCACGCCATGGAGGGTTCCCGCGATGGCCAGCCCAATGTAGGAATTGAAGCGGAAAGCGCACTGGTATTGCGAGGCAAAGGCAATCGGAGAAATTGGCAAAAGGCGCGCAACAAGCCCGAGCAGCATGCCTGCCGTCATGGCTCCTGCTGCAACGCCGAGCATGGGCGCGGCGGCCGACCAGTCGATATGCGCCTTGACCAGGCCGCTGAACAACAGCGCCGGAAACAGGACGTAGTAGACCAGTTTCTCCAGCCCGTTCCAGAAGTGTTCACCCAGATGCAATACCCGGCGCAAAGCTGCGCCGAGAATAATCAGGGCAAAGTCGGGAAGAAGAGCAAGGGCGACGGCGGATTCGACATGCATTGTCCGCCTAGATTACCTTGGCCTCGCGCAGTGCTCCAATCTGCGCTGCGGAAAAGCCCGCTGCGGCAAGAACCGAATCGCTATCGGCACCGGCAGCGGGGGCCGGTGTGCGGTTGGTCCAGGGCCAGGCGGAAAGCTTGAAGGGGGGCGCGTACTGCGTTGTGCCGCCGACATCGACCACCATGTCGCGGGCGAGAATTTGCGGATGTGCAATGGCTTCGTCCATGCGCAGGATCGGCGTGACACAACAGTCGGCAGCGGCGAATATCGGCTCCCAATAGGACAGCGGCCGGGAACCCAGCACGGCAGCGAGTTCAGCCTTTACGCGCCGCCCTTCGCTGCCGGTAGCAAGCCCGAACGGAGCCAGATCAGCTCGTTCGATCGCCGCGCACATCGCCTGCCAGAACTTGGGTTCGAGAGCGCCCACTGCGAGATAGCGCTCATCGGCAGTGCGATACACGCCGTAGCAAGGCACGCCACCCGTCAGCAAGTCCGCACCGCGCGGCGCCGGCTGACCAAGCACTTGCGTAGTGACCAAAGGAAAGATCGTATGGGACAGCACCGCATCGGTCATTGCCACATCGACATGACTGCCATGGCCGCGAACTTTGGCGCCGATCACCGCGGCCAGAACGCCAAGCAACGGAGTAAGCGCTCCCCCTAGCAGGTCGCCGATCTGCAGGTTGGGTATCGCCGGCGCGCCGCTTTGCTCACCGTCATGAGTGCCGATCTGGTCCAGGCAACCGCTCGTCGCGAGGTAGTTGATATCGTGGCCGGCGTGATCCGCCCAGGGCCCGGTCTGGCCGTAACCGGTGATCGCGCAATAGACGATCAGGGGATTGATCGCGCGCACCGTCTCATAACCCACGCCAAGCTTGTCCACCACGCCGGGACGAAAGCTCTCGAAAATCACATCTGCGTCCGCCGCGAGACGCAAGAAGACATCGACACCGGCTGCCTGCTTCAAATCCAGGCGCAGGCTTTTCTTGTTGCGGTTAACCATGCGAAAGAAGAGGCTGTCGCCGCTGACGCCCGCCGCGCGTTCGCCAAGACCCATCGCCCGGGCGTAGTCTCCGGCACCGGTGTCTTCGACCTTGATCACCTCGGCGCCAAGGTCAGCCAGATGCATGGTCGCCACCGGGCCGGGCAGCAACCGGGTAAGGTCCAGCACCTTCAGTCCGGCCAGCGGGCCGGAGAAGGCCTCAGTCATACTTCCGTTCGTCGGCAATCACTTTGCCGTCGTTCGGCAGGCTGCCCGCCGCCACCAGTTCCACCACACCGCGCAACTTGGTGACATCGCGCAGCGTTTCGCCAATCACCGCCGCCAGTTCGCTGCTGGCAAGGGCTTCGCAGCGCAAGGTCATGACATCGCTGCTGTCCGGGTTGGTCACCACCAGACGCGCCCTGGCAATCCCGGGGTGACGCTTGACGACTGCCGCGATCTGCTCCGGATGAACGAACATGCCCTTGACCTTGGTGGTCTGATCGGCACGCCCCATCCAGCCCTTGATGCGCACATTGGTGCGACCGCAGGGCGAAATGCCGGGCAGGAAGGCCGAAAGGTCACCCGTGCCGAAACGAATCAGCGGATAGTCCGCATTGAAGGTGGTCACCACCACTTCACCGACTTCACCCTCCGCCACTGGATCGCCCGTGCCGGGACGCACTATCTCGACGATGACGCCTTCATCGATGACGAGGCCCTGGCGCGCTTCTGTTTCATAAGCGATGACCCCCAGTTCGGCCGTAGCATAGGCTTGGTAGCCGGCAATGCCGCGTGCCAGCAGCGCATCGCGCACCGGCGGCAGGAAGGCCTCGCCCGAGACCAGTGCCTTGGTCAGCGAAGGCAACTTGATGCCGAGTTCATCAGCTTTCTCGAGCAGGATGCGCAGGAAGGACGGCGTTCCGACATAGCCATTCGGCTGCAGGTCGGCCATCGCCGCCACCTGCTGCTCGGTCTGGCCGACGCCGGCGGGGAATACGGTGCAGCCCAGTGCCTGGGCGCCGGCTTCGAGGATCCAGGCGCCCGGCGTCATGTGGTAGGAGAAGCTGTTGTGCACCAGGTCACCGGCACGAAAGCCCGCCGCGTAGAGAGCCCGTGCCGTGCGCCAGTAATCAGCGCTGCGGCCTTCCGGTTCGTAGATGGGACCGGGTGAAGAAAATACGCGGCCGAGCCGGCCCCAGTGCGCCGCCGCCAGGCCGCCGAAAGGCCGCAACTGCTTCTGCAATTCGATCAGGTCGCTCTTGCGTACTACCGGTAACGCGGCCAGCGCAGCGGTCGAGGTTATCGCTGTGGCATCGACGGCCTTGAGCGATTCGGCAAAGTAAGCGGTGTTGGCCTTGGCGTGCGCAATCTGCTGCGGCAGGCGAATCGCCAGCGCCGATTCTCGCTCTACCGAAGTACGTGTTTCAAGGACGTCAAAATGCTTCGACATGTCACAGTGCTCCGAAGTTTGATGAGGTCGCAAAGCGCGTCGCAGGGCAAGGCGCGAGGTGGCGCCGTTTACGTTGCTCGCTTTGCGTGCCTGGGATTCCGCTTCGCGGGCAGGCAACAATCCGCCGAGCAACGCCGCCATGCGGCGCGATCTGCGGCCGATTAAGCGAGCCAGCGTTTGCGACGGCGATAGTGCTTGGCTTCGCGGAAGCTCTTGCGCTCGCCCGACGAGATGCCGAGGTAGAACTCCTTGACGTCCTCGTTGTTGGCCAGTTCCGCTGCCGCACCTTCCATGACGACACGGCCATTCTCGAGGATGTAGCCAAAGTCTGCGTAACGCAGCGCCATATTGGTGTTCTGTTCAGCCAGAAGAAAGGTTACTTTTTCTCGCTGGTTCAAGTCCTTGACGATGCCGAAAACCTCGTCGACGATTTGCGGCGCAAGGCCCATCGAAGGCTCGTCGAGCAGCACCATGGTCGGATTGGCCATCAGCGCGCGTCCAATCGCGCACATCTGTTGCTCGCCGCCCGAGGTGTAGGCCGCCTGACTGGTGCGTCGCGTCTTCAGGCGGGGGAAATAGTTGTAAACCTTTTCCAGCGTTTGTGCCACCGCCGCCTTGCCATCCTTGCGGGTGTAGCTGCCGGTCATCAGGTTTTCTTCGATGGTCAGGTGGCCGAAGCAATGGCGTCCTTCCATGACCTGGACTACGCCACGCCTGACCAGGTCGGCCGGCGTCAGCGCCTCGATGCGCTCGCCGCGGCACTCGATCGAGCCCTTGGTGACCTCACCGCGTTCGCCATGCAGGAGATTGCTCACCGCACGCAGGGTAGTCGTCTTGCCGGCGCCGTTGCCGCCGAGCAAAGCCACGATGCTGCCTTCCGGCACGGACAGCGAAACGCCCTTGAGCACGAGGATGACGTGGTTGTAAATCACCTCAATGCTATTGACGTTGAGAAGTATGTTAGGGGTAGTCATGTGCTCTTTCAGGGAACGAAAGACAGAAGGCGGGGAACGGCAATCCGTCCCCCGCCGTCGGGCTGATTACTTCTTGCAGTCGTCCGCGGTACGCCGCACGATCTTCTTCTCTTCGGCATACTTGCCCGCCGTGGCGATCACCATCGGGCGCAGCACCTTCTCATCACCCTGGTACCAGTCGGAGCTGAAGTTCCACTTCTTGCCGTCCCAGGTATGGATACGCGCCCAGGCCGAACCCATGTGGTCGAGGCAGGAGGTCTTCACCGGACGCATCACGCCGCCCAGGCCCATGCCGTCCAGCGCCTTCTGGTCGAGGTCGAGGTTTTCCAGGCCCCAGCGCATCTGCTCGCCGGTGATGCGCTTGCCCTTGCCGTAGCGTTCCTGCGCCTTGCGCACGCCCTCGACGGAAAGCATCGAGGAAATCAGACCACGCATGTACAACACCTGGCCGACTTCTTCCTTCGGACCGGTGCCCTGGCCCTTGGCGTGCAGCTTCTCGAGGATTTCCTTGACCACCTTGGAGTTTGGCTCGGCGCCGTGCTGCATGGCCAAGGCGCTGTAGCCCTTGGCGCCGTCGCCGACATCCTTGACGTCAGGTTCCGCGCCCGCCCACCAGATGCCGTACATCTTTTCGCGCGGGTAGCCGGTGGCCTGGGCTTCCTTGAGCGAGGTTGAATTCATTACGCCCCAGCCCCAGAGGAAGACATAGTCAGGCTTGTTCTGGCGAATCTGCAGCCACGTCGCCTTCTGCTCGACGCCCGGGTGGGCCACCGGCAGCAGGGAGAGGTCAAAACCGTGCATCTTGGCGCGTTCCTGCAGCAGGGCGATCGGCTCCTTGCCGTAGGGGCTGTCGTGGTAGACCAGCGTAATCTTCTTGCCCTTCAGCTTGTCGAAGCCGCCTTCCTTCTTGGCGATGTGCTGCACCAGCACGTCGGCGCCCATCCAGTAGGTCCCGATCAGCGGGAAATTCCAGCCGAAGACAGAACCATCCTGCGACTCGCTGCGGCCGTAGCCGGCGGTGACCACGGGAACCTTGTCGACCGGGGCCTTTTCGGTCAGGGCGAAGGTGATGCCGGTGGACAGGGGCTGAACCGCGGTGGCGCCGCCATGCTTGCCCTTGAGGCGCTCGTAGCATTCGACGCCACGGTCGGTGGCGTAGCCGGTCTCGCACTCTTCCCAGATCATCTTGACGCCATTCACGCCGCCGCGGGCATTGGTCAGCTTCAGGTAATCGAGGAAGCCGTTGGCCCAAGGTACGCCGTTGGGCGCATAGGCACCGGTGCGATAGACAAGCAACGGGAAGAATTGCTCCTGGCCGGACGTGGCCGCAGCCTTGCCCTTAGCCTGAGCGAATGCCGGGGTAGATAAAGCCGCGGCGGAAAGACCCATTACCGCGATTGATGCGGCGACGGCAAGTTTGCGTAGTTTCATATTGTCTCCTCTTGAATGATATGGGTGCGGCACCTGCAGAACTTTTATGATCAGAAACCTGCCGCGACGTTCAGTGCGGGAAGGGCCACAAACGCAGTTTTTCGCGACCCGTGGCCCACAGGCGCGCGATTCCGTGCGGCTCGACGATCAGGAAGAACACGATCAGCGAACCGAAGATGATGAACTCGACGTGGGAAACCAGCGCAGTCGAAACGTCCAGTCCGAACAGGGTTCCCACCAGCGGCAGCATCTGGTTGAGGAAGATCGGCAGGATCACGATGAAGGCGGCACCGAAGAAGCTGCCGGAAATCGCCCCCATGCCACCGATGATCACCATGAACAACAGTTGCAGCGAGCGATCGATAGAAAACGCCGCCGGCTCCCAGGAGCCGAGGTTGACCATGCCCCAGAGTGCACCGGCCACGCCAAGATAGAAGGAACTGACGGCGAAGGCGGTGAGCTTGGCATACATCGGACGAATGCCGATCACGGTGGCTGCGACGTCCATGTCGCGGATCGCCATCCATTGCCGGCCCATGTTGCCGCGCAGCAGGTTCTTCGCCATCACGCTGAAGGCCACCAGGATGCCGAGGCAGAACAGGTATTTGTCGGTCGGCGTGTTGATGGTCCAGCCCAGCAGGTTGATGTCGGCGACCGACACCGAACCAGATGACGAATTGTTGGTGAACCACTTGATGCGCAGGAATGCCCAGTCCCAGAAAAACTGGGCCGCCAGGGTCGCTACCGCAAGGTAGAGCCCGCGCACGCGCAGGCTCGGCGCACCGAATACGATGCCCGCCGCAGCGGCCATCAGGCCACCCAGCAGAATCGCCGCCAGCGCCGGCATGCCATCCACGCGGATCAGGAAGTTGTAGGAGGCGTAAGCGCCGACCGCCATCGACGCACCGGCTCCCAGCGTGATCTGCCCGCAATAGCCGACTAGGATATTCACCCCGAGCGCCGCAAGCGACAGGATCAGGAAGGGCACCAGGATGGCGCGAAACATGTATTCGTCGACCAGCAGCGGAACGCCGATGAAGGCGAACGCCACGATTGCAACGATCGCCCAGCGGTCCTGCGGAATGGCAAACGCCTGCTGATCGGCTTTATACGAGGTCTTGAACTGACCGTTTTCTCTATAGAACATTACGCAGTCCCCGAATCAAACGCGATCAATGATTTTCTCCCCGAACAAACCTTGCGGCCTGAACAGGAGGAAGACCAGCGCCAGCATGTAGGCAAACCAGATCTCGATGCCACCGCCGACGTACGGCCCCAGATACACCTCGGACAGTTTCTCGCCGACGCCGATGATCAGGCCGCCGATGATCGCGCCGGGAACCGAGGTCAGGCCGCCGAGAATCACCACCGGTAATGCCCGCAGGGCAATGGTCGACAAAGAGAACTGAACACCGAGTTTGGAGCCCCAGATGATGCCGGCCACCAGCGCGGTGATGCCGGCGACGCACCAGACGATGACCCAGATCCGGTCCAGCGGAATGCCGATGGATTGCGCCGCCTGATGGTCGTCCGCCACGGCGCGCAGCGCGCGGCCGGTAGCGGTCTTCTGGAAAAAGATCGAGAGCGAGATCACCAGCAGGGCCGCGATCAGCGCGGCGATGAAGTCTTCCTTGTTGATCAGGATGCCGCCTTCGAAGACGCTTTCCAGCATCATTACCGGCTCCTTGGGCATGCCGACGTCGATCTTGTAGATGGCGCTGCCAAAGATCGTCTGGCCGATGCCGTCAAGCACGTAGGCGATGCCCAGCGTCGCCATCAGGAGGGTCGCGCCCTCCTGGTTGACCAGGTAACGCAGGGCCAGCCGCTCGATCAGCCAGGCCACGATGAACATGATCACCACCGCGACGGCAAAGGCCAGCACATTGGCAATGAACAGGTTGTCCATGCCCAGCCAGGCGGGAATCCATTCGGAGAAGCGCGCCATCGCCAGTGCGGCGAACAGCACCATCGCACCCTGGGCAAAGTTGAACACCCCGGAAGCCTTGAAGATCAACACGAAGCCCAGCGCGACCAGTGAGTACAGCATGCCGCTCATCAGGCCGCCGAGCAGGGTTTCAAGGAAAAAAGCCATGTTCAGAATCCTCAGTGGCTGGCGCCGAGATAGGCGCTGATGACATCAGGATTGGCGCGGACTTCGTCAGGTGTGCCGTCGCCGATCTTCTTGCCGTAATCCAGGACCACGACACGGTCGGAGATATCCATGACGACCCCCATGTCGTGTTCGATGAGGACCACGGTGGTGCCGAACTGGTCGTTGACATCGAGAATGAAGCGGCACATGTCCTGCTTTTCCTCGACGTTCATGCCGGCCATCGGCTCATCCAGCAGCAGTATCTGCGGCTCCATGGCCAGGGCACGCGCCAGGTCGACGCGCTTTTGCAGGCCATAGGGCAGGCGTCCGACCGGAGTCTTGCGGATATGCTGGATTTCCAGGAAGTCGATGATCTCCTCGACCTTCGCGCGGTGCTCCAGTTCTTCCCGCTGCGCCGGGCCGAACCAGAAAGCCTGCTGCAGCATGTTGGCTTTCATCTTGAGGTTGCGCCCGGTCATGATGTTGTCGAGCACCGACATGCCCTTGAACAGCGCGATGTTCTGAAAGGTGCGCGCCAACCCCGCCTTGGCCGCACCGTAGGAATCCATGTTGGTGTGGTGCTCGCCGCGCAGGATGATGTCGCCCTGCTGCGGCCGATAGACGCCATTGATCACGTTCAGCATCGAACTCTTTCCCGCACCGTTGGGGCCGATGATGGCACGCACCTCGTGTTCCAGAACATTGAAGGAAATGTCCTGCAGCGCCTTGACGCCGCCGAAGCTGAGGCTGATGTTCTTGAGGTCGAGAACGACCTCGCCAATTTTTCTTCCGTTCATCAGGCTGCCTTCTTCAATGCAGGGAAAGTCTTCGCTTCGCAGATCGGGAGATCGGCAGCGACCTTGCCGGTGCGGCCGTCCTCGAACTTGACCTGGGTTTCGATGAATTGGGATGTCTTGCCGGAATAGAGTGCGTCGATCAGCACGCAATACTTTTCGGCAACGAAGCCGCGTCGCACTTTTCGGGTACGGGTGAGTTCGTCATCATCCGGATCAAGTTCCTTGTGCAGCACCAGAAAACGATGGATCTGCGTTTCGGCGACCATCGCGTCATGAGACAGGTCGGCATTGACCTGCTCGACGCACTCGCGGATCAGTTCCAGGACTTCCGGCTTTGCCGCCAGATCCGTGTAGCCGGAATAGGGCAGCCCGCGTCGCTCGGCCCAGTTGCCGACCGCGCCCATGTCGATGTTGATGAAGGCGCAAACCATGTCGCGGTCATGGCCGAAGCAGACCGCTTCCTTGATGTGCGGGAAGAACTTGAGCTTGTTCTCGATGTAGTTCGGCGCGAATATCGCCGCGTTGGATAGCTTGCCGACGTCCTTGGCGCGGTCAATGATTTTCAAGTGGCCATCCTCATCGAAGAAACCGGCATCGCCGGTATGGAACCAGCCATCGGCATCGATCACCTCGGCGGTTGCATCAGGACGTTTGTAATATTCCTTGAGCAGCAGTTTGCCGCGCACCAGTACCTCGCCGTTGTCGGAAATCTTGACCTCGACGCCCGGCGCCGGCTTGCCGACGCTGTCGAACTTGATCTCGCGATCCGGTTGCAGGCACACTGCAGCGCAGGTTTCCGTAGCGCCATAAAGCTGCTTGAGATTGACCCCGATGGAGCGATAGAAGCGGAACAGGTCGGGGCCGATGGCGGCACCGGCCGTGTAGGCAACGCGAACACGGCTCATGCCGAGCACGTTGCGTAGCGGCCCGTAGATCAGCAGGTTACCCAGCGCATAGAGAAGGCGGTCCGAGGCTGCTACATTGGGCTTCTGGTCGAGGATGTCCGAGCCGCAGCGCTTGGCCACCGTCATGAAGTAATGGAACATGCTGCGCTTCATGGCGCTGGCGTCTTCCATGCGAATCATCACCGTTGTCAGCAGATTCTCGAACACCCGCGGCGGTGCAAAATAATAGGTCGGCCCGATCTCGCGCAGATCGTTCATCACCGTGTCGCCCGACTCGGGGCAATTGATGGTGAAGCCGGCCACCATCGCCTGCGCATACGAGAACAGGTGGTCGCCGACCCAGGCCATCGGCAGATAAGACAGTATGTCTTCCTGGTCGGTCAGGCTGTCGAAGCCCACCCCGCTTTGTGCGGCAGCAATGAAGGTTTCATGCGTCTGGCAGACGCCCTTGGGCTTGCCCGTGGTACCCGACGTGTACAGCATCACGGCGACGTCTTCGGTGCGGCCCTTGGCGATCTCGCTGGGGATGAAATCCGGCTGGTTCTTGTCATGGATGCGCCCCATGGCAATCACTTCATCGAGGCTCTGCAAACCCGACTGCGTGTAGTGGCGCATGCCGCGCGGATCGTCGTAGAGTATGTGTTGCAGGCTGGGGCACTGAGCCTTGATTTCGAGCAGCTTGTCCACCTGTTCTTGGTCTTCGACGATGGCAAAGCGAATTTCGCCGTCGGTCAGCACGAAGACCATTTCGGCAGATACCGCATCCTGGTACATCGGCACCGGCACGCCGCCCAGCATTTGCGCCGCGCACATCGCCCAGTAAAGACGCGGGCGATTGTCGCCAACAATGGCCAGATTGTCGCCGCGCTTAAAGCCGAGTTGCGCCAGACCGCAGGCCATGGCACGCACTTCTTGCTCGACCTGGCTCCAGGTCCAGGTTTGCCATATGCCAAGAAATTTCTCGCGCGTCGCCGGACGATCACCTCGCGTCGCTGCGTGATTCAGCAGCAGACGGGGAAAGGTATCGAGCGGACTTGACGCCCGCCCCGATTCGGATGCAGTCATGCGTATCTTCTCCTCCAGCACTAGCGATGCGGACTCGCTTGTGGTCGCGACTTGTCCGCTGCAACATTTGAGTCTAAGCCATTCTCCTGCCTATAATTGTCGCGTGCCTGACAATTGTCCAAAAACCGTGATCTCGCTGGAACAGATGCTGCGCCGCACAAGCTGGGCGCAGGCGCTCTCACCTGAGGACTTCGCACGGGCGCACGAGGGCAGCATCGAACGCCTGGTGCCCGGAGGTGGTTTCGTCTGTCGCAAGGGCGAGCCGGTGGACCATTGGTACGGCGTCATCGAGGGCTTGGCCAAGATGTCCAGCGACTGGGCCACCGGCAAGACCGCCAGCTACACAGGTATCGCCTCTGGCGGCTGGTTCGGTGAAGGGTCCATGCTCAAAGCCGAAGCACGCCGCTACGACGTCATCGCCCTGCGCGACACCCGCGTTGCCTGCATGAAGGGCGATACCTTCCACTGGCTGCTGGATCACAGCATCCCCTTCAATCGCTTCATCATCAACCAGATCAACGAGCGCCTCGGATTGTTCATCGGCCTGCTCGAGTCCGAGCGTCTGGCCGACGTGGATGCCCGCGTGGCTCGCGCGATCGGCGCCCTGTTCCACCCAGTGCTGCAACCGGGCATGGAATCCCGCATCGCGATTTCGCAGGAGGAAATCGGCTACCTGGCAGGCGTTTCCCGCCAACGGGTCAACCGCAGCCTGCGCACACTCCAAGAGGCCGGCTTCCTCACCGCCGAATATGGCGGAGTCACCGTGCTCGATCTGGAAGGACTGCGCCGTTTTGGCGGCTAGCAAACATAATCGGCGCCGTTGCCAGCGTCGATTTCCGTTGCCGCACTTCGCCGGCCAGCGTCAGTAAGTATAGAATCCGCGCCCGGTCTTGCGCCCCAGATAGCCCGCAGCCACCATCTCCTTCAGCAGCGGCGCCGGGCGGTATTTGGAATCGTTGAAGCCTTCGTAAAACACGTTCATTACCGCCAGCATGGTGTCGAGACCGATCATGTCGGCCAGCGCCAGCGGTCCGATGGGTTGATTGCAGCCCAGCTTCATCCCGGCGTCGATCTCCGCCGCTGGCGCCAGTCCTTCGGCCAGGACGAAGATCGCTTCGTTGATCATCGGGCACAGGATGCGATTCACCACGAAACCCGGATTGTTCTTCACCGTGATCGGCGTCTTGCCCAAGGCCTTTGCCAGCGCCTCGACCTTGGCATGCGTTTCGTCGCTGGTCTGCAGGCCGCGAATCAGTTCCACCAGCGCCATCATCGGCACCGGGTTGAAAAAGTGCATGCCGATGAACTGGCCCGGACGGGCTGTCGCCGCCGCCAGTTGGGTGATCGAAATCGACGAGGTATTGCTGGCGATGATCGTCTCGCTGCCGATCACGGCTTCGGCTTCCTTGAGGATGCGCAACTTCAGCCCTGCGTTCTCGGTCGCCGCCTCGATCACGATATCGACGCCCTTCAGATCAGTCATCTGCGTCGTCGGCTTGATGCGCGCCATCGCCGCCGCCTTTTGCTCAGCGGTCATCTTCTCCTTCTTCACCAGGCGGTCGAGGCTTCCGGAAACGGTACTGAGGCCCTTCTGCACCGCAGCCTCATTGATGTCCAGCATCACGGCGGCTATGCCCGCCACTGCGCAGGCCTGCGCGATGCCGTTGCCCATGGTACCGGCACCGATGATGCCGACAGTTTTGATCGTCATTGCTGCTGCTCCTTCGTTGGTTACATGCTGCGGCGATACTGTCCGCCGACTTCGTACAAAGCATTGGAAATCTGTCCGAGCGAGCAACAGCGCACCGCCTCCATCATCACCACGAAAACATTGCTGTTGTCGATCACTGCCTGCTTCAACCGAGCCAGACAGGCATCCGACTGGCCGGCGTTGCGGGTCTGGAAGTCTTTCAGGCGGATGAGCTGGGACTGCTTCTCGCCTTCGGTCGAGCGCGCCAATTCGATTTCGCTGGCCACGCCCGAGCCATGTGGATTGAGGAAGGTATTGACGCCGATGATGGGGAAGGAGCCGTCGTGTTTCTTGTGTTCGTAATGCATCGACTCTTCCTGGATCTTGCCGCGCTGGTAGCCGGTTTCCATTGCGCCGAGCACGCCGCCGCGCGAGGCGATGGCTTCGAATTCCTTCAACACCGCTTCTTCGACGAGGTCGGTCAGTTCCTCGATGATGAAGGCGCCCTGGTTCGGATTCTCGTTCTTCGCCACGCCCCATTCGCGGTTGATGACGAGCTGGATCGCCATGGCGCGGCGCACGGACTCCTCGGTCGGCGTGGTGATGGCCTCGTCGTAGGCGTTGGTGTGCAGGCTGTTGCAGTTGTCGTAGATGGCGATCAGCGCCTGCAGCGTGGTGCGGATGTCGTTGAAGTCCATTTCCTGGGCGTGCAGCGAACGACCGGACGTCTGGATGTGGTACTTGAGCTTCTGCGAGCGCTCGTTGGCACCGTACTTGTTCTTCATCGCCACGGCCCAGATGCGGCGCGCGACGCGGCCGATCACCGAATACTCCGGGTCCATGCCGTTGCTGAAGAAGAAGCTCAGGTTGGGCGCAAAGTCGTCGATGTGCATGCCGCGCGCCAGATAGGTCTCGACGTAGGTGAAGCCGTTGGCCAGGGTAAAGGCGAGCTGGCTTATCGGGTTGGCGCCGGCTTCGGCAATGTGATAGCCCGAGATCGAGACCGAGTAGAAATTGCGGATCTGGTTATGCACGAAGAATTCGGCGATGTCGCCCATCATCTTCAGCGCGAACTCGGTGGAGAAAATGCAGGTGTTCTGGCCCTGGTCCTCCTTGAGGATGTCGGCCTGCACCGTGCCGCGCACCGATGACAGCGTCCATTCGCGGATCTTCTCGGCTTCGTCCTCGGTCGGCTGGCGACTGTTGTCGGTGACGAACTTCGCGATCTGCTGGTCGATCGCGGCATTGAGGAACATGGCGAGGATCATCGGCGCCGGGCCGTTGATGGTCATCGAGACCGAGGTCGCCGGGTCGCACAGGTCGAAGCCCGAATACAGCACCTTGAGGTCGTCCAGCGTGGCGATCGAGACGCCGGAATTGCCGACCTTGCCGTAGATGTCCGGACGCGGGTCGGGGTCGCAGCCATAGAGCGTAACCGAGTCGAAGGCGGTAGACAGGCGCTTGGCCGGCATGCCTTCGGAAACCTTGAGGAAGCGCTTGTTGGTGCGGAAGGCGTCGCCCTCGCCGGCGAACATGCGCGTCGGGTCCTCGTTCTCGCGCTTGAAGGCAAACACGCCGGCGGTGTAGGGGAAGGAGCCGGGCACGTTCTCGCGCATCAGGAACTTGAGCAGTTCGCCCTCGTCCTCGAAGCGCGGCAAAGCGACCTTGCGGATCTTGGTGCCGGAAAGGGTCTCGTGGATCAGGCCGGTGCGGATTTCCTTGTCGCGGATCTTCACCACGTACTCGTCGCCGGCATAGGCCTTCTTCATGTCCGGCCACATCGCCAGCAGCTTGCGGGCGTGGGGGGTCATCTGGCCGTCCTTCCAGACGATCAGCTCGTCGAAGTCGTTCGCGTTCTTCTTGCAAGACTCGAAGATGGCCTTGGCCGTCTTCAGCGACTGGCGCTCGCGCGCCAGCGTCGCCTGCTCGGCAACCGCCTTGTGGTAACCGCGCAGCGCATCGGCGATCTCCGCCAGGTAGCGCACACGCTCCGCCGGCACGATGGCACGGCCGGCCGAGGATGCCTTGACCGCAACCACCGGCAGCCGGCTCTTGGCGAACTTCAGCCCGCGCCCGGCCAGTCTGGGCGCCAGCGCCTGGTAGAGCGCGGTGACGCCGTCGTCGTTGAAGCGCGCCGCCATGGTGCCGAACACCGGCATGTCGTCGGGCTTCTCGCCGAAGCGTTCACGGTTGCGCTGGTATTGCTTGCGCACGTCGCGCAGCGCGTCCTCGGCACCCTTGCGGTCGAACTTGTTGATGGCGACGAAATCGGCGAAGTCGAGCATGTCGATTTTTTCCAGTTGCGAGGCGGCGCCGAACTCGGGCGTCATCACGTATAGCGACACGTCCAC
>CAMBRI010000083.1 GCA_945870205.1 Sulfuritalea hydrogenivorans sk43H | reverse complement strand
TACCTGCCGCAGTTCCGCTCGCTGGTGATGAAGGCCGGCACCGACCCGGCGCGCGTCAAGCTGGTGGCCGACGCCATCGCCCGCGCGGTGAAGAATCCGGAGTACGTGGCCTTCCTCAAGGAATCGATGGCGCGCAAGGACAGCTTCCTCGGCGCCGCCGAAGCGCAGACCTTCATCGCCGGCGAAGTCGACACCATGCAGAAGTTCGCAACGAAGAAGTAGTCAGGCACGTCATGTTTGCCGGCAAGTCAGGACTTTCATGTGAGCGCTCGGACCGTGCCACGGCAGCACGGCAAGCGCCGCCGTCCCCGGCAGAGCGTCATCCCGGCGAACGCCGGGATCCAGTTTGTGCTGAAGAAGCCTGGATTCCGGCGTTCGCCGGAATGACGGAAATGGTGGATACCCGCCGATCGCAGTTCGTCGATGCAATTGTCCTGATACCGAATTCGCCATGCTGAACCGCCTGCTGCGCGCCTCGCCCTACATCGTGGTGCAGCTGGCCGCGATGTATCTCTACCAGGTGGCGGGGCGCATCGATTTTCCGGCGGCGCCGGGACGGATCGGGCCGGACTTCTGGCCCAAGTCCATCCTGGTGCTGCTGGGGCTGGTCTGCGTCTATGAAATCATCAAGAACCTGCTGATCGGCGAAACCTTCACCGCGGCGGGCCTGCTCGAAAAGCTGATGAAGGACAGCGGCGAAGTCGAGGGCGAGGAGAAGCTGCCCAGCTATCCGCTGCTGCTGGGCGGCGGCATCGTCCTCACCATCATCTACGTCGTCACCATTTCCTCGCTCGGCTTCTTCCTCGCCACCATCGCCTACCTGGCGCTGTTCATGGCCCTCGGGCGCTACCGCAACTGGACCGTGATCGCCGCCTCCAGCGTGCTCGGTGCGCTGGGACTGATGTTCATTTTCATGAAAGTGGTTTACGTCTCGCTGCCGCTCGGGGTGGAACCCTTCTCTGCAGTTTCGCTCTGGCTGCTGCGGGTCATGGGAGTCCACTAATGGAGGCGCTGGTCCACCTCGGCAACGGCTTCCTGCAGGTGCTGCAACCGATGAACCTCCTGGTGCTGTTCATCGGCCTGGTGCTGGGCATGCTGGTCGCCGTGCTGCCGGGGCTGACGCTGGTAATGGGCGTGGTGCTGGCGCTGCCCTTCACCTACACCATGGAACTGCTGCCGGCGATCATCCTGCTCACCGCGATGTACGTTTCCGGCACCTACGGCGGCGCCTTCACCGCCATCCTGTTCCGCATTCCGGGCGAACCGATAGACGTGCCCCTGCTGTGGGACGGCTACACCATGGCGCGCAAGGGCCAGCCGGCCAAGGCGCTGGGCTGGACGCTGTTCTCCGCGCTGGGCGGCGGCCTGGTGATGATCATGGTGATGGTGCTGGCCTCGGCACCGGTGGCCAAGTTCGCGCTGACCTTCTCATCGCCGGAGTATTTCGCCATCATCATCTTCGGCCTCGCCAGCGTGGTTTCGCTGGGCGGCGGCTCGATCACCAATGCCGCGATCAGCCTGATGCTGGGCCTCTTGATCGCCACCGTCGGCGTCGATTCGATTTACGGCGCCGAACGCTTCGCCTTCGGCGTGCCCTTCCTCCAGGACGGCATCGAGTACCTGCTGGTGATGGTCGGCGCCTACGGCCTGGGCGAGGTGTTCACCCGCATGGAAAAAGGCTTCGCCGGTGACGGCACCGTAGCCGACACCGATCGCCGCATCAACACCGAATTTCCGACGCTGGCCGAGATGCTCAAGCTGAAGATGACCTTCATGCGCAGCTCGCTGATCGGCATCATCGTCGGCATCATTCCCGGCGCCGGCGCCACCGTCGCCTCCTTCGTCGCTTACGGCGCCGAGGGCCAGTACGGCAAGCGCGGCAAGGAACTCGGCAGCGGCATCGCCGAAGGCATCATCGCGCCGCAGACGGCGGCAACCTCCTCGGTCGGCGGCGCGATGATCCCGCTCTTGACCATGGGCATCCCCGGCAGCGGCGCCACGGCGATCATCCTCGGCGCCTTCCTGCTGCACGGCATGCAGCCGGGGCCGCAGGTATTCGTCACCTCGGGGCCCTTCGTCTATGCGGTGTTCGCCTCGATGTTCCTCGGCGTGATCGGCATGTGCATCATCGGCTACTTCGCCATCAAGCCGCTGGTCAAGGTGCTCGAACTGCCCGAGGCGGTGGTCTCGGCCTTCGTCGTGATGTTCTGCTTCATCGGCGCCTTCGCCGCGCGCAACAACCTGTCCGACCTCTACGTCATCACCGCCTTCGGCATCCTCGGCTACCTGTTCGAGAAGTTCAAGTTTCCCATCGCGCCGATGGTGCTCGGCGTCATCCTCGGTCCCCTGGCCGAGAGCTCCTTCATGACCATGATGGTCAGCCACGGCAACGACTGGACGGTGCTGATGGGGCGGCCGATCAGCGCCACGGTCATGGTGCTGGCGGTGGTCGCACTGGTGTATCCCATTCAACGGCAGCTGCGCGAGAAAACCCGGCGCAGCGGAACCTAGCGGCGGAAAGGCAGTACCTTCATGGACATGTTAGTCTCCCCCCTGATCGCGGCGGCGCGCGTTGCACAACGCCAATACGAAAGCTATGACCAAGCGGCTGTCGATGCCGTGGTCACCGCCGCCGGCTGGGCCATCATGCATCCCGAGCACAACCGGATCCTCGCCGAAATGGCGGTCAGGGACACCGGGCTCGGCGTGGTCGAGGACAAAATCACCAAGAACCACCGCAAGACCCTGGGCCTGCTGCGCGACCTCAAGGGCGCACGCAGCGTCGGCGTGATCGCCGAATATCCGGCACTGGGCATCGTCGAGATCGCCCGCCCGGTCGGCGTGGTGGCGGCGATCACCCCCTCGACCAATCCCGGTGCGACGCCGGCCAACAAGATCATCAATGCGCTCAAGGGACGCAATGCCGTGATCATCGCGCCTTCGCCCAAGGGTGCCTCCACCTGCGCCGCCCTGCTCGACTTCATCAACGCCGAACTCGATAAAGTGGGCGCGCCGCACGACCTGGTGCAGATGCTGCCCAGCCCGATCACCAAGGACGCGACGCACGCCCTGATGCGCCACGCTGACCTGGTGGTGGCCACCGGATCGCAAGCCAACGTGCGCGCGGCCTATGCCAGCGGCACGCCGGCCTTCGGCGTCGGCGCCGGCAATGTCGCGGTGATCATCGACAGTTCGGCCAACCTCGCCGAAGCCGCCGCCGCAATCGCGCTGTCCAAGACCTTCGACAACGCCACCAGTTGTTCCTCCGAGAATAGCGTGGTGATCCTAGATGCCATCCATGACGTCGCCATGGCGGAACTGGCGAAAGTCGGTGGCGTCCTGCTCGAAGATGCGGAGAAAGCCGCGCTGCAGGCAACGATGTGGCAGCACGGCAAACTGAATGCGCAAACCACCGCGCAATCAACCGCGATGATTTCCATGCTCGCCGGCTTGCCCCGCCCGGAGACCGCCAGCGCCGCCTTCCTGATGGTGAGCGAAACCGGCACAGGTCCGGCCTGCCCCTTCTCCGGCGAGAAGCTGGCGCCCGTGCTGGCAGTCTATCGCGCACGCGATTTCGACCATGCCTGCAAGATCGTCGCCGAGATCTACGCCTACCAGGGCGCCGGCCACTCGGTGGGCATCCACAGTGCCGACGACGCGCATATCCTGCGCCTCGGCCTCGAACTGCCGGTCTCGCGCGTGATCGTGAACCAGGTGCATTGCTACGCCACCGGCGGCAGTTTCGACAACGGCTTGCCCTTCTCGCTGTCGATGGGCTGCGGCACCTGGGGCCGCAACAACTTTTCCGACAACATGAACTACCGCCACTACCTCAACATCACCCGCATTTCGCGCCGGATAGCGCCGCGCGAACCAACGCTGGACGAGATCTTCGGCGAACATTTCAGCAAGTACGGAAAGTAGTTCATGGTGCGCACGATCCGGGCGCAGCTTGACCGTCAGGCGGCGCAGCGCCCCGATGCGACCTACCTGATTGCGCCGGAGACAGCCCTCTCCATGAGCTTTGCCGACCTGCAGTCGGCGTCGCGGCGACTGTCCGCCTACCTGCTGGACCAGGGCATCAAGCCCGGTGCCAGGGTCGCGCTGCTGATGCACAACGGCTACCAGACCTGCCGCCTGTTCATCGGCGCCATGTACGGCGGCTACTGCGTCACCCCGCTCAACCTGCTGGCGCAGCCGTCGCAGCTCGCCTACGTGCTGGAACACAGTGATGCCGAGATAGTGTTCGTTGCGCCGGATCGGGAAGAAGGGCTGCGTCAGGCGGCGGCGGGACTGGCGCGTCCGCCGCGCATGGTGGTCTGCGATGTCGACGCCGGGGAGTTCCTGCCGTCGTCAACGCCGCCGGGCTGCCTGCCGCAACCCGGCGAGGAAGATGCGGCGCTGATGATGTACACCTCGGGCACCACGGGCAGGCCCAAAGGCGCCGTGCTGTCGCAGCGCGCCGTGGTTTCCGGCGGCCAATTCGTTTCCGCCGTGCATGAACTCGGTCCCGCCGACCGCGTGATGGCCGTCCTGCCGCTGTATCACATCAATGCACAGATAGTGACTGCCACCGCGCCGCTGATCCATGGCGGCAGCCTGGTGCTGCCCCATCGCTTCAGCGCCTCGAACTTCTGGCAGACCGCGATCGCCCACGGCTGCACCTGGCTCAACGTGGTGCCGACCATGATCGCCTACCTGCTCAACGGCCCCGACCTCGCCGCGCTCGGCCTCGATGCATCAGGCATCCGCTTTTGCCGCTCGGCCTCCGCCCCGCTGCCACCGGCGCAACACCTGGCCTTCGAGCAGAAGTTCGGCATCGACATCATCGAAACCATGGGCCTCACCGAGACCGCCGCGCCCTGCTTCTCCAACCCGCTCGCCCCCGAGAGACGCAAGCTTGGCAGCCCCGGTCCGGCCTTCGGCAACGAGGCGAAGATCATCGACGGTAGCGGCGCGACGCTGCCCGCCGACGCTGTGGGCGAGATCATGGTGCGCGGCCCGAACGTGATGAGCTGCTATTACAAGGATCCGGCCGAGACGGCGCGCACCCTGGAGCCCGACGGCTGGCTGCACACGGGCGACCTGGGCCGCATGGACGCAGATGGCTTCGTTTTCGTCACCGGACGCATCAAGGAACTGATCATCAAGGGCGGCGAAAACATCGCGCCACGCGAAATCGACGAAGCGCTGCTGAGCCACCCGGCCGTCAACGATGCGGCCTCGGTCGGCATTCCCGACCCGCATTACGGCCAGGAGATCCTCGCCTGCGTGATGCTGCGGCCGGACACCGTATGCAGCGAAGCGGAACTGCGCGAGCACTGCCGGCGTGAACTCGGCGCGTACAAGACACCCAAGCTGTTCCGCTTCGTCAGCGAGCTGCCGCGCGGGCCTTCAGGCAAGGTGCAGCGGCTAAAACTGCTCGACTAGCCAGCAGCCAGGCAAGGCGTTTCCGCCCGGGTTTCACGTCGCCCACCGTAGAATTCGCGCCGGCCGACGGTCCGATTGCGTATGATCCGCCCTTGGTGCATTTTGTCCGCGCAACACGTCCTGTTGCTCAACGCCGCTTTCCGGGGCCGACACCGGAAGTGGCGTGTGCATTGGCCGCAATTGGTCGTCCCCAGCCTCAATTTGTCCGTTTGGCATGTTTCCGGGTTTGCCCTGCATGCCTTTCCAGTAAATCAAGAAAGTTCTGCGCGATGGAAACTACACTGCCAAGCCCCGATGCGAATTTGCTCAACGCTGAAATGCTGTTGTTTCGCAAACGCCTGCAGGCGGCCGGGATCTTCACGCCGCGAAGTGCAGACCATCTACTTTGCGCCCTGCAGCTTGCAGTCCTGTTCGCAGGCGGCTTTGCGCTGCTGAGCACCGGAAATCCCTGGGCCGCCGTCCTCGGGGCGATGTTGCTGAGTGTCTACTATCCCCAGTCGGCGTGGCTGGGTCACGACCTGGGTCACGGCCAGGTCTTTTCAGACAGGCGCATCAATACGCTCGCCCTGGCACTCATGGCGTGGACCCAGGGCCTATCCGCCAAATGGTGGAAGGAGAAGCACGGCAAGCACCATGCGCATCCCAACGCCTATCGGCTGGTTGACGGCAAGCCGGTCGCCGTTGATGAGGATATCGACACGGCACCGCTCCTGGTCTGGGACATTGCCCTGATCAGCGAGGATACCCGGCGCAGGCTGGCGCGCTGGCTGCCCCTGCAGAAACATGCCCTGGCGCCCCTTCTTTTGATGGCGCGATTGAACTGGAGCACAGCCGGGATCCGACATGCCATCCGCCACGGCAATGTCATGGAAGCTGTCGGGATCGTGGTGCACTATGCCGCAACCCTGGCGCTTGCCCTCTATCTTTGGCCGGGCGAATCCTGGCAGGCCGTGTTGTGGTTCTGCGCAGTCCAACTGGCGGGTGGATTCATGCTGGGGCTTGTGTTCATCCTCAATCATTCCGGGCGCGAGGTTTATCCCGAAGGCAATGGCTACGGCTTTTTTGAAGCGCAAGCCCGAACCACCCGGAACGTGCATGAAGGCCCGATTGCGAACTGGTTCACCGGAGGGCTCAATCTGCAACTTGAACATCATTTCTTCCCCAACCTGCCCAGGCATCGCCTCAGGGAAGTCATTGCCGAATCAAGGCGCATCGTCGAACAGTGCGGTTATCGATACGAATCCCTCAGCTTTTTCGAAGCCTGCCAGCTAACCTGGAAAAGCCTGCCAACCAGGTAAGAATCAGCGCGACCTTGGTTCACCATGCAGCGGGAAGTCGGGACGGCTGCATGCCCAGGCGTCAATGAAAATTCCGGCTCGCCGTCGTCAGTGATCCCAGCAGTTCGCTGTGGTCGAACAGGCGCTTGGCGATCAGATGCACCACCGCGTGTTCCCCCTCGCCTTCGCGCTGCAACTGGCCGGCCACACCGAGTAGCCGACTGCCGAGCAGGAGTCGGCGCTGGCGCGAGGCCACATCCTTGAACACCACCACGTTGGCGCAGCCGGTTTCGTCTTCCAGCGTGAGGAAGATGACGCCGCTGGCGGTGCCGGGCCGCTGGCGGCAGGTGACGAGGCCGGCGCAGCGCACCAGGGCGTTGTTGCCGCGTTCGCGCAAATCCAGCGCCGAGAGGTAGCGCTTTGCCGCCAGCCGCGTCCGCAAGAGCGCCAGCGGATGGCGGCCCAGCGTCAGGCCCAGGCTGCGGTAATCGGCGGCGATGTCTTCGCCTTCGCGCGGCGCGGCAAAACTCACGGCCTCTTCGCGCAAGGCGACACCGGCAAACAGGTCGCGCTGCAGCGGCACAGCGGCCGCCGCCCACGCCGCCTGGCGGCGGTGCCCGGCCAGTTGCGCCAAGGCCCCTGCCGCGGCCAGCGCATCCAGATCGCCCTGACCGAGCTCCGCGCGCCGGGCCAGGTCGGCCAGATCGGCAAAGGGCGCGTGTGCTCGCGTCGCGACTATGCGCTCACCCGCCGCCGTGGCGAAATGCCGCACCTGATGCAGGCCGAGACGGACGGCGACCAGGCCCGCTCCTTCCAGCGTGCTCTCATACGCGCTCGCCGTGACATCCACCGGCCGCAGCTCGACGCCGTGGCGACGCGCGTCCTGCACCAGTTGCGACGGTGAATAAAAGCCCATGGGCTGCGAGTTGAGCAAGCCGACCAGAAAGGCCGCCGGCTCGTGACGCTTCAACCAGGCCGAGACATAGACCAGCAGCGCGAAACTCGCGGCATGCGATTCGGGAAAACCATAGTCGCCGAAGCCCTGAATCTGGCGGTAGAGCGCTTCGGCAAACTCGTCGGCATAGCCCCGACTCTTCATGCCGTCGAGCAGCCGCTCGCGGAAAGGCTCCAGCCCGCCACGGCGCTTCCACGCCGCCATGGCGCGGCGCAACTGGTCGGCCTCGCCCGGCGTGAAACCGGCGGCGACGATGGCGATCTGCATTGCCTGCTCCTGGAATATCGGCACGCCCAGCGTGCGTTCGAGCACGCCGCGCACCGCATCCGACGGGTAGCTGACCGGCTCCAGCCCCTGCCGCCGCCGCAAATAGGGATGGACCATGTTGCCCTGGATCGGTCCGGGGCGCACCAGCGCCACTTCGATGACAAGGTCGTAGAAGCAGCGCGGCCGCAAGCGCGGCAGCATGGCCATCTGCGCCCGCGACTCGATCTGGAACACGCCCACCGTATCGGCGCGCGAAACCATGTCGTAGGTGGCGGCGTCCTCGGCCGGCACGTCGCCCAGGGCAAACGGCCGGCCATGACGCAACTCGACCAGCGCCAGCATGCGGCGAATTGCGGAGAGCATGCCCAGGGCAAGGACGTCGACCTTCATCAGGCCCAGCGCATCGATGTCGTCCTTGTCCCACTGGATCACGGTGCGCTCCGGCATCGCGGCGTTTTCCACCGGCACCAGGCGGTCCAGCCGCGAGCGCGCGATGACGAAGCCACCGACATGCTGCGACAGGTGGCGCGGAAAGCCGATCAGCATTTGCGCTATACCCAGCCAGCGCTGCACGTTTGCGCCAGCCGGATCGAGCCCGGCTTCGAGGAAGCGCTGCGGCAGCTCGTCGCGCTTTTCCCACCAGGCCAGGTTGCCGGCGAGGCAGTCGATTGCCGCCAGCGGAAAACCCAGTGCGCGTCCGGCATCGCGCAGTGCGCTGCGGGTGCGGTAGGTGATCACGGCGGCGGCCAGCGCGGCACGCTCGCGGCCGTATTTGGCGTAGATGTACTGGATCACTTCCTCGCGCCGCTGGTGTTCGAAATCGACGTCGATGTCGGGCGGCTCGTTGCGCTCCTTCGAGACGAAGCGCTCGAACAGCATGCTTGCCCGCGCCGGATCGACCTCGGTGATGTAAAGCGCATAGCACACCGCCGAGTTCGCGGCCGAGCCGCGGCCCTGGCAGAGAATGCCCTGCCCGCGTGCCCAGGCGACGATGTCGTGCACCGTAAGGAAGTAAGGCGCGTAGCTCATCTCGGTGATCAGCTTCAATTCGTGTTCGACCTGCGCCAGCACCTTGTCTGGCACGCCTGCGGAATAGCGCCGGGCGAGGCCGTCCGAGGTCAGTTGCCGCAACCAGGAGTCAGGTGTATGGCCCGCCGGCACCACTTCGTCCGGGTATTCGTAACGCAACTCGTCGAAGGAAAAGTTGCAACACGCGGCAATCCTCAGCGTCTCCGCCAACAGTTCGGGTGGATACAGGCGGGCCAGCGCCAGGCGCTGCCGCAGGTGGCGTTCACCGTTGGGAAACAAGGCACCACCTGCCTCTGCCACCGTGGTGTTGAGGCACAAGGCGGCCAGCACGTCCTGCAGCGGGCGCCTTGAGCGTGCATGCATGTGCACGTCGCCGGCGGCGACCAGCGGCAGATGTGTCGCCGCCGCCAGCTCGCGCAGGCACGCCAGGCGCTCATGGTCATCGGGCCGCAGGTGGCGCTCGAAGGCGATCCAGGCACGCCCGGCGAAGTGTTCGGCGAGCCAGCCCGCATCGGCCGGCAAGGCTTCGGCAGGCGCAATCCACAGCGCCAGGCAATCCGGCACGCCGCCGCCATCCCAGCCGGCCAGGTCATTGCGCGTCAGGTGGTAGCTGCCCTTTTCCGCGCGGCGGCGGCCCAGGGTCACCAGCGCCGAGAGGTTGCCGTAGCCGGCGCGATTCTGCGCCAGCAGCACCAGCTTCATGCCGCAGGCCAGTTGCAGCTCGGTGCCATGGATCAGTTGCAGCCCGGAATCCCGCGCCGCCAGATGGGCGCGCACGCTGCCGGCAAAGCTGCATTCGTCGGTGATCGCCAGCGCCGTGTAGCTCAGCCGCAGCGCCCGTGCCACCAGCTCCTCGGCGTGCGAGGCCCCGCGCAGGAAGCTGAAGTTGGACAGGCAGTGGAGTTCGGCGTAAGACGGCAGGGAAGACATAGCCGGAATGATAGCTGCTTTTTTATACAGTATCTCGCAACCGACCCACTTGCGTTCGCGTTGACCTATATCAGCATTGCTGGGCAGCTATGGCAGATACTGCTCTACTACTGCTCTACTACTGCGCCATCAATACGTGCGACAACCCATTATTGAAGGAATCATCATGAAAAAGACCGCACTGTTCCTGAGCCTGGCCTTGATTGGCATGGGTTCCGCCCTGGCCGCCGATCCGGCGAAAATAGACTGGGGCAAAGTACCTGCCGTGAATGTCCCGCTGTTCTATCCCGGCCAGTCCTCCTACGAATGGCTGATCAGCGACGCCCACAAAGGCGCGGCCAAAGAAACGAAGCGCGGTGATGCCTGCGCCTTCTGCCATGACGAACCCGACGCCGAAAAGGACATCGGCAACAACATCGTTGCCGGCAAGCGCCTGGAACCGACCCCGGTCAAGGGCAAGAACGGCTACCTCGAGCTCAAGGTGCAGGCGGCCTTCGATGACAAAAACGCCTACCTGCGCTTCCAGTGGGCAACGAAGAGCAAGAACCGGCCCAGCATCGACTACCCGGGCTACCGCTTCGATGGCAAGGAATGGAAGGCCTACGGCGGCCCGCAATTGAACGCCGACGTGCTCGCCGGCAAGAAGCCGGCGATCTATGAGGATCGCATGTCGATCATGCTCGATGACGGCAAGGTGCCCAACTTCGCCAAGCAAGGCTGCTGGCTGACCTGCCACGACGGCGAGCGCGACATGCCGAAACTGGCAACCAAGGAAGAAGTCGCCGCCAACCCGCTGATGAAGGCGATCAAGAGGGCCGACGTGCGCAAGTACCTGCCGGCCAGCCGTAACGATCCCTCGGACTGGAAGACCGGCAAGACCGTCGAGGAACTGGCAAGGATCAAGGCCGAAGGCGGCTTCGTGGATCTGATCCAGTGGCGCGCGCACCGCACCAACCCGGTCGGCGCGGTGGATGACGGCTACGTGCTGGAATGGCGCAACTTCGACGCCGGCAAGAACCACTTCGCCTCCAACATGGACAACGAGAAGAAGCAGCCCAAGTTCATGTTCGACGCCGCCAAGTTCGGTGCCAAGGCACTGACGGCAGACGACTTCGGCAAGAAGGACATGTTCCTGATCAAGGGTGTCAATGCGGTACCTTTCGATCCGAATGCCGGCTGGAAGGAAGGCGACATACTGGCGCAATACTATTTGAGTGCCGCCGACGCCGCCGGCTCGGCCGCCGACAACAAGGGCACCGGTGTCTGGAAGGACGGCATGTGGACCGTAGTCATGGTGCGCCCGCTGGGCCTGACCAACGACGACGACAAGACCCTCAAGGCTGGCGGCGTGTACAGCATCGGCTTCGCCGTCCATGACGACAACATCACCACGCGCGGCCACCATGTGTCCTTCGTGCGCACCCTGGGACTGGGCGCCAAGGCTGACATCGAGGCAGTCAAACTGCCCTGAGGCAAACGCGGCATCGGTGATGAGCACCAACGACAGCGTCGATTTCTTCGACCGGCAGTTCCGCCGGCAAGTCGAGAACAGGGACTTCCAGCTCAATCCCTTCGAGCTGGAAGTCCTGCCGCATCTCACGGGGCGCGTGCTCGACTTCGGCTGCGGGCTTGGCAACCTCGCCATGGCCGCCGCCGCACGCGGTTGCTCGGTGTTGGCGCTGGACGCGAGCCCTGCGGCGGTCGAAGCGGTGCGCCAGCGCGCCACGATGGCTGGCCTGCCGGTGGAAGCGATCGAAGCCGATCTGCGCGATTACCGGATCAACGAAGAGTTCGACTGCGTCGTGTCGATCGGGCTGCTGGCCTTCTTCGACGGCCCCTCCGCATCACGCCAGTTATCGATGCTGCAGGATCACGTGCGTCCGGGTGGCCTCGCCGTGATCAATACGCTGATCGAAGGCACGACCTGGCTGGACAGCTTCGGGGCCGACGATTACTGCCTGTTTGCCCGCAGCGAATTGCTCAGCCGCTTTACTGACTGGAACATCCTGCATTGCGAGTTTCGCGATTTTGATGCCCCGGGGCAGACGATCAAGTCCTTCGCCACACTGATCGCACGCAAACCTGAGTAGTTGGCTCGATAGCGATCCATCGTCCGCTGAAATCATTGGATACAAAGTCCGCAGCGCCGTTTCGTCAACACAATGCCGTCGCCCGCGTTACTTCAGGTATGCGGCACCGTTGCCGAATCGATGGAGAAACAGCCAATGAAAACCACACGTCCGATCCTGCTCGCCGGATGCCTGTTCCTTGCCCTGGCCGGAACGGCTCCGGTACATGCGGCAGTCGATGAAGCCGCGGCCCAGGCTCTGGCCAAGAAAAACGACTGCTTCAAGTGCCACGCCATCGACAAGACCAAGAAAGGCCCTTCCTACAAGAAGATAGCCGCCAAGTACAAGGAAAAGAAGCTTGACGAGAAAGAGGCTATCAAGCAAATGATCGAGGGCAAGAAGGTCAAGCTCGAAGACGGCAGCGAGGAAGACCACAAGATCATCGAGACCAAGGATCCGAAAGAACTGAGCAACCTGGCGCAGTGGATTCTGTCGCGCTGAACCCGGCTTGACGGTATCGCGGCGCCGGGCAAGCGGCCGCCGCGCGATGAGCGTTAGCCTGAAACAACTCGTTCGAAGCGGCTGGTGATGGCCGAGCGAAGCGAGCCGACTGGTAGCCTCGCCCTGGGGCGGGGACGGGGGCGGGGGGCCGTCAATTTGCCGTTCGCGCGTTTCATCTCCGGCGGGTGGTACTGGGTGCCATGAGCGTCAGTGCCGATGGCCGTGATGGCTGTCGGGAAAATGCGGATGTTCGTGGTGCAGCGGCACATGCGCATGCGGGTGCGCGTGAGGCTCTTCGCCGGCCCAGGCAAAGTCGTGGTCGTGCTGGTGATGCGCGTCGTGCACATGCGTGTGGGCGTGGCTCACAGCCACGTGTTCATGCGCGTGATGGTGGTGTTCCGTGAGGTGCAGCCAGATGCCGACCGCCATCAGTATCCCCGCAATCACTAGCGGCAAGGTCACGGGCTCGCCCAGCGCAAGTGCCAGCGCCGCGCCGAAGAAAGGCGCCACCGAAAAATAGGCACCGGTACGCGCGGTGCCCAGATGGCGCAGGCCCACCACGAACAGTGCGAGGCTGACGCCGTAGGCAAGGAAGCCGACTACCATGGCCCCGGCCAGATTTGGCGTGGACGGCAGGCTTGCCCCCAGCGCAAAAGCCAGGCCCAGATTGACCATACCGGCCACCAGGCCCTTGATCGCCGCGATCCACGTTGCATCATGCAGGGAGAGTTTGCGCGTCAGGTTGTTGTCCACGGCCCAGGCCAGGCAGGCGCCCAGCACCAGCAGCGTCGGACCCGATCCGGCGAAGCGGGCTTGTCCCGGCCAGCTCAGGACCAGGGCGCCGGCGACGATGGCGGCCATGCCCAGCGCGATCCGGGAATCCACGTTTTCCCGGAACACGAACCAGGCCAGCAGTGCGGTAAATACCCCTTCGGCGTTCAACAGCAGCGACGCGTCGGACGCCGGCATTGCGGCGAGTCCCAGCATCAGCAATACGGGCCCAAACACGCCGCCGGCGAGAATCGCACCCGCCAGCCAGGGGGCTTCGTGGCGCGTCAGACGGACGCTTGGCGCGCGGCGCAGTCGGCGATAGAGCAACAGGCCGAGACCCGAGCCAAGATAGAGCAGGCCCGCCAGCAGCCAGGGGCCAACGTCGGCCAGCAGCAGTTTCGCCAGGGGAGTTCCGGCGCCGAACAGCAGCGCCGCAGCAAGCGCCGCCGGCACGCCGGGTTGGCGCAGGCCCGCGATCCAGCTCACCTCAGCGCCCCAGCCATGAGCAGAGAACTTGCAAGCCTGCCCCTAGCCGTGCGCCTCGCGCACCGACTGCTCGAGTTCGGTAAATGCCTCGCCGACGTAGTCGCTCAGCTTGTCCAGATTGGGCAACTCGTCGGTCGCGATCAGGCCGAAGAAAAGCTGCCCGGCATAGCTGAACAGCGTGATGTTGAGCAGGTTGCTCGGCGGCAGGGTGCTTATCGGATGCATCTCCTCCATGCGCGCGCCCTTGAGATAGAGGTAGTCCTTCGGCCCCGGCACGTTGGAGACCAGGGT
The DNA here is from genome assembly GCA_945870205.1 of Sulfuritalea hydrogenivorans sk43H. Lineage (GTDB taxonomy): Bacteria > Pseudomonadota > Gammaproteobacteria > Burkholderiales > Rhodocyclaceae > Sulfuritalea > Sulfuritalea hydrogenivorans_A. The sequence continues at coordinate 1,664 of CAMBRI010000083.1, read as the reverse complement.
GTTGCCCATCGGCGGCGTGCGATTGCTCAGCTTCAGCATCTCGGCGATCTGCCCGACCAGGCCGGTGATGATGGTGTAGGACTCGATGGCTTCCGGCGCGACGCTGTCGATCATGGTCCTGACATTGCGCAGCGAAAAGCCGATGTTGCGCAGGCGGATGTAGGGATCATCGGTAGGCGGCGAGAGTTCGACCTGGATGATGCCGATCTTGTTGCCCGCGCTCTTCTCGCCTTCCGGCCGCAGATTGACCGGCATCTGTATCGTGATGGGCCGCCGCAGCCGCACCCCCTGATCCTGCAGGTAGCGATGCAAGGCCCCGTCAAGGCAGGTCAGCGCGACATGGTTGAGCGTCGAGCGCGTGCTGGCACGAATGCGGTTGACGCGCCCCATCGAAACCGCGGCAGAAGCGAACTGGCGACCGGCGGTAACCTGCCCGGTGAGCGGCGTGTGCGCGCTGTGGATGAAGGGCAGGGCGATGGCGTTCTTGGTTAGCGTCACGCTTTCCAGCAGCAGCATGGCGGCCAGGCGGCCGATGCCCAGAACGTGCTTGCCGGTCGTCAGCGCCGCTTTCCAGGCCACCTCCAGCATTTCCTGCTTCATGCGCGTGTGGCGGCTGGCGCCGCGGATGTGCTTGAGCGTCCACACCGGACGCAGTTCCTTGTCATCGGCCGACCCGGCGAGGCCTTCGGCAGTCCACCGCGCCATGGTCACGCCGTCGGCGCAGGCGTGGTGCATCTTCTGGTAGATCGCAAAACGCCCTTCGCTGATGCCGTCGATCACATGGACTTCCCACAGGGGCCGCGAACGGTCGAGCATCGGCGTATGCAGTTCAGATACCAGCCGGTACAGCTCGGCGCGACCGTTTTCCCCGGCGGCCAGCTTGTGATAGAAGATGTGCTGCCGCAGGTCTATCGTGTCGCAGGTCTTCCAGCTCGGCATCGCGCTCAGCGAAAACCTGATCACGCGGTTGAACGGCGCCTCGACCTCGGTGAAGGTCAGCAGTTCCTTGTACAGGTTCTTGGCGAAGCCGGCCGCAGCCCTGGGCGGCCGCTTGCAGATCAGCAAACCGCCGACATGCTTGGGACTCGCCTGCGATTCGGCAATGAAAAATCCCAGGTCGAGCAAGGACAACTTGTTCATCATTCTTCCTTTGTGTGCCGTTGTGCGCGGTTGTGCGCCTGCCGGCAAGCCGGCCTCGGCCGCCGCGATCCGGGCGTGATCCAGACGCAAGTATCCACACTATGCAGGTGTCGCGTCAAACTGCGCTTGCCGGGCGGGCGCGGTCAGGCAAACCAGCCGTGCAGGAACCACCCGCCGGGCGGGCGTGGATCGCGGAAAATCCAGAGCCGACGACCGGCGCTGTCCTGCGCGATGAAGTAGTCGCGGCGCGCGTCGCTGCCATCCCACCAGCCGGATTCAATGCGCTCCGGACCGGCCGCCAGCGTCAGCGCGCCGCCGCGCTGCGGACGGCCCTGGACTTCACGCAGGGCCTGGGGCGGATGCACCAGCCACAACGGGCGCAGCGGCGCCACCACCGGCCTTGCCACCGGCTTGCCGGGAACAGGCCGGCTCGCCAGTTCAGGACGATGGTCGGCATGGCAGGCCAGGCCCTGCACGGCCTGCGACCCCAGGCGTGCAACAAGACGGTCCATGAGTTCGGCCAG
>CAMBRI010000082.1 GCA_945870205.1 Sulfuritalea hydrogenivorans sk43H | reverse complement strand
TTTCCGACAACTGCTGTGCGAGGCGATTGAAGGCCCGCGCCGTTTCGGCCAGTTCATCGCTCCCTTGCACCGGCACCCGATGCTCGAAATTGCCCGCAACGAAGTGGTCGCTGGCCCTGCGCAAGGCCACCAATTGACGTGCGAGGTAGCTTCCGAGCAACCACGAGAACACAGCGACCAGCAGCATTTCCAGCCCGGCAATTCCGGCCGCCCAGCGCCGGGCAGTGGACAGCATTACGTTCAGGGGCTTGGTGGATATTCCGAGTCGTACTTCGCCATGCAGGATGCCGCCGGCCAGCACCGGAGCGGACCAGTCAAAAACGCCGTCGGCCACCTGATCGATGCGGGTGTCAGGGAGAAAGGCGCGCGACAGGAGCTCCGCATCACCCCGCTCCGACAGTACGACGCCACCGGCGTCGAGGATGCGTACATAGTCGATCTGGCCGGAAGCCATCGCTTCAGTGACCAGACTGTCCAGCGTGGCCAGATCCTGAGAAATGACAGCGTCCTTGGCCGCAACGGCAAGCAGCTTGCCACCCAGTTGCACCCGGCGCGTCAATTCGGTTTCATTGGAATCGCGCAGCAGGGACAAGGCGCTGCCGACCAGAACGGCAAGCAGCACCATTTCGATGAGGGCTACGCCAAGGATGGTCTTGGTGCGAAAACGCATGATCTATGGGGTCCGTGACGCCGGCAGCTTTTTCATTGCCGGCCGTAGCGCTCGAGAAGGTTGATGTCGAGCGCCCGGATGTCGTTCCATTCCTTGTCCTGAGCGGCGGCGATACCCTTGAATGCCAGCGGCGTCAGCAAGCGTTGCCCGGCCTCGTCGGCAGACAGGGACGCCATGGCGGCGAGCACCCTGGCCAGGATTTCCGGTGTTACGCGTGGATGCGCGGCAAAGGCATGCGGCGTATAGGACGGTGTCTCGGACAGTACGCGCAGGCCGTCGCGAACCTCCGCCGGCGCCGCCTCTAACGTGCGCTGAATGCCGCCACCGGCTTCTTGCAGACCCGAAGCGACCGCGCGATAGACGGAATCGTGGGAGGCTACAAACTTGGCGTCGATCGCGATCTTCAAGCGACCGAACTCGGCCTGCGGCAGGATGCTGGCAGCGAATGCCGCCGGGGCCGGGAACACGACCGTCTTGCCGGCCAGATCCGCTGGCTTCCGGTAGGTACTGTCTTTCTTGACCACGAGAATGCCCTTGATCTTGCGATCCTGCTCCCGGGCAAAGGCCCGGTAGCCGGATGCCTTTTGGAAGACCACGTAGTGATAGGGATTCATGTATGCAAGATCGTAGTCGCCTTTGCCGAGACGTTCTTCAAATCCGGGAATATTGGGGGCGGTACGAAACACCAGCGCAACGCCGGAGCGCTTGCTGATTTCCGCGAGTAGCGGTCCCCAGTCTTCCGCCAGCCGGCTGGCCGACTGTTGTGGCACAACGCCAAACTCGAGGGCTTTGGGCACCGCTTGTTGTGCGAAAGCCGGCAGGCCGGCGCAGAGCCCGCCCAGCAGGGCGCCGAGCAGAACCCGACGCGCAAGCTTCTTCAGTACTGAGTCCATGTATCCCCCTTCGACGCCGGAACAGACATGGCGCCACCTGAATAAATCACAAACGTATTGCCACCACAGGCTTTGGCCTGGTACATCGCCGTGTCGGCACATTTCAGGAGCACCACTTCATCATCGCCATGGTTCGGATATTCGGCGCAACCGAAGCTGCCGCCTATGAAGACTTCATTGCCCTGGACCTGGATCGGCTGGCGCAATGCATTAATCATCTTGTTGCACAAGCCACCGATGTCTGTTTCTCCGACCAACCCCGGCGCAAGAATGACGAATTCGTCACCGCCCAGACGTGCCACCGTGTCGCATTCCCGCACCGAGCCGGACAGACGACTGGCGGCTTCCTGCAGCACGCGATCACCGACGGCGTGACCGAAGGTGTCGTTGATCGGCTTGAACCTGTCGAGGTCGATGAAGATCAGGGTGAACTGAATGCCGGAGCGTTTGGCCTGCACCAACGTCTGCCCCAGGCGATCCTGAAACAACTGGCGATTGGGCAAACCGGTCAGGGAGTCATGGTGCGCGAGATAGGACAGGCGCCTTTCTGCCCGCAACAGCCGCGACAAGTCGGAAAACACCCCAATGTAGCTGAGGATGCTGCCGTCGCCTGCGCGCGCGGCGCTCACCGTCAGCCACTCAGCATAAACCTCGCCGTTCTTCCTCCGGTTGTATATCTCTCCCTGCCAGTTGCCGCTTTCGCGCAACGCCTGCCAGAATTCGGCATAGAAGGCAGCATCCTGCTTGCCGGAACTGAGAATACGGGGAGTCTGGCCGACCACCTCTTCTGCGCTGTAGCCGGTGATGCGGCAGAAAGCCGGGTTGACGACCAGGATGGCCCCATCGATGTCGGTGACCATCACGCCCTCGTCGGCATGTTTGAACACCATCGTGGAGATTTGGGTTTCGAATTCAGCTTCCCGCAGATGGGTGACGTCGCGCAGAATCCAGTGCAGATAGCGCACGTGGCCGTCCTTGCGCACCGCCAGTGCCTGAGCCGAGACGATCAGGGGCGAGTCGTCACCGGCTTCGCGGCGCAGGTGCATTTCAATTCCCTGTGAGGGAGAATCGATTCCCTCAATTGCCTCCGCTAGCAGTCTGAGAAATGCATCTCTGTGTGATGGCTTCACCCAGTCGTTCAGTTTGCGACCCGACAGCATGTTCAGAGGAGCCAGCGCTGCGCCCGCTGGATTGCTCTGCAGAATGGTGCCGTCCGTACCGATCACCAGATGGATGTCGCGCGAGCTTCGCATCAACTGATCCAGTTCCTCACGGCTTTCGCTGATCCGTTCGCTTGATTCGCGTAGCGCCTCGTAGTGCGCCTCTAGTTCGCCATTGCGTTCCACCATCTGCTGCAGGTCTTCGGCGTAGCGGTAGAGCTGGTCGTGAAGAGCGGCGGCGCGGGTGCTGCCGGGCAAACGCACGGTTTGACCGCCTGCTGGCAGGGCGCTATCAAGTGCATATGACTTTTGGTTCATGGCGGCCTCACGTGGAAAGGACTTCTTTGATGGCGGCGACGAGTTGCAGCGGGCTGAACGGCTTGATGAAGTAGGCATCGGCGCCACGCTGCATGCCGTCTTCGTAATCCCGCGCCTGACCGCGGGCCGTGACCATGATGACGCGCGTGTGTTTGAGCTGCGGATCGCTCTTGATGGCGTCGAGCACCTGAAGGCCATCGAGTTCGCCCGGCATCATGACGTCGAGCACAACGAGATCGGGCTTCTGGCGGCGAGCGATATCGAGACCGGTCTTGCCGTCCTCGGCTTCAAGCACTTCGAAGGCCTTACCCAGCGTGATGCGGATCAGACGGCGGATATCGGAATGGTCATCGACGAGCAGAATTGTGGTCATGGCTGACCTCCTTGGCGGAATTGTTGGCAACGGCGCCGCCGGCCATGATTTCGGCCAGGTCGCGGGCGTATTGCATTGCTTGCAGGGTGATGCGGCACTCGGAACAGGAAACTCGGCTGCGGTCCCCCAGGGGCACTCCGGTGGGAAGGGCCAGCGTTATCGACTCAATCGCGCCGGCCGCATCCGCCTCTTCCGGATTTGCTTCCTTGTCAATGAATCTGAGCTTGAGCTGGCCGCCGTGCAGGGCGATGATGCGGTGAACAATTGCGGCACGCAGGTCGTTCTCAAGCACCGTCTCCTCCGCAGCCGCAGGTACGACATACCATCCGGCGGGATCTGTGGTGGCCCGAACATTAAGAACGACAAAATCACCAATCTGACGCAGATCGATAACCACACGGCCATGTTCCGGACAGCTTCGCCCCAGCCGCGCCAGCAGGGCATGCAGGGCCTTTGTCAGCCACTTTTGGTTGCCATACACCGGTGCCAGCTTCTCTCCGCTTTCAACCAGAGCATAGCGAATGGCCCCGTCACCGGTCGCCCGCGGCAGCGTGGGAAGAATCCCGCGGACAAGCGCGGCTATGGCGATCCGCTGATCGGCAAATACTTCATCATGCTGATCGAGTTCTGCCAGCGCGTCGACGTCTGCAAGCAGCATGACGACCCGGTCAGCCTGCCGCATAAGGTCGGCGCTCTGTGCGACGAAGTCATGGCGTTGATGTAGCAGCGTCGTAAAGGCGGCTATCTCTCTGCGTACTTCGCCCCCGAGCAGGCTCAGAAAGCCCTTCTTTTGAGATTTGCTGGCCGCCTGGCCGAGAGCAGCAAGCGGGCGGATCAACAGCGCATAGCCTTGGTTGCCATTTTTTACCAGCTGAACGTCTGCTGGAGGCAAGCCATCACCGGCGGAGTCGAACTTGACAACTGGCGGCAGGTACTCCGGCCTTGCTTGCATCTGCTCGATGCCAAGCACCCATTGCGGCGTGAGTTCGACGCAGCGGCGTAGCCAAGGGTGGGCCGCCGCATTGACCTCGCGCGGACGGCCCTTCTGGTCAAGCAGAATGATCCCGTCCGACATCAGGCCGATGGTCGCCATTGACAGGGTGAGGTTCATGCCGGCTCCGTGCGCCCGGGTGCTTGGCGCCCGGCTTCCAATCGTTCGGCGATGTCGCGCAACTGGTCGAATGGAACGGGTTTGGGCAGCACGGGTATGCCCTCGGGTACGGTGCCGCGATGAGCGATTTCCTCCGCGTCTAGACCGCTGACCACGACGATGGTCATTCCCGCGAGTTCCGGTGAACTACTGATCGTTTGCAGCATCCGGAAGCCATCCATGCCGGCCATCTGCAAGTCGGCGATCAGCAGGTCGGGGCGCGAGTTACCCATCCGGATCAGTGCCTCGTATCCGTCACCGGCGGTACTTATGTTTGGCTTCATCGGCCAGCTGCGGATTTTGATTTCATACAGCCGGCGCAAAACGGGATCGTCCTCAACCACCAGAATGTTGAATGGTGCGAGGGTCGCAACTGGCACTAGATCATCGGCACGCCGCCTAGGGGTGGCGCCCAATTGAATTCCACGAACCTCGGGGTTGGCAAGCAGGCGCTCGATGGACTGCCGCGCTATGCGCCGGTGTCCGCCACCCGTTTTCCACGCCTCGAGCAAGCCGCTTTCGGCCCACAGTTGCGCGGTGCGCAAGGACACCCCCAGAAGGTCTGCGGCCTCGCGCGTGGTGCAAAAAGTCTTCGGAATCTGTTTGTGATGAGCCATGACTGATTTGTATTTCGCGGGAAGAAGATAGATGGAATTCCGCTACGCACTAATCCAACACCGTCAATTTATCACAAAGTTTCATTTTTTACTATCTACTACCACTATTTATCTTTTTTTGGGCGATAACAAGCTGCAGGCTGTTTATAGCGCTCTACTGGATCAAACTTGAAGAATCCCCACAGGACAAGGTGGAGAAGGCCGGTCATGGCGGCTACGCCTTGATCCTGATGGAGATGCATATTCCGGTGATGAACGACCTGAAGGCTACCCACGCCATTCGTCCGCTACCCGGCATGCCTGCTCTGCCGATTCCGTCACTGCCCGCCACCACCTACGACTAACGCCAGGGCAATCGCATGAAGGACACCGTGGTGTTCTCCTCCCCCTTCAAGGGGGAGGCCGGGAGGGGGATGGGGTTCGATGACCTGGTTTGCCGGCCTTCCCGATGCTTCTTTTTGCCCCATCCCCACCCCGACCCCTTGAAGGGGAGGGAGCGTCATTCATGCGATTGCCATGCGACTAACACTCATGGCACCGAGTGCCACCCGCTGATGATGAAACACGCGAAAGGCGAATTGAAGGCCCGCCCCTCCCATCCGCTTCGCGGCCCACGGCTGGCTTTGCACAGCCAGCCGGCTGCGGCGGTGCACCGCATGCGGTGCGAAACCCCGCCTCGCCCCCTCGCGGGGAGGCTATTGATTGGCTCGCTGCGCTCGATATCACCAGCGGCTCATCCTGTTGTTTCACGTTAACCCATGCTCAGCGCAGAACGATGCTACTGCCGCTGGCCCTGACCTCGGCGCCGCTGCCAAAGCCCGGATCCTTGTCGAAGCTGTAGGTTCTTTCATCGCCGTTGTCGAAGCGCACGGCAACGTCCCACCGCTTGACCGACTTCGCGTTCTGTTCGATCTTGCTGCCGGCATAGGCTCCGCCCGCCGCGCCGGCAATGGTCGCAATATCGCGGGTACCGCCTTTGCCAATCTGGTTGCCGAGCAAGGCGCCCACCAGTCCGCCGGCAACCATGCCGGCCGTGCCGCCCTCGCCATCCCTCTCGATCAGCTTCACCGACAGCACCCTGCCGCAACCGGCGCAGGTCCGCGGCTCCGCGGTGCGCATGCTGGCCGCGTTGCTGCTGGCCTTTTCGTATTCGGCCCGGGCATCCCGCAGGCACTGCATGCGGATACTGGAGGACGGCTCGTCGGCGCATAGCTTCCTGTCGTCGGCATAGCGCTTTTCCACTTGCTCCTGGCCGATCCTGCTCGTCGAATCGGCGGCAAAGGCACAATTGACCAGAAAAGCGCTGGCCAGCAACAAGCTCGTTTGGTTCTTCATCTGCATCGCTCCGGGACTTTGGAATGAACGGAAGTATGGCTGAACTCCATGGAAAAATCACTTCCGTCCGGGACTGCAAACGCTAAATTGGGAGGCGTTTTGCGCCGATTTTTGTTAGAATTCGCCCCTTCGCTCCAGACTGGTGCTTGTGCGGTTAATCGGTAGGTTCCTGGTTCGAGAAAAGGTCGAGCAGCGCAGAATTTTCCAGTGCTTAGGCCATTCTGTGGGGTGGCCTTGCGCTTTCGGTGTGATCGGCAGCGGCGGCGCCAAGGTCTGCATCAAGCACCCGGATCAGGTATCGGCCCGTCACTACCGGAAACAGCCCAATGAGTAGTTTGCCCACGTGTCCGCAATGCAGTTCCGAATTCACGTATGAAGATGGAAACATGTACATCTGCCCGGAATGCGCCCACGAATGGTCAAGCGACCCTGGTGCCGCGGAAGCAACGGAACAGGCGGCCGGCATTCGCGATGCCGTCGGCAATGTGCTGCAGGACGGCGACACCGTGACCGTGATCAAGGATTTGAAAGTCAAAGGATCGTCCCTGGTGGTGAAGGTCGGCACCAAGGTCAAGAACATCCGCCTCATTGAAGGCGATCATGACATCGACTGCAAGATCGACGGCATCGGCGCGATGCAGTTGAAATCGGAATTCGTGAAGAAAGCGTAAACCCATGCAATCAGAACCCCTCCCTCAATCGCCCAATACAGCCATGTCCCATCCCGCAAACATCTACTGCTATCACTGCGGCCGCCAGCACCCCAGTGCTGAAATGCGCCAGATCGAAACCAAGGGTGGCAAGAAATGGCGCTGTATCAAGTCCATCGAGGCGACGAAGAAGAGCAGCAGCCAGCGCGATGCCTTCGGCAAGACCGTCACCATGATCAACAAATCCGAGAATCAGACCCGCATCAAGGCCAGGCTCGACGCGGAGCGTTTGCTGGCCGGGGGTTAATGTGAAACATCTCATTCGGAGCGACTGGTGATATCGAGCGTAGCGAGCCGACCAGAAGCCTCCCCGCGAGGGGAGGACGGGAGGGGCGGGCCTTCAATTCGCCTTTCGCGTGTTTCATCTTCTGCGGGTGGCACTCGGTGCCATGAGCGTTAGCGGCAGGCCAAGCCCTTGGCATGCGTGCCGCCATGTCCCCTGTCACTGCCGGACAACTGCTCGCCCTGTGGCTGCTCTGCCTTGCCACCTCGCCTGTGGCGGGCCAGATGGATACCGGGCAACTCAAGGCATTCAGGCAGGAGGCGGAGGCATTCAACCGGCAGGATCCTTTCGCCAACGCGTATCGCGCCGGGCGCTACAACGGCTATCTGGCGGGTGTCATCGATTCCCTGCAAGGGCGCAGCGTCTGCTTCCGGGAGTGCATCTGCGAGCTTGACAAGATGGTCGAGCAGCATCTGGCAAGCCATCCCGGGAGTGATGATCGCCCGGCGAGCGAATGGCTGGTGCCGCTGATGGAAAAGCGCTTTCCCTGTAAATAGGGCGTGTCCCTGTTCATTCATCGGCGTTCGCCGGCCAGCAGGCCGAAACGCCCACGTGAAAGCCGGCTCAACACGAAGTCGAAGGTATTGCCGATCCGGTTCCCGACATTGATCAGCAGCGCGGCCGTCTCTATCTGTCGCGCAAAAGCAAGGCCGTACTCGGCTTCCAGCGCACTTATCGCCGTCGCGTCGGGCTCACCGTCGCTTTCGGCCCAGTAAATCGAAAACAGCAGCGCGGGAACCTCGTGTTGCGGGCAATTTGCCAGGTCCAGCATCAGCAATTCTTCGATTTCGGCTTTCGGAATGCCGGCAATTTGCGCGAGAAACTGGTGCCCATGGGCACAATGCCGACAGCGATTGACGCCGGTTACCACCAGCATGATGCGCTCGCGCAGGGCGGCGGGAATTCCGGCCTTGGAAGAAAGCGCCAGCACGGACCGGTAGGCTCGTGCAACGCGCCACAGCTCACGTGCAAAATGCAGCGGCCCGGTGTAGATGCGTCGCCGGAAGCCTGACGCGGTAGCCTCATTGTTCATGGCACTGCCCGGCACAATGAATTGAACGTGGCCGATCGTCCGATACATGCTGAAATCATTTTCTCAGAGGATCCAGCAAGGAACCCAGACCGTTGTGATCGATTTCCTGCATCAATGCCAGCAGGCGTCCGATCTCTCCGGGAGGAAAGCCTTCACGGGCAAACCAGTTCAGGTAGTTGCCCGGCAGATCGGCGATCAGCCGCCCCTTGTGCTTGCCAAAGGGCATGACGCGCGTCACCAGCAGTTCAAGGTCCTCAGGGCGCATCAGGGTTATCAGCAACGTGCCAGTATCGACTATTGTCTGTCAAAGATTCGATGTTAGCGCCAATCCTCGCCGGCATCGTCGCGGCCCCGAGCGGACGGAAATTTTCTCTGCTTGGCCGCCATCTGGCCCGATTCCTGCACAATACTTTATTCATCAGACACAACAATCCTCCCATGCAGAATATTCGCGCGGCTCGTTTGCGGGCCATCATCGACACCCTCGAGTCCGGCCTGGTCGAGCGTCGCCAGAGCGTCCGCCTGTGTTTGCTGGCGGCGCTGGCTGGCGAGCACACCCTGTTCATCGGGCCGCCGGGTACGGCCAAGAGCGAACTGGCGCGCCGCCTGCACACGGTGTTCCGCGATGCGCGCTACTTCGAACGACTGCTGACGCGCTTCTCGGTACCCGAAGAACTTTTCGGTCCGCTATCGATCAAGGCCCTCGAAGAAGATCGCTACGAGCGCCATACCGACGGCTTCCTGCCCGATGCCTCGATCGCCTTCATCGACGAAGTATTCAAGGCCAACAGCGCGATCCTCAACGCCCTGCTCACCTTGCTCAACGAACGCGAGTTCGACAACGGCGCGGGCCGCCAGCGCTGCCCCCTGATCAGTTGCGTCGGCGCCACAAACGCAGTGCCGGAAGACGAAATCGCCGATGCCTTCTTCGACCGCTTTCTGCTGCGACTGCCCGTGGCACCCGTCAGTGCCGAGGGTTTCGGCGCCCTGCTCGATGCCGGCCGCCGCCGCAATTGGGCGCCGCCCGGACCCGAGTTGACGCTGGACAGCGCCGACCTGGCGCGGCTCGCCGCGGACGCTGCGGCGGTCTCGGTTCCCGGGGATTTCGTGGCGGTGCTCGCGGAACTGCGGCAGCACTTCGTCGCACAGCCCATCCATGTATCCGACCGGCGCTGGGTCAAGATCGTCTGGTTGCTGCGCATCGCCGCAGCGAGCGAAGGCCGGGCGGCCCTGGCCTTGTGGGACTTGTTGTTGCTGCCCTGGCTGACTGCGCCCGATGCGCAGCGCCAGGCGGCGGTAGCCGACTGGCTGGCGGCCCGGCTCGGGGTGCGCGAGGCCTTTTCGCCGGCGCGCCTGACGCGGGTGGTCGAGGCCTTCGAAGCGCAACTCGCGGCGGAACTGCAAGCCAACGACCTCGACTACGACGAATCCGGCCGCCTGAAGTTTTCTGCCACTGAACTGGCCGACGAGATAGGCGATGCCAAGGGCGGTGCGGCGGCGGCGCGCATGAGCTACAGTCGGCGCCGGCGTTACGGCGACTCGCACATCGGTGCCCGCGTGCGGCAAATCGATTCGCTGCTCGAACGCATCGCCGGCTATGCCCGGGAAATTACCGCGCAGCGCGGGGATCTCGCGGCCTACGTGCTGCACAGCCTGTGGCTCAACGCAGCGCTGACGGGGCGTGCCGCGATCAACCTGGAAGCCACTGCCGCCGCGATCGAACAACTGGCCGCGCGAACCCGTGTCGCGCGCAGCGGCTTTCTCGCCCTGCCACGACTGGAGACAGACAACGGCCGCGAACCGGAACCGGTTGCCCACGAGTCGCTCGGCGCGACATGAACGCACCCGCGTCGCTGCCTGCATCACTGCTGTTTGAAAGCAGCGAGTGCCGCCTGGCGACGCTCGACACGCTGGCGCGCTCGCTCTGGCTGGGCGGGCTGACCAATTCGCAGGGCAGTCTGGAGCCACGGCTGGACGTGCTGGCGATGCTCAAACGTGATCTTCACCAAGGCATCGCGTCGGCGCCGGAATCCTGGCCTTGGCCCCCGCTGCCGATCGCCCGGGCGCTGAATGAGGCCATCGTCCGGCTCGACCTCGCCCGCTATTGCCGGGACCAGCAGGAACTCACCGACACGGTGCTGATGAGCATCCTGTTCCACCTCGACCTGATCGTCGATTACCGCGATCGGGGAGCCTCCGAAGTTGATGCGCTTCGCATGGCGATCGAAGCGTTCAGCAAAGACTGGCAGCAACATTGCGGTGAGATCGACGAACTGGTGGACGTGTTTGGTTTGGTGCCCGACGACTGCAAGCACGAGCGCTGGGACCAGTTGCGCGGCCTGCTGCATTCCTCGGGATGGCAGGAAGTGCTGCGCATCCGCCGCCTGCTGGAACGTCTGCAGGATCTGAGCAAGATCATTCGCGGCCTCGGCCGCGTGCGGCAATCCGAACTGGACGCTGACACCAGCCAGGCCGTCGTCGAAGTCATCGACCTGGCGATCGCCCAGCGCGCCGAAGCGCGCACCGTGCGTGTGCCCGACATGCCCGGTGAGACGCGCGGCATCCATCGCTCCGGCCGCATCGCGCGCATGCTACCGGCCGAAGCCATGCTGCTTGGGCATCCGCGACTGCGCCTGGTGTGGCACGCTCGACGGGCCGAGCGCACGCTGCTCTGCTACGAGGACGACGACCGTATGACCGAAGTGCGACTGCACCTGGGGCCGGTAATGCAGCCGCGTCCCGGGGTGCTGCCGGCAAAGCGGCTGGAACTCGGACCGATCCTGGTGTGCGTCGATACCTCGGGCTCGATGCAGGGCGGTGCCGAAGCCGTGGCCAAGGCTGTGGTGCTGGAAGCCATGCGCAGCGCCCACGCACAGCAGCGCCCCTGCCATGTGTTCGCCTTCGGCGGCCCCGATGAACTGGTGGACATGGAGCTTGCTGTCGACAGCGCCGGCATCGAACGCGTCACCCACTTCCTGGGCCAGGGGTTTCGTGGCGGTACCGACATCTGTGGCCCGCTGGAAAGTGTGATTGCCAAGCTGGAAGAGCAGCGCTGGCAACTGGCCGACCTACTGATCGCGACTGACGGCGAATTTGGCGCCACGCCGGAGCTCGCCGCGCGCCTTGCCGCCGTCAAGCGCGAACTCGGCCTGCGCGTGCAGGGCGTGCTGATCGCCGACCGCGAGACCGTCGGCCTGCTCGAAATCGCCGACAGCATTTATCCGGTGCGCGACTGGCGTCGATACGGTGGATTGAATGTCGAATCGCCGATACATTCGCATCGCCTGACCGAGTTGTATTTTCCGGGTGCCCTGCGCAACGCGGCGAACCAGGCGGCCACCGTCACTGGCGACGCCGTCGCCGCCGCAGTCCGCGGCCGTCTTCATCTCGACACCGGAACACAGGGCGGCGCGGCCGACGGCGAACACAATACCGAGGCGAAGCCTGCATGAGTTTCGCCTCCGAATACCTTGCCCAACTCGACGCCTTCGCCGCACGCTGTCCGCTGCCCCGTGTGCATGCCCTGCATCTGCCGCCAGCCAGGTCCGGGCATGACGCCCGTGACAACAAAGGCGAGTTCTGTGCGCTGGAACTGGAGGACGGCTCGCTCGGCCTGTCCTATGTCCTGCTCGACGACACACTGGCGCGCCTGCTTGACGGTGGCGACAGCCTGGGCCTCGTCGGCGCGGATGCACTGGCGGTGGCGCGCCGTTACGCCAGCGCCGATTCATTCGCCAGGACCATCGGCTTCGCGGCTGCCAATGCCTTGACCCGCTGCCTGTTCGAGCGCGCCGGCTTCCACGCCGACGACAGTACCGATTCGATCGGCCAGATGAATCCGCAGTCAGGCGAGCAGATCGGCATGATCGGCTTGTTCCGGCCCCTGTTGGGTCTCATCCTGCAAAGCGGCGCCCATCTCACTGTGGTGGAGCTGAACGCCGAACTTGCCGGCGACACCGAAGGCTACCGGGTCACGCTCGACGCCAGCGAACTCACCGGCTGCAGCAAGGTGGTGTCGACCAGTACCCTGCTGCTCAACGACACCCTCGACCGCATGCTCGGCCACTGCCGCAACGCGCGCTGGTTCGCCATGGTCGGACCAGGCGCCGGCTGCCTGCCCGATGCGCTGTTCGCCCGAGGCGTGACGCTTCTGGGCGGCAGTTGGGTCCGCGAGCGGCAAGGTTTCATCGACGCGCTGAAACGCGGTGAAGCACGCAGCGCGTTCGCCGGCAAGTTCGCCCTGACGGCCGACAATTATCCGGGCTTCGAAGTTCTGCTTGACCGCGCCTGTCTGATGGGGAAATGAGCCTCTGCGGGACCGCCGGATGGCGGCCCCCACAAGCCGAACACCCCGTTCGGAAGCACCCCTACTTCGATAGGCTCAGAATCCAGTCGACCAGTTTCTTCGCGTCGGCTTCCGAAATGGCCACACCGTTGGGCGGCATCGCCACACCGCTGGATTCTTCCTTCCAGTGTCGGTTGTAGATGGACGTTCCCCCCATGACAGCCGTGGTCAGATTCTTCCGTGCGTTCTTGTCGCCCTTGTAGCGTGCTGCGATCGCCTTCCAGGGCGGTCCGACCGGTTTGAGGCCTTCCGGCCCCTTGGCGTCGAGTTCGATCGCGTGGCATATGAAGCAGCCGGACTTGTTCGCCAGTTGCCGTAATGCATCGTCCTGCTTGGCATCGGCAAAGGCGAAGCTGTTGGCGGCCATTGTGGCGACCAGCAAAGACAGACGGATTGCGTTCTTGCTATTCATACCAACTCCTCAAATAAAAAACCTGTTCAATGTCCCGCAGGCAGCGCCCCGTTACAGTCTTGCATTCCCCTAGCCGCCCGCCACCGGCGGCCAGATTGCCAGTGTGTCGCCTTCCTTGAGTGCGCGCGTGGCGCGCTCTCCCGGCGGCACAAAATTGCCATCAACAAGTACCAGATGGCAGAGTTTCTGCGGCAAGGCGAAACGTTCGATTATCTGTTGTATGGTTGCTCCTTCATCCAGTTCCAGCGGCAAGGCATTGGTCTTCTTCGCCGCTGCCGGCAAGTAATCCTGCAACGTCGCATAGAGCTTGAATGTCACCTTCACGGGCCGGCCTTATTCCTTGAAAAAGTCCGCCTACGCCGCCTTCTGGGCGGCGGCAAGATACGCCGCCATGTAACCGTTGGGGTCCGCCATCAACGCATCCTTCCATGGCCCAAGCCGGCTTTGTGTCTGGATCAGGCCGCGCAAGACGCCGACATGATCGGTATGCCCGATGGATGTTGCGCCGATCAGCACATCGGATTTGAACTGCAGCGAGATATAGCGGCCATTGGCTTCGTCAATGAACTCGACGCCCGAGCCACCGTTTTCTGCGGTCTCGCCCCACCACTGTCCAAAGGAGGTCGAAATCAGGCCCAAGGTGTCGAGCACGTTGATCGCCACGACGCCTTTCATTTGTGCCTCACCGCCCGCCATGTTGAGCGCGGCCACGCGCGCCTGGTCGGCGGCGTTGGGCTGGATGGCCGCAACGAAGGGGGCGCCGGTGAACAAGTCAGGTGCTTCGGCGACATCGCCCGCAGCGTAGATGCCGGCCACCGAGGTCTGCATGGTCTTGTCGACGACGATACCCTTGCCGACCTTGACACCGGTATTGTCGAGAAATCCTACGTTCGGCGCCACGCCCGCGGCCACGATTACCAGGTCGCAGGCAATCGCTTCGCCGTCAGACAACGTGACCGCCAGGCCACTCTCGTCGCCCTTGGCGCCGACTCCGATCGCCTGGGCGAGACGCGCCAGCAGACCCGGATTGGAGCCCAGCGGAGCAATACTCTTGACGCCTTTGCCGGTCAGGACGCGGACGCCCTTCTGCTCGACCCATTGCTTGATCATGCCACCTGCTTTCGGCGTCATCATGCGCGGCACCATACGGTCGCCCATCTCGACCACCGTCAGCTTGACGCCGCGCGCGGCCAGTGCTTCCATGATGATGCAGCCGATGAAGCCGGCGCCCAGTTGCAGCACACGCGTGCCCGGCTTGGCCAGGTTGGCGATTGCGCGTGCATCGGCCAGCGTCCAGCAGGTCTGCACCTGCGGCAGATCCATGCCGGGAATCGGCGGTCTGACCGGGTGCGAACCACTGGCGATCAGCAGGCGATCATAGGATTCGGTTTGGCCGTCGGCCAATTGCAGCGTGCGCCGGGCGCTATCGACAGAGGTCACCCTTGCCTGCACTTCCCGGACGCGCAAGCTGGCGAAATGTCCTTCCGTCTTGCGCAGATAGGTCCCACTTTCTTCGATATTGCCTTCCAGCAGATAGGGTATCGCCATGCGCGAGTAAGCAGGTTCCGGCTCGGCTCCGATCAGAACGATTTCTGCCGTGGCATCGGCCTTGCGAAGTGTTTCGGCAGCGACGACTCCCGCCGGACCATTACCGATGATGACGTGTTTCATGGTGCCTCCCGAAGGGCCGCCCCGAGCGAGCTTAATTGCGAAATACGGCCCCCTGTGGGGGCAGCAAATGAAATGAGCATGGGGGCCATATTTTGTCCTTAAAAACAATCAGGGGACCGGCAACGCCGATCCCCTGAGGGGTGATGCTGTTGAATTACAGGCCCAGACGATCCAGGGTTTCCTTGGTCGGCACGCCTTCCGGCGTCCAGCCGCGGACCTTGTAGTACTCCGGCCGCATCTTGTCGATACCATTGACCAGGCCCTTGGCCGGACCGGTCTTGGCCGGTTCTGTCTTCAGGCGCGGCGGCAGGTCGTCGTCCTTGGCGGTGAAGCCGGCGGCATTGTTAAACAGGCGCTCCATGTTCCAGATGCGCTCACCCAGCAAGGCCAGTTTCTCCATGGTCCAGTCACCTTCGCAGGCCGTGTCCAGCTGCGGCTGCAGATCGGCCAGGCTCCAGGCAAAGGTGGTGAAGGCACAGACGCCGGCACTGTCGAAGACGCTGGTGGCGTCCTGGAAGGCTTTGACCAGATCAGCCTTGCCTTCGGTGACCAGCGGGTCGGTCTTGACCGGAATGCCCAGCACTTCGGACGCCACGGTGTAGGCCCTCAGGTGGCAGGCACCACGGTTCGACGTCGCGTAGCCCAGTCCCATGCCCTGGATGCCGCGCGAGTCGTAGGCGGGGAATTCCTGCTTCTTGACGCCCATCGACAACTCGGGACGACCGTACTTCTCGCACATGCGCGCCGAGCCCATGCCCAGGATCTTGCCGAAGCCTTCGCCCTT
>CAMBRI010000081.1 GCA_945870205.1 Sulfuritalea hydrogenivorans sk43H | reverse complement strand
GAGGTGGCGGACATTGTCATCAACAGTCCGGGGGGCGGAATAAGCCATCTGGTAAAGCATGTCGAAAGAGAGCTGCACAAGCAATGCGCCGCTTGAGCCTCGCCCTAGGCGACCGCAGCTACCCGATCCTGATCGGATGCGGCCTGCTGAACCAGACGGAATTGCTCCTGCCTTTTTTGCGGGCGCCTAAGGTCGCTCTGATCAGCAACACGACTGTGGCGCCGCTGTATCTAGAGCGTATGCTCAACGGCCTAAATCAACACGGGGTCGCGGTCACGCCGATCGTGCTGCCCGATGGTGAAGCCCACAAGACATGGGAATCACTCAACTTGATTTACGACGCATTGCTGGCGACACGTTGCGACAGAAGCACCACCATCGTGGCCTTGGGCGGTGGTGTCATTGGCGATCTGGCCGGTTTTGCGGCCGCTACCTATCAGCGTGGCGTCCCGTTTGTGCAAATTCCGACCACCCTGCTGTCGCAAGTCGATTCGTCAGTGGGCGGCAAGACCGGGATAAATCACCCGCGCGGCAAGAACATGGTGGGTGCGTTTTGGCAGCCCAAACTCGTGCTGGCGGACACCGATACGCTGAAGACCCTTCCGGACCGGGAGCTTTCCGCCGGAATGGCGGAGGTCATCAAATACGGCCTGATTCGCGACCTGCCCTTTCTCGGCTGGCTCGAAGCAAACATGGATGGCCTCATGGCGCGCGACGGCGAACTGCTGGCCCATGCCATCGAACGTTCCTGCGTCAACAAGGCCGAAGTCGTCGCCGCCGATGAATTCGAAACAGCACGCGAAGGCGGCCGCGCCTTGCTCAACCTTGGCCACACATTCGGACATGCCATCGAAACCGGGATGGGCTACGGTGAATGGCTGCACGGTGAGGCGGTGGCTGCCGGAACCATGATGGCAACCGAGTTGTCCCGTCGTCTTGGTTGGTTGTCCGCTGCCGACGTCGACCGCGTCCGCCTGCTGTTTCAGCGGGCTGGTTTGGCGGTCATCGCCCCCGATCTCGGCGCTGGGCGTTACCTTGAACTGATGTCCCACGACAAGAAGGTAATCGCCGGCAGTTTGCGCCTGGTACTGCTCAAAGCGCTCGGCGACGCCGCGACGGTATCCGATGTGTCGCCGGCAGAAATAGTCGCCGCCATAGAATCCTGTTGCCATGCCTGAGCTGGCGCCGTATGCGGTCAACGACAGCAGCAGTCGCGGGCGCGTCGTTGCCGAACCGCGACCAAAGGCACGCAGCGAGTTTCAGCGCGACCGTGATCGCATAATACATTCCACCGCTTTTCGGCGCCTCGAGTACAAGACACAGGTTTTCGTCAATCACGAAGGAGACCTGTTCCGCACCCGGCTGACACACAGCATCGAAGTCGCCCAGATTGCGCGGTCCATTGCACGCGCCCTGCGTCTCAATGACGACCTGACCGAAGCCATTGCCCTTGCTCATGATCTCGGTCACACCCCGTTCGGCCATGCCGGGCAGGATGCGCTGAACGACTGTATGCAGGCCCACGGCGGGTTCGAACACAACCTGCAAAGCCTGCGCATCGTCGATCGCCTCGAAGAGCGCTACGGAGCGTTTGACGGCCTCAACCTGATGTTCGAAACACGCGAAGGCATCCTCAAGCATTGCTCACCGGCAAGGGCACGCGAGCTCGGGGAACTCGGATTGCGCTTTCTCGACGGTCGCAGGCCATCTCTGGAAGCACAAATCTGCAACCTGGCCGACGAGATCGCCTACAACAACCATGACGTTGATGACGGGCTGCGCTCCGGGCTGCTCACGCTGGAACAAATCGGGGAAATGAGCCTCTTCGCCCGGCACGCGGCAGAAGCCGATGCCGAATTTCCGCATATCTCGGGTCGCCGCCGCGTGCACGAGACCATACGCCGAATGATCGACGCGCAGGTGACGGACCTTTTGGCCGAGTCGGCCCGGCGCATAGCCACTGCCGCGCCGCAAGCCTTGGCTGATGTGCATGCAGCCCCGGCGTTGATCGCCTTCACCGACGCCATGAAGGCCGAAAATCGCGCACTTAAAGGCTTTTTGCGAGATCATTTATACCAGCATTATCAGGTGCTGCGCATGACGGCCAAGGCGCGCCGCATCATCAGCGAACTGTTCGATGCGTTCGTCTCCGATCCACGCCTGCTGCCGCCCCAGTATCAGGAAATGGCGGCGACCGAGAGTGTCACGCGAGCCACGGCGGACTATATTGCAGGCATGACTGATCGTTACTCGACGAAAGAGCACCGCCGCCTGTTCTCGGTCGGCGAGTTGTAAAGTCGCCATGCTGCGTTGCAGCGTATTGAAATCGGGACCTTTTGGCGGTATATTTGCAGCGTAGTCCGCGATATTAGGCGGACCGTCCAAGGCCGGGGAGTGGCACCACCCCGGCTTTTTTGCCGGCCGTATTTCCGAGGAAAGACACGATGGTCCTCCCCCAGCGTCAGGGTCTATACGATCCTGCCAATGAACATGACGCCTGCGGCGTCGGTTTCGTCGCACACATCAAGAACCAGAAGAGCCATGCCATCATCGAGCAAGGCCTGCTGATTCTGGAAAATCTCGAGCATCGCGGCGCCACGGGCTATGACCCCTTGCTGGGAGACGGCGCCGGCATTCTGATTCAGATTCCGGATGTGTTCTTGCGCGAGGAAATGGCCGGCCAGGGCGTGACCCTCCCGCCGCCCGGCGAGTATGGTGTCGGCATGGTGTTCCTGCCGCGTGGAGACGCCAGTCGGCGTGCTTGCGAGGCGGTCATCGAACGCGCGATTCGCTACGAAGGCCAGGTTCTGCTGGGCTGGCGCGACGTGCCTGTGGATAACTCGGGCCTCGCTCAGGCGGCCAGGGACCTCGAACCGGTGGTACGCCAGGTATTCATCGCCGGCGGCTGCGGTATCGACAGTGCCGACGCGCTGGAGCGCAAGCTCTACATCCTGCGCAAGGCGATCGGCCACAGCATCCAGGCACTCAAGCTGCCCGACGGCAAGATGTTCTACGTGCCGTCGATGTCCTGTCGCACCGTGGTGTACAAGGGTATGCTGCTGGCCAATCAGGTGGGTACTTACTATCTGGATTTGCAGGACAAGCGAGCAGTTTCGGCGCTCGCACTGGCTCACCAGCGCTTCTCCACCAACACCTTTCCGACCTGGGACCTGGCGCATCCCTTCCGCATGATCGCTCACAACGGTGAGATCAACGCCTTGCGCGGCAACGTCAACTGGATGCGCGCCCGCGAACACGGAATTTCCTCGCCGGTGCTGGGCGAAGACCTGGAAAAGGTCTGGCCGCTGATTTATGACGGCCAGTCCGATTCGGCATCCTTCGACAATGCCCTGGAATTGCTGGTGATGGGCGGCTACAGCCTGGCCCATGCCATGATGATGCTGATCCCCGAAGCCTGGGCCGGCAACCCGCTGATGGACGAGGAACGCCGCGCCTTCTACGAGTACCACATGGCGCTCATGGAACCCTGGGACGGTCCCGCAGCCGTGGCCTTCACCGACGGCCGCCAGATCGGAGCAACGCTCGATCGCAATGGCCTGCGTCCGGCGCGCTACCTGATCACCGACGACGATCTGGTGGTGATGTCCTCCGAAATCGGCGTGCTGCCGATCGCCCAGGAGCGCATCGTCAAGAAGTGGCGCCTGCAGCCGGGCAAGATGTTCCTCATCGACCTCGAGCAGGGGCGGATCATCGACGACGCCGAACTCAAGCGCACCATGTCCACGGCCAAGCCCTATCGCAAATGGATCGAGCGATCGCGCTATTTTGTCGATGACCTGCCCGCGATCAAGGCGCAGGAGAAGCAGTTCGGCCCCTTGCTGAAAGTGCAGCAGGCTTTCGGCTACACGCAGGAGGACTTCAAATTCATCCTTGAACCGATGGCAACTTTGGGCGAGGAAGCAACCGGCGCAATGGGCAACGACAGCCCGTTACCCGTGCTGTCCGACCGTGCCAAGCCGCTGTTCAACTATTTCAAGCAGTTGTTTGCCCAAGTGACCAACCCGCCGATCGATCCGATCCGCGAAGAAATCGTTATGTCGCTGATTTCCCTGGTCAGCCCCAACCCAAATCTGCTGGGTGTGGACGAGACGGAACCTACCCCACGCCTCGAAGTTCATCAGCCGGTTCTTTCGCCGGCCGACATGGCCAAGCTGAAACAGATCGACAAGCTGACCAAGGGCACATTCCGCTCGATCACGATCGACATCTGCACGCCGGTCACGCAGGGTTCGGCAGGCCTCGGCCGTTCGCTCTACGATGTCTGCACCCGCGTCAAGCAGGCGGTCAACAGCGGCTACAACGTGATCATTCTTTCGGATCGCGCGGCCGACCGCGAACGTGCGCCGATCCCTTCGCTGCTGGCCTGCTCGGCAGTCCATCAGCACTTGGTCAAGATCGGTCTGCGCACGTCTTGCGGCCTCGTTGTCGAAACCGGTGCCGCCCGGGAAGTGCATCACTTCGCCACCCTGGCGGGATACGGCGCACAGGCGATCCATCCCTGGCTCACCTTCGACAGCATCGCCGCCATCGCGCCGCAACTGCCGAGCAAGATGACGGCCTACGACGCGCAGAAGAATTACATCAAGGCCATCAACAAGGGTCTGATGAAGGTGATGTCGAAGATGGGCATCTCCACCTACCAGTCCTACTGTGGCGCGCAGATCTTCGAAGCGGTGGGCTTGTCCTCCGACCTCGTCGGTCGCTACTTCACCGGCACGCCGACCAAGATCGAAGGCATCGGCCTCAAGGAAGTCGCCGAGGAGGCGCTGCGTACCCATGCCGACGCCTGGAGCGAGAATCCGGTGCTGGCCGGCATGCTCGACTGCGGCGGTGAGTACGCTTTCCGCGTACGTGGCGAAGAGCACATGTGGACGCCGGACGTGATCGCCAAGCTGCAGCACGCGACGCGCTCGGGCAAGACCGAGACTTACAAGGAATACGCCAAGCTGATCAACGATCAGACCCGCCGCCACATGACGCTGCGCGGCCTGTTCGAGATCAGGCCAGCCGGCCCGGCTGTTCCTCTGGATGAGGTCGAATCGGCCAAAGACATCGTCAAACGCTTCGCTACCGGCGCCATGTCGCTGGGCAGCATATCGACCGAGGCCCATACCACGCTGGCGATAGCCATGAACCGCATGGGCGGCAAGTCGAACACCGGCGAGGGCGGCGAAGATCGCATGCGCTACAAGCCGGTAACCGCAGCCACCACACTGGCCGCCGTGATCGGCAAGAGCCGCATCGCGCGCGACATCCCGCTCAAGGCGGGCGACAGCCTGCGTTCGGCGATCAAGCAGGTGGCCTCCGGGCGCTTCGGCGTCACCGCCGAGTACCTGGCCAACGCTGACCAGCTCCAGATCAAGATGGCGCAAGGCGCCAAGCCGGGCGAGGGCGGGCAGTTGCCCGGCCACAAGGTCTCCGAATACATCGGCTTTCTGCGCCACTCGGTGCCGGGCGTGCAGCTGATTTCGCCGCCGCCGCACCACGACATCTATTCGATCGAAGACCTGGCGCAACTGATCCACGACCTGAAGAACTCCAACCCGCAGGGTAGCGTCTCGGTCAAGCTGGTTTCGGAAATCGGCGTCGGCACCGTTGCCGCGGGCGTGGTCAAGGCCAAGGCCGATCATGTGGTGATCGCCGGCCATGACGGAGGCACCGGTGCGTCGCCGATCTCGTCCATCAAGCATGCCGGCACGCCTTGGGAACTCGGCCTGGCGGAGACGCAGCAGACCCTGGTCCTCAATCGCCTGCGCGGCCGCGTCCGGGTTCAGGCCGACGGCCAGATGAAAACCGGCCGCGACGTGCTGATTGGCGCATTGCTCGGCGCTGACGAGTTCGGTTTCGCCACCGCGCCACTGGTGGTCGAAGGCTGCATCATGATGCGTAAATGCCATCTGAATACATGCCCGGTCGGC
This sequence comes from Sulfuritalea hydrogenivorans sk43H, assembly GCA_945870205.1. Classification (GTDB taxonomy): domain Bacteria; phylum Pseudomonadota; class Gammaproteobacteria; order Burkholderiales; family Rhodocyclaceae; genus Sulfuritalea; species Sulfuritalea hydrogenivorans_A. The sequence goes on along the minus strand of CAMBRI010000081.1, from coordinate 9,854 downwards.
GTCGCGACACAGGATCCGGTGCTGCGCGCGCGTTTCACCGGCCAGCCTGAGCATGTGGTCAACTATTTCTTTTTCGTTGCCGAAGAGGTGCGCGAACTGATGGCGCAGCTTGGCATCCGCAAGTTCGACGACCTGATCGGTCGTGCCGACCTGCTCGATATGAAGAAGGGCGTCGACCACTGGAAGGCGCGCGGCCTGGATTTTTCGCGCATCTTCTACCGTCAGCCGACAGTGGCCGGAGTCGCCCTTCGCCACAGCGAAACCCAGGATCATGGCTTGTCCAGGGCGCTCGACCATGGCCTGATCGCCAAGGCCGGGCCGGCCCTCGAGCGTGGCGAAAAGCTCGTGATCGAGTCGACCATTCGCAACCAGAACCGTACCGTGGGCACCCTGCTGTCGCACCAGATCGCCCAGCGTTATGGTCATGCCGGACTCACCGACGACACCATCACGATCAAGCTGACCGGCACGGCGGGACAAAGCTTCGGCGCCTTCCTCGCACACGGCATTACGCTGGATCTGACCGGCGAAGCCAACGACTATGTCGGCAAGGGCCTCTCCGGCGGACGAGTCATCATTCGGCCTCCCGCGGCATTCCGCGGCGTGCCCAACGAGAACATCATCGTCGGCAACACGGTCCTCTACGGCGCCACCGACGGTGCCGTGTTCTTCCGCGGCGTTGCCGGCGAGCGTTTCGCCGTACGCAATTCCGGCGCGACCGCAGTGGTCGAAGGCACCGGCGACCATGGCTGCGAATACATGACCGGCGGCACAGTGGCCGTGCTTGGCCTCACCGGGCGCAACTTCGCGGCCGGCATGTCAGGGGGCATCGCCTACGTCTATGATGAAGACGGCATGTTCACCAAGCGTTGCAACCTGTCGATGGTGGCCCTCGACAAGATCCTGCCCGCGGCGGAACAGGCCGACGACGGCCTGCGCCATCGTAATCAGACCGACGAGGCGCAACTCAAACAGATGATCGAGCAGCATGCCAGCCTGACGGGCAGCGAGTGCGCCAAGGCGCTGCTGGCCGATTGGGTCAGGGCGCGCGGCAAATTCCTCAAGGTGTTCCCGAATGAATATCGACGTGCGCTCAAGGAACTGGAAGCGACCCGTCTGAAGGAGGCCGCATAATGGGCAAGCCCACCGGATTTCTAGAGTTTCAGCGCATCTCCGAGACCTACGAAAAGGCGGAAACGCGAGTACGTCACTACCGTGAATTCATCCCGCACCTGACGGACGAACTGGCAAGCCGCCAAGGTGCGCGCTGCATGGATTGCGGCATCCCTTTCTGCAACAACGGCTGCCCGGTCAATAACCTGATTCCGGACTGGAACGACCTGGTCTACAAGGGTCGCTGGCGCGAGGCGATCGATACCCTGCATTCGACCAACAATTTTCCGGAATTCACCAGCCGAATCTGCCCCGCGCCCTGCGAGGCGGCTTGCACCCTGAATATTCCGCAAACGCCGGTCGGCATCAAGTCGATCGAGCGCGCGATCATCGACAAGGCCGGCGAGAACGGCTGGGTGCTGCCGCAGCCGGCGGCGAAAAGGACCGGGAAGAAGATCGCCATCGTCGGCTCCGGGCCGGCCGGACTGGCGGCAGCGCAGCAACTGGCCCGCGTCGGCCATGCGGTTACAGTATTCGAGAAGAACGAGCGTATCGGCGGGCTGCTACGCTACGGTATTCCGGACTTCAAGCTGGACAAGCGCCTGATCGACTGGCGCACGGCGCAGATGAAGGCAGAGGGCGTCAAATTTGTCACGGGCACCATGGTGACTGCCGCCGCCTTGCCCAAGGGTGTGGTCAACGATGCGAAGAAAACCGTTACCCCAGAGCAGTTGAAGCTGGATTTCGATGCCGTGGTGCTCGCCGGCGGCGCCGAAAATCCGCGCGACCTGCCGGTCCCGGGGCGGGAGCTTGAGGGTGTCTATTTCGCGCTGGAATTCCTCATTCCGCAGAACAAGGAAGTCTCGGGCGGTCGCAAGAATCCGATCAATGTCGCCGGCAAGCATGTCGTCGTCATCGGCGGGGGCGATACCGGTTCCGACTGCGTCGGTACCTCCAACCGTCACGGTGCGGCCAGCATCACCCAGATCGAACTCATGCCGCGTCCGCCCGAGCAGGAAAACGGCGAACTGACCTGGCCTTACTGGCCGCTGCGCATGCGCACCTCATCGTCGCACGACGAAGGCTGCGCGCGTGACTGGGCCATCGGCACCAAGGAGTTCATCGGTGAGAACGGGCGTCTGAAAGCCATCAAGGCCGTTCGCTTGTCGTGGGTCGACGGCAAGATGAGCGAAGTTCCGGGCTCCGAGTTCGAGATTGCTGCCGATTTCGTCTTCCTCGCCATGGGCTTCCTCAGTCCGGTGGGCGGCGTGCTCGAGGCGTTCGGCGTGGACAAGGATGGCCGCGGCAATGCCTGCGCCAATACCGAAGGCGCGCTGGCTTACTCCACCAGCGTTCCCGGTGTTTTCGCCGCCGGCGACATGCGACGCGGCCAGTCTCTGGTGGTTTGGGCCATACGCGAAGGGCGCCAGTGCGCGCGTACCGTCGACCAGTTCCTGATGGGTTCCAGCACCCTGCCGCGGTAAGCTCGCCTTGAACGTCGTCATCCTCGCCGCCGGGCAGGGCAAGCGCATGCATTCCGACTTGCCTAAGGTGCTGCATCCGCTGGCGGGAAAAGCACTCCTGGGCCACGTGCTCGATACCGCCCGCGAACTAGGCGCCGAGCCAATCTGCGTGGTGTACGGCCACGGCGGCGAGCAAGTACGCACGGCTTTGAGTGCATCCGACATCACCTGGGCGCTGCAGGAGCCTCAGCTTGGCACCGGGCACGCGGTGCTGCAGGCCATGCCGGGCGTCGCAGCATCGGCGCCGACTGCATCTTCCACCCTGGTGCTTTACGGCGATGTGCCGCTGACGCGTGCGTCGACACTGCGGCGGCTGATTGCTGCCGCCGGCAGCGACAAACTGGCGCTGCTCACCGCGCATCTCGACAAGCCGCAGGGCTATGGCCGCATAGTTCGTGTTGCCGGGCAGGTAAAGCGCATCGTCGAAGAAAAGGATGCCGATGATGCCGAGCGCGAAATTCGCGAGATCAACACCGGCATTCTGGTGGCGCCCACTGCAGCGCTGGCGCGCTGGCTGCCGACCCTGGGCAATCGCAACGCCCAGGGCGAGTACTACCTGACCGATATCGTTGCCCTGGCGGTGGCCGAAGGCATGCCGGTGGTCACCGCGCACCCGGACGCGAACTGGGAAACGGAAGGCATCAACAGCAAGTCCCAGCTTGCAGCGCTCGAGCGCGTGCATCAGCGCAATGTCGCTGAGCGGCTCATGGAAGCGGGTGTAACGCTGAATGACCCGGCGCGCATCGATGTGCGCGGCGAACTCATCTGTGGCCGCGACGTCGGCGTCGACGTCAATTGCGTGTTCGAAGGTCGCGTCGAAATCGCGGATCGGGTGAGTATCGGCGCCAATTGCGTGCTGAAGAATTGCCGCATCGGCAGCGGCGCGCGCATTGCCCCTTTTTGCCACATCGAAGATGCCGTGGTCGGTCCGGATGACATCATCGGCCCCTATGCCCGGCTGCGCCCCGGCACCGAACTCGGGCGCGGCGTGCATATCGGCAATTTTGTCGAAGTGAAAAATTCCAGCATCGCCGATCACTCCAAGGCCAATCACCTCGCCTATGTCGGCGATGCCACCATCGGTAGTCGCGTCAATATCGGGGCCGGAACCATCACCTGCAATTACGATGGCGCCAACAAGTTCCGCACCGTGATCGAAGATGACGTGTTCATCGGATCCGACACGCAACTGGTCGCCCCGGTCACCGTCGGTCGAGGTGCCACGCTGGGCGCCGGCACCACGCTGACCCGCGATGCCCCGCCCGATCAGCTGACCGTCTCGCGCACCAAGCAGTTGTCGATTCCCGGCTGGAAGCGGCCAACAAAGAACGCAAACCCAAAGAAAAAGGACTGAACCATGTGCGGCATCGTCGCAGCCGTTGCCGCGCGCAACATCGTTCCGGTCCTGATCGAAGGCCTGATGAAGCTGGAGTACCGGGGCTACGACTCGGCCGGCTTGGCTCTGCTCAATCCGACGCTGACACGTTTGCGTAGCGTCGGCCGCGTTGCCGAACTTGCCACGCAGGCAGAGGGGCAAGTGGCCCACCACGGCATTGCCCATACGCGCTGGGCCACCCATGGCGTGCCCTCTGAGCGTAACGCGCATCCACATGTGTCCGCCGGGCTCGCCGTGGTGCATAACGGCATCATCGAAAACTATGCCGAACTCAAGCAGGAACTGACGGCGGAGGGCTACGCGTTTTCGTCGGATACCGATACCGAGGTCATCGCCCATCTGATCCGGCACACCCTCAAGTCGACGCCTGAGCTTTTCGATGCCGTGCGCCTGACGACACTGCGCCTGGTCGGAGCCTATGCCATCGCTGTAGTCCGGGAATGGGACGACTGCATTGTCGTCGCCCGCCATGGTGCGCCGCTGTTGCTGGGGCTGGGCGAGGACGGCAACTACGCGGCCTCCGATGCCTCAGCGCTGCTGCAGGTCACTCGCCGCATGATCTATCTCGAAGACGGCGACGTTGCCGAACTGAAGCGCGAGGCAATTCGTATCGTCGGCCTTGGCGGCGTGGCGATGAAGGTGCCCGAGGATCGCCCTGTGCACGAGAGCACACTCTCGGCCGACGATGTGGAGTTGGGTGACTACACGCACTACATGCAGAAGGAAATTTTCGAGCAGCCGCAGGCGCTGGCGGCGACGCTTGAAATGATCGGTGGTGCGCAAACCCTCACGCCCAACCTGTTCGGCGTTGCAGCGCCGGAATTGATGCAGGGCGTGCGCTCGGTGCTGATTCTTGCCTGCGGTACCAGCTATCATTCCGGCCTCGTGGCGCGCTACTGGATCGAGCAACTGGCGGGCATACCCTGCAGTGTCGAGATCGCCAGTGAGTATCGCTACCGTGTTTCGGTGCCCAACCCGGAACAACTGGTGGTTGCGATCTCCCAGTCTGGCGAAACGGCCGACACGCTGGCCTCGGTCAAGCATGCCAGGGCGCTCGGCATGGGCCGCACACTGGCGATCTGCAATGTGCCTGAATCGGCCATTGTTCGCGAGTGCGCGCTGCGCTTTCTGACTCGGGCCGGCCCCGAAATCGGCGTCGCCTCGACCAAGGCCTTCACCACGCAACTGGCTGCCCTGTTCCTTCTCGCGGTGACCCTGGCCAAACAGGTCGGACGCCTGACGCCCGAACAGGAGGCCGGTCATCTGAAGGCCTTGCGCCACCTGCCGGTCGCCGTGCAGAAAGTGCTGGCCCTCGAACCCGAAATAAAGATCTGGGCCGAGCGCTTCGCCGACAAGCATCACGCTTTGTTCCTTGGCCGCGGCCATCATTATCCGATCGCGCTGGAAGGCGCGCTGAAGCTCAAGGAGATTTCATACATCCACGCCGAAGGCTATCCGGCTGGTGAGCTCAAGCATGGCCCGCTGGCACTGGTGGACAGCACCATGCCGGTGATCAGCATTGCCCCTAACGACGCCTTGCTGGAAAAGCTCAAGTCCAATCTGAAGGAAGTCGCCGCGCGCGGCGGCGTGCTCTACGTTTTCGCCGACGCCGACTCCGCGGTAGATGAGGAAACTGGAGTGCATGTGCTGCGGCTGCCCGAGCACTACGGACTGCTCTCACCCGTGCTGCACGTGGTGCCGCTGCAGTTATTGTCCTATCATGTAGCGCTGGTAAAGGGCACGGATGTGGACAAGCCGCGAAATCTGGCAAAAAGCGTCACGGTGGAGTGATGATTTTTGCCTTATTCGGCCCGCGGCTTGCAGAGAAGGCTAACCGGCAAAGCCGGTTAAGTGAGCCGGTTTCATCGGCGATCGGCCGCAGCTACAAGCCGCGCAATCTCGCCAAAAGCGTTACGGTGGAATGATGGAGCCACGCAATTTGGCTAAAAGCATCACGGCCGCATAGGCGGCTCGCCATGTGCGGACGCTACGTGCTCCATGGCCCCCAGTCTCGCCTCAGGGACTATTTCGATCTGCGTAATTGCGCTGCCTGGGAGCCGCGCTACAACATCGCGCCGCAAAGCGACATCCTGGTGGTTCGGCAGCGGCCGGAGGTGGGCCGTGTCGGACAACTGGTGCGCTGGGGCCTGATTCCGCGCTGGGCAAAGGATCCGTCGATAGGGCAGAAGCTCAACAACGCCCGAGCGGAAACCGTGGCTGAGAAGCCGGCCTTCAAGGCCAGCTTCGAACGCCACCGTTGCCTGATTCCGGCCAACGGGTTCTATGAATGGCAGGCGGTGAGCGAAGATGGCACGGTGCGCAAGCAGCCCTGGTATGTCTGGCCGGCCGCAGACGGCGAGTTCTTCGCCATGGCCGGCCTGCTTGCCGCATGGAAGTCGCCCGAGGGGAAGGACATCGTTTCCGCCTGCATAATTACCACGACGCCCAATGAAGTCATGGCGCCCATACACGAGCGCATGCCGGTGCTTCTGGGACCGGGGCAGTTTGATGCATGGCTCGATCCAGCGTATCTCGATGTCGATATCCTCCGCCGCTGGCTGTTGCCTGCGCCCGCATCGGCCATGACCGCTCGGCCAGTTGGCAGTCGCGTCAGCAATGCACGCAACGAAGGGCCCGAACTCCTTGAATCCGTCTGAGCCCATGCGCGTGCTGGCAATCATCCCGCCGATGACGCAACTGAACACGCCCTATCCGTCAACGGCTTACCTGACAGGTTTCCTGCGTTCGCGAGGCTTCGCGGCGGCGCAGGAAGACCTTGCTTTGGCCTTGGTGCTGCGGTTGTTCTCGACAGATGGCCTGCGTGCGTTGCGCGGGAGCATCCAGGCCTTGCCCGCGAAGCAGCGCACGCCGCGGGTGCAGGCCTTCGAGCGGAGTTTTGAGCGCTACCTGGCGAGCATCGAACCGGCGGTGGCCTTCCTGCAGGGACGCGATCCGTCCATCGGGCATCGCATCGCGGGGCGCAATTTCCTGCCCGAGGGGCCGCGCTTCGAGCCGCTCGACGCCTATGTCGATGATCACGGCGGTGATCCGCTGGCCTGGGCCTTCGGTGCATTTGGCGTGACGGACCGCGCGCGCCACTTCGCCACGCTCTACCTCGACGATGTCGCCGACGTGCTTCGCGAGGCGGTCGATGCGCGCTTCGAGTTTGTGCGTTATGCCGAATCGCTGGCGCAAAGCCAGGCCAGCTTCGATCCTTTGGCCAAGGCCTTGGCGGCGCCGGAAAACCTGGTCGACGGCACGCTGCGTGAGCTGACGCTGGAATCCTTGCGGCGACATGCACCGGACGTGGTGCTGCTTTCGGCACCGTTTCCCGGCAATGTCTATGGGGCGTTTCGCATAGCCCAGGCGATCAAGGCGCAGGATCCGTCGATCGTTACCGTGCTCGGCGGCGGCTTTGTCAATACGGAACTGCGCGAACTCGCGGAGCCGCGCGTGTTCGACTACTTCGATTACGTCACTTTGGATGACGGCGAGCGCCCGCTGCTGTCCCTGCTCGAACACCTGCGCGGCGAGCGGTCCCAAGAGAAGCTGGTACGCACGTTCCTGCGCGGCGCAGAAAGTGTGCGCTATGTCGATGCCAAAGAGCCCGACATTCCCTTCGCCGAGGCCGGTACGCCGACCTGGGACGGCCTGCCGCTGGACCGCTATCTGTCGCTGCTGGACATGCTCAACCCCATGCACCGGCTGTGGTCCGATGCGCGCTGGAACAAGCTCACCGTGGCCCACGGCTGCTACTGGAAGAAGTGCAGCTTCTGCGACGTTTCGCTCGACTACATCTCGCGCTACGAGGCGATCGCGGCGACAACCCTGGTCGACCGCATCGAGGCAGTCATCGCCGAAACCGGGCAAACCGGTTTTCATTTTGTTGACGAGGCGGCACCACCCAAGGCCTTGAAAGCACTCGCCGCTGAACTGCAGAAGCGCAACCGGGCGATCTCCTGGTGGGGCAACATCCGCTTCGAGAAATCCTTCACCCCCGAGTTATGTGCCGAACTCGCCGACAGCGGCTGCATTGCCGTTTCCGGAGGGCTGGAAGTGGCCTCCGACCGGCTGTTGAAGCTGATGCAAAAAGGCGTCTCGGTCGAGCAGGTGGCGCGCGTCACCCATGCCTTCACGGATGCCGGCATTCTGGTGCATGCCTACCTGATGTACGGTTTTCCGACACAGACGGTGCAGGACACCGTCGATGCCCTTGAATACGTGCGCCAGCTCTTCGCCGCCGGCTGCATCCAGTCCGGCTTCTTTCACCGCTTTGCCTGTACCGTGCATTCGCCGGTCGGTCTTCATCCCGAGCAATTTGGTGTCAGGCTCAAGCCGCTACCGAAGGTGACATTCGCAAAAAACGACGTCGGCTTCATCGATCCGACCGGCGTTGACCACGATGCACTGGGCATCGCATTGAACAAGGCGCTTTACAACTACATGCACGGGCTAGGACTGGATCAGGACGTGCGCAACTGGTTTTCCGGCCGCGTGCCGAAGACCAAAGTAGCGCGGCATTTCGTCGAGAGGGCGTTGGGATGAGCGCCGCCGCCGGGCCGTCCCAAGGCGGCGCAGCCATCGACACGGAGCCGCGTCAGCGGCGAACCGCAGTCACCCCCTCGCCTGGCGAGGGGGGCGGGGGGAGTGTCGGTGAAATCGAAACGCCCTACGAGATTCCCGAGTCGGAGCTGCATCCCTCGCTGGTGGTGCGCGCGCTGTTGTGGACTCTCGGCAGCATCGCGCTGTTGCTCGGCATCATCGGCATCTTCCTGCCCGGCCTGCCCACCACGCCCTTTGTCCTGGTCGCAGCGGCCTGCTATGCGCGAGCCTCGGAGCCCTTCTATCGTCGACTCATCGCCGATCCGACTTTCGGCCCGCTGATCATCGAATGGCGGCGGCACCACAGCATTCCGTTTCGCATCAAGGTGATCGCCATCTCTCTGATGAGTCTGACCATCTGCGTGTCGATCTGGACGCTGTCGGCCATACCCTGGTTGCAAGGCCTGCTCGCCTTCATCGGCGTTGCGACTGCGGCCATGCTCTGGCGCATTCCCTCGCGCGATCACCAAACTGCGCAGGATCGGCGCGACGCGGCGGGGTAAAATTTGAGCCAATACAGATAAAAAGGGAGTCTGCATCATGGCGAAGTACAAGACCGAATCCATCCGCGCCCTGGCCCTCGTCGGCCACGGCGGTGCGGGCAAGACCACGCTGGCCGAAGCCCTGCTGTTCAAGGCCGGGGCAATTGCCGCGAAGGGCAGTGTCGAGAAGGGCAACACTGTCTGCGATTTCGACGCACAGGAAAAATCGGCCGGGCATTCGCTGAATTCGGCGCTGGTCAATTTCGCCTGGGAAGGTGTGCACGTTCATCTCATCGACACCCCGGGCTACCCGGATTTTTCCGGCCAGGCTACCGCCGCACTGGCGGGCGTCGATACCGCTGTGGTGGTGATCAACGCCCAGACCGGCATCGAGCTGGCGACCGAGCGCATGATGCATGCCGCCCAGGCGCGCGGCCTGCCGCGCATGATCGTGATCAACAAGATCGACGCCGAGAACGTCGACCTGCCCGGTCTGGTCGGTGAAATTCGCGAGCGCTTCGGCAAGGAATGCCTGCTGCTCGACTTGCCGGCGCATGACAGGCGCGACGTCGTCGAAGTACTGGAACACGCGGCAGGGGATGCGGATTTCGATTCAATTGCCCACGCCCATCGCGAATTGATCGATCAGCTGGTGGAGGAGGACGAGTCGCTGCTGGCCCGCTACCTGGAAGAAGGCAAGGACCCGGATGCGGCAGAGCTGCATGCCCCGTTCGAGAA
>CAMBRI010000080.1 GCA_945870205.1 Sulfuritalea hydrogenivorans sk43H | reverse complement strand
GTCGGGCCGGGCGGCGTTTTCGGCGAGATGGCGCTGGTCGACCGTTCCGGCCGTTCCGCCACGGCGACCGCGGAAATCGACAGCGCCTGGATGCTGATCGGGCGCAAGGAATTCGTTGCCATGGTCAAGTCTCGTCCAGCCTTCGGCATTGCCTTCATGCGCTCGATGAGTGCGCGGGTTTTGCACTTGGGCAAGGTGCTAACAGCCTGACCCCATTCGCAAACGCCCGTGCCTCAGGGCATTACGAGACCTGATCCAGCGGCCAGCGCGGGCGCACGACAAAAGCACCTTGGGCGGGCACTGGCAGTTCCCCCTGCAACAAGCGCTGACTGCCTGCAAAGGCGATCATCGCGCCGTTGTCGGTGCATAGTTCCAGCGCGGGATAAAACACCCGGCCGCCGATTTTCGCCATGGCCTGATCCAGCCGCTGGCGCAGCCGCCGGTTGGCACCGACACCGCCAGCCACCACCAGTGACGATAGTCGTTGCTGGCGACAGGCCGCGACCGCTTTGGCCGCCAGCACTTCGGTCACGGCTTCCTGGAATTCGGCGGCCAGGTCGGCCCGGTCGGCCTCGCTCAGCTTCCTGGCGCGGGCCGCCGTCAGAACCGCCGTCTTCAGCCCGGAAAAGCTGAACGACAGGTCGCCACTGTGCAGCATCGGCCGCGGCAATTTGAAACGCCCCGGTTTTCCGGATTCAGCCAGTTTTGCCAGGGCCGGTCCCCCGGGGTAACCCAGCCCGAGCAACTTGGCCGTCTTGTCGAAGGCCTCGCCAGCAGCATCGTCCAGTGACTCACCGAGTAGCTGGTAGTCGCCGACACGAGCCACCCGCATCAGCTGGGTATGGCCGCCGGACACCAGCAGCGCGACGAAGGGGAAGCTGAGTTTCGCTGTCGACTGATGCCCGCTGGTGGGCGTGCCGTCGGAGTCGAGGGCTTCATCCTGATTGGCCAGCAGCGGCGAGAGCAGATGGCCTTCGAGGTGATGCACCGGCAGCGCCGGGACATCGAGCGCCAGCGCCAGCGCTTCGGCGAAGCTGGCGCCCACCAGCAAGGCACCCGCCAATCCGGGGCCGGCCGTGTAGGCAATCGCGTCGATATCGAGGCGCGTGCAGCTTGCCTCGGTCAGCACGAGTTCCAGCAAAGGAATCAGGCGGCGGATGTGATCGCGCGAGGCCAGTTCGGGCACCACGCCGCCATAAGCCTCGTGCATTGCCACCTGGGTATGCACGGCATGGCCGAGCAATCCGCGTTCCGTGTCGTAGAGCGCGACACCGGTTTCGTCGCAGGAGGATTCGATGCCGAGGACTTTCATTGGCGGCATTCTAGCCGCTGGTCATCATCCGGCCGCCTCATTCCTGCCGGGTGCGAACGTGCTTTGGCACGGCTTGGGTCTGCCACGCGTCGCAGCGTGGCGGGCGCGGGGCGGGGCTAACTCCCGGCGCAGCACGTTCGCCAGGATGGAAAATCAGTCGAATCCACTATACAATCCCGACTAATTCACTCGGGTATAATTACTCAGTTCCGGGCGATAATCCGCCACCCGTTCCCCCTCTCTCCCACTTGTTGTCAGCAAAGGCCCTCATGTCCATCACCGAACAAACCATTCAGACCGCGCTCAAGGAAGTCGTCGACACCAATACGGGCAAGGACCTGGTCACCAGTCGCAGCGCCAAGAACATCAAGATTTCCGGCAGCGATGTGTCGCTCGATGTCGAACTCGGCTACCCCGCAAAAAGCCAGATCGAAGGGCTGCGCACTGCCGTGATCGCGCAACTGAAGACGATTCCCGGCATCGGCAACATCAGCGCCAACGTGTATTCGAAAGTGGTCACCCACGCGGTGCAGAAAGGCGTCAAGCTGATTCCCGGTGTCAAGAACATCATCGCCGTGGCCAGCGGCAAGGGTGGTGTCGGCAAGTCCACCACCGCGGTCAATCTGGCGCTGGCACTGGCGGCGGAAGGCGCCACGGTGGGTTTGCTGGATGCCGATATTTATGGGCCGTCGCTGCCGCAGATGCTGGGCATCGCCAGCGGTCGCCCCGAGTCGGTAGACGGCAAGGGCCTGGAGCCGATGGACGCGCACGGCATCCAGGCGATGTCGATCGGCTTCCTGATCGACCCCGAGCAGCCCATGGTCTGGCGCGGCCCGATGGTGACCCAGGCCTTGACGCAATTGCTGACCGAGACACGCTGGCGCGACGTCGATTACCTCGTCATCGACATGCCGCCCGGCACCGGCGACATCCAACTGACCCTGGCGCAGCAGGTGCCGGTGACCGGCGCCATCATCGTCACCACGCCGCAGGACATAGCCCTGCTCGACGCCCGCAAGGGCCTCAAGATGTTCGAGAAGGTCGGCATTCCGATTCTCGGCATTGTGGAGAACATGAGCATCCACATCTGTTCCAAGTGCGGCCATGCCGAACACATTTTCGGTTCCGGCGGCGGCGACAAGATGGCGAAGGATTACGAGGTTGAAATGCTCGGCGCGTTGCCGCTCGACATGGCGATCCGCATGCAGATGGACGGCGGCAAGCCGACCGTCGAAGCCGACCCGCAAGGACCAGCAAGCCTGATCTACAAGACCATTGCGCGGCGCATCGCGGTGAAGATCGCCGAGCGCGCCAAGGACCATTCCAGCAAGTTCCCCAGCATCAAGGTGATGAATACCTAGGGGGCTCAGGAGCGGATCGTCGGCAGCGCCGCCAGTAGCCGGTCCATCTCCGGCTCGGCGAGTGCAGTGCTGAGGGCAAAGCGCAGCCGGCTGGTGCCGGGTGCCACGGTCGGCGGCCGAATTGCGACGGCAAGGATGCCGGCGGCCTCGAGTCGCGCGGCGGCGGCCAGGGTATCGACCTCGCTGCCTATTACCGCCGGCACTATTTGCGTTGTCGATTCGAGTGTATCGAGGCCCAGTGCTGCAAGCGCATGCCGTAGCCGCTGCCCATGGGCGGCGAGCCGGTGGCGCTCGCCATCCATCGTCGGAATAAGTTCCAGTGCCGCATCCACGGCGCCCAGCACTGCCGGTGGCAGGGCGGTGGTGTAGATGAAGCCGGAGCAGCGATTCACCAGGTAATCGATCAGCAGCCGCGAGCCGGCGATGTAGGCGCCGAAAGCACCGAAGGCCTTGCCCAGCGTTCCCATCACGACATCCACGCCGCCACATTCCGCGGCAAGCCCGCGCCCCTGTGGGCCGAGCACGCCACTGGAATGCGCCTCGTCGACGTAGAGCGCCGCGCCGTGGCGCTCGGCAAGTTGCACCAGGGCCGGCAGATCGGCGCGGTCGCCATCCATGCTGAACACCGATTCGGTGAGGATCAGCTTGCGGCCTGTGCTGCCACCCAGCAGCTGCTCGAGATGATCGAGATCGAGGTGACGGAATACCTGCGTCCTGGCGCGGGCCAGCCGACAGCCATGCACGATGCTGGCGTGATTGAGTTCGTCGCTGAAGAGCGTCGCCGTATCGTCCAGACCAGCCAGCGCGGGAACCACGGTGGCGTTGGCCTGAAAACCGGTGGAGAAAAGCAGTGCCGCCTCGCAGCCTTTGAACCTGGCGAGCTTTTCTTCGACCGCCAGCGTGATGTCGCGGGTGCCGGTCACCAGGCGTGAGGCCGGCGCGCCGGCGCCATGACGCTCTGCCCATTCGGCGGCGCGAGTCTTGACCAGCGGGTGTTGCGAGAGGCCCAGATAATCGTTGGACGAGGCATCGATCAGTGCGCGCCCGGTGGCATCGTGCAACGCGCCGTTTTGCCAATGCCACGGCCGCAGGCGGCGCAGGCGATTGGCGCCGCACAACTCAAGCAGGCGCTCCTGCAGCAGGGAGTCGAGCCCGGCGTCCATCTCAGAGCCGTTGCGCGCGTTCGCCAAGCACCTGATGCACGGCCGAGGTGAGCGTCGCCAGATCACCGGCGCTGATGACGAAGGGCGGCATCAGGTACACCACATTGCCGAATGGGCGTACCCAGACGCCAAGTTCGGCGAAGCGCCGGCGCAGGTCGTCGAGGTCGACGGCACCGGTCAGTTCCACGGCGCCGATGGCGCCTTTGACGCGAACGTCGGCAACGCCCGAAAGTTCGCGGCAGGGGCCGAGTTCGGCGCGGAGCTGGGCTTCGATCATGGCGACCTGCTCCCGACGCGGCTCACGTTCGAACAGGTCGAGCGAGGCGTTGGCGGCGGCGCAGGCCAGGGCGTTGGCCATGTAGGTGGGGCCGTGCATCAGTGCTGCAGTCGGATCGTCGGCGAGGAAGGCTTCGAACACATGGCGCCGCGCCACGGTGGCCGCCAAAGGCAGGGTGCCGCCGGTGAGCGCCTTGGACAGGCAGATGATATCGGGCACAACGCCGGCTTCCTGGCAGGCGAACATTTGCCCGCTGCGGCCGAAACCGGTCATTATTTCGTCGGCGATCAGCAGCACCTCGTGGCGCCGGCAGGCCTCGCTGATAAAGGCCAGGGTCGCCGCATCATGCATCTTCATGCCCCCGGCGCCCTGCACCAGGGGCTCGATGATGACTGCGGCAAGGCGTTCGGCGTGGGTTTCCAGGAGCAGGTCGAAAGCGCGGCGCATAGTTTCGTCGCTCGGCAGCTCGGCCATGATCTGGTCCGGCATGCTGCCGGAAAACAGCGCATGCATGCCCTCATCGGGGTCACACAGCGCCATGGTGGCGAAAGTGTCGCCGTGGTAGGCGTGGCGGAAATACGCAATGCGCTGTTTTTCTGGCTGTCCCTTGTTGCGCCAGTACTGGATTGCCATTTTCAGCGCCACTTCCACCGCCACCGAGCCGGACTCTGTGAAGAATACGCGTTCCAGATCGCCAGGCAGCAGGGCGGACAGTCGGCTCGCCAGTCGCAGCGCCGGTTCATGCACCAGGCCGGCGAACATGACGTGGGGCAGGTCGGCAAGTTGTGCCTCGACGGCGGCGCGGATGTGCGGATGCCCGTAGCCGTGGCAGGCGGTCCACCATGAGGAAATGCCGTCGATGAGGCCGCGTCCGTCAGCCAGGCGAATGCGCACGCCTTGCGCCGAGACCACAGTCAGCGGTGCCGGTGAAGTTTTCATCTGGGTGTACGGCAGCCAGATGTGGGGTAGGCCTTCGGTGAGCCAGTCGCGAGTTTCGGACATTGGAATTAACCGGCCGGCTGGACCGCTAGAATGCGCCAGCGGCAACAGTTTGCGGCCTAAGGAGATGCGGAGTGGAGGCGCAGTTTATCACCGGCACCGGTACCGACATCGGCAAGACCTGGCTCGCCTGCGCCCTGCTGCGGTACTGGCGTGGCGAGGGTCGGCAACCGTCCGCGTTCAAGCCGGTGTTGTCGGGCTTCGATCCCTTGTCGCCCGAGGTGAGCGACGCCGGCGCTTTGCTGGCAGCGCTGGGCAGGGAAGTGAGTGCTGCTGAACTTGACGCAATCGCGCCATGGCGGCTCAAAGCGCCGCTGTCGCCGGACATGGCGGCGGCTAAGGAAGGGCGTCGCATCGACTTCGACGAACTGGTGGCCTTCTCGCGGCGCGCCATCGCAATGGCAGACGGCCCGTTGCTGATCGAAGGCGTCGGTGGTGTCATGGCGCCGCTGGACGATCGCCATACCGTGCGCGACTGGATCGCCGGCAGCAGCCTGCCCTGCGTCCTGGTAACCGGCAGTTATCTGGGCAGCCTGAGCCATGCATTGACGGCGCTGGAGGCCTTGCAAGGAGTCGGCGCCCGCGTGGCGGCGATCGCGGTCAATGAAACGCAGGATTCCACTGTTTCGCTCGATGCCACGCTGGAAAGCCTGTCGCACCATGCGACGAACGTTCCGCTTGTGGCCATTGCGCGACGCCGTCCGCAGACCGGGATCGCCCGGCTCGCCTGGCTGCTGTGCTAATCCCCCGCAAGTCGTATACTGCGGCCCCTTGAATCCCTACTCTTCCGGATGAACCATGACCATCAAGTGTGACAAGTGGATCCGCCGCATGGCGGCAGAGCACGGCATGATCGAACCCTTCGAACCCGGCATGGTGCGCGAGGTCGACGGCCAGAAGATCGTCTCCTACGGAACCTCGAGCTACGGCTACGATATTCGCTGCTCGCGCGAGTTCCGGGTGTTTACCAACATCTATTCGACCATTGTCGACCCGAAGAATTTCGATCCGAACTCTTTTGTCGAGATGGATGGCGACCATTGCATCATTCCGCCCAATTCCTTCGCCCTGGCGCGCACCCTGGAATACTTTCGCATTCCACGCAATGTCCTCACAGTCTGCCTCGGCAAGAGTACCTACGCGCGCTGCGGCATCATTGTCAATGTGACGCCCTTTGAGCCGGAGTGGGAAGGCTATGTGACGCTGGAATTTTCCAACACCACGCCGCTACCGGCCAAGATCTATGCCGGTGAAGGCTGCGCCCAGGTGCTATTTTTCGAAGCAGATGAAGTCTGCGAGACTTCCTACAAGGATCGCGGCGGCAAGTACCAGGGGCAGGTCGGCGTGACTCTGCCGAAGATCTGAAAATCCTTCACCACAGAGACACAGAGGCACAGAGAAAAACCATGAAAATGCTCTGTGAAGTTCTCTGTGTCTCTGTGTCTCTGTGGTTCAAGAACTAGGGGTTTCCCATGCGCTTCCACTTTCCCATCATCATCATCGACGAGGACTTCCGATCCGAGAACGCGTCGGGCCTGGGCATCCGCGCGCTGGCCGAAGCGATCAAGGAGGAGGGGATGGACGTGCTGGGCGTCACCAGCTACGGCGACCTTTCCTCGTTCGCCCAGCAGCAGAGCCGCGCCTCGGCCTTCATCCTCTCCATCGACGACGAGGAATTTACGCCCGGGCCAGAGCTCGACCCGGCAGTGCTCAACCTGCGCAAGTTCGTCGAGGAAATCCGCTACAAGAACGCCGAGATCCCGATCTTCCTTCACGGCGAAACGCGCACCAGTCGCCACATTCCGAACGACATCCTGAGGGAACTCCACGGCTTCATCCACATGTACGAGGATACGCCGGAGTTCATCGCCCGCCACGTCGTGCGCGAGGCCAAGGCCTATCTTGACTCGCTGCCGCCGCCCTTCTTCCGCGCTCTGGTGCATTACGCCGCGGACGGCTCCTACTCATGGCATTGCCCCGGCCATTCCGGTGGCGTCGCCTTCCTGAAAAGCCCGGTGGGCCAAATGTTCCACCAGTTTTTCGGCGAGAACATGCTGCGCGCCGACGTCTGCAACGCGGTTGAGGAACTCGGCCAACTGCTCGACCACACCGGCCCGGTGGCCGCGTCCGAGCGCAATGCCGCGCGTATTTTCAATGCCGACCACCTGTTCTTCGTCACCAACGGCACCTCCACCTCGAACAAGATCGTCTGGCACTCCACCGTGGCGCCGGGCGACGTCGTCATCGTCGACCGCAACTGCCACAAGTCGATCCTGCACGCCATCATGATGACCGGCGCGATCCCCGTGTTCCTGATGCCGACGCGCAACAACTACGGCATCATCGGGCCGATCCCGAAGGAGGAATTCCGCTGGAAGAACATCGAGAAGAAGATCGCCGCCCATCCCTTCGCCAGCCAGGTCAAGGGAAAGCCGCGGGTGCTGACCATCACCCAGAGCACCTATGACGGCATCCTCTACAACGTCGAGGAAATCAAGGAAATGCTCGACGGCAGGATCGATACTCTGCACTTCGACGAAGCCTGGCTGCCGCATGCCTCCTTCCATGACTTCTACGGCGATTACCATGCCATCGGCGCCGACCGTCCGCGCTGCAAGGAATCGATGATCTTCTCCACGCAGTCCACGCACAAGCTGCTGGCCGGCCTCTCGCAGGCCTCGCAGATCCTGGTGCAGGACGCCGAGAACAACAAGCTCGACCGCGACGTGTTCAACGAGGCCTACCTGATGCATACCTCGACCAGTCCGCAGTATTCGATCATCGCCTCCTGCGACGTTGCCGCGGCGATGATGGAGGAACCGGGCGGCAAGGCGCTGGTCGAGGAGTCGATCATGGAGGCGCTGGACTTCCGCCGCGCCATGCGCAAGGTTGACAAGGAATTCGGCGCCGACTGGTGGTTCCAGGTCTGGGGGCCGAAGGACCTGTCCGAGGAAGGCATCGAAGAGCGCGAGGCCTGGATGCTCAAGCCCGGCGAACGCTGGCACGGCTTCGGCAAGCTGGCGAAGGGCTTCAACCTGCTCGATCCGATCAAGGCCACCATCATCACGCCGGGCCTCGACGTCGACGGCGACTTTTCCGACGAAAACGGTATTCCGGCGGCGATCGTCACCAAGTATCTCGCCGAGCACGGCGTCATCGTCGAGAAGTGCGGCCTCTATTCCTTCTTCATCATGTTCACCATCGGCATCACCAAGGGTCGCTGGAACACGCTGGTCACCGCCCTGCAGCAGTTCAAGGACGACTACGACCGCAACCATCCGCTGTGGAAGGTGTTGCCCGAGTTTGTGCTGAAGCATCCGCGCTATGAGCGCACCGGCCTCAAGGACCTGTGCACGCAGATCCACGAGGTGTACAAGATGCGCGACGTGGCCCGCCTGACGACCAAGATGTATCTGTCCGACATGGTACCGGCGATGCGTCCGGCCGATGCCTTCGCGAAAATGGCGCATCGCGAGATCGACCGCGTGTCCATCGACGAACTCGAAGGGCGCGTCACGGCCGTGCTGCTGACACCCTATCCACCGGGAATTCCGCTGCTGATTCCGGGCGAACGTTTCAATGCCACCATCGTCCGCTACCTCAAGTTCGCCCGCGAATTCAACGAGAAATTCCCCGGTTTCGAGACCGACATCCACGGCTTGGTGAAGGACGCCAGCAACGGTGCCGTGCGCTATTACGTGGATTGCGTGGAGAACTGACCGGCGGACGCTCGCTGCAGGAAAACAAAGGGCGCCCGCGGGCGCCCTTTGTTCTTGGCAACAAGGGCTTGCTACATGTGAAGCAAACCCATCACGCCGAATGCAACGCCGATGCCGGCCGCGGCAAAAACGCCGTAGAGCAGCCATGTCTTGCGTGTCAGCAGCGCGATCGCTGACAGCGCAATGGCCACTTGCAGCAGCGTGGTGGATAAGGCCCAGCGACCATGGACATGCATTTCCATTTCGCTCTTCTTGTCGGCTTCCTTGGCGCTGGCTTCGAGCTTGTCGGCATCGGCCTTGATGTCCTGCTTTTCCTTCTTGTAGCGCTCGATTTCCTGCTTGAAGCGCTCGCGGTCGGCACCGCTGGTGAGCGTCACGGACAGTTCGGCGAGGTTCTGCTTGTTGCTCTTCGCCTGATAGTAGTTCCACTGGTTGGAGGCTGAGGTCTTCTGGATCGCGGCCTCGTTCTTGAACAGCAGCGCGGCGTTCTGGGTGTGTCCGGATTCGTAGCCACCCACCGCGCCGAGCGTGGAAAGAATCGCCGTGGCGACAGCGATACGGGAGACGAAGTTGTCGCTCTCACCATGTCCGCCACCCTGCGCGGCATGTTCGACAGCATGGTCGTGGGGGCCATGTACATGAAAGTGTCCGTCGGACATAGTGCTTCTCCTGTCAGTTTCTCTGGTAAGTGACGAAAGCATAGCGCAAGCCGGCTTCGTCATGATGGGTTTCCCGCGCTGTCTCTCGCCAATGCCGATGATCAATGTTCGGGAAGTACGTGTCGCCTTCGAAGGGGCTGTCGATCTCGGTCAATTGCAGGCGATCCGCGAGAGGCAGCGCCGCGGCGTAGAGTTTTGCGCCGCCGATGACGAAGGCTTCGCCGCCCTGCGCCTGGGAGAGGGCGGCGGGGAGGGAGGTTGCCACCGTGACACCCGTTGCTTGGTAGCCGGCATCGCGTGTCACGACTATATTGTGGCGCCCCGGCAGCGGACGAAACCGCGGCGGCAGTGATTCCCAGGTCTTGCGACCCATGATCACGGGGTGTCCCATGGTCAGCGCCTTGAAGTGCTTGAGGTCGGCCGGCAGGTGCCAGGGCAGGCGGTTGTCGATGCCGATCACGCCATTTCTGGCGACGGCGGCGATCAGGGTCAGGGTTGGCTTGGTCATCGGGCCGCTGTTATAGGCTCTGGTAAAGCTCGGCATAGTGCCGCGCGGCTGCTTCCCAGCTCGAATCGCGCGCCATGCCATGCTTTTGCAACCTGCGCCAGAGCTTGGGATCCTGCCAGGCGCTGGTGGCGCGTTGCAGTGCCTGCAGCAGCGCTTCGGCCGTGGCCGGGCCAAAAACGAAGCCGCTGCCGTGCTTCTCGTCTGCGGCATCGATCACCGTATCGGCCAGACCCCCGGTGGCGCGAACTACCGGAGGCGTGCCGTAGCGCAGGCTGTACATCTGATTGAGTCCGCAGGGCTCGAAGCGCGAAGGCATGACGAAAATGTCGGCCGCGGCTTCGATGCGGTGGGCCAGCGCTTCGTCGAAGCCGATGGTCACTGCGCATTGTGTCGGATACTGGTGCGCCATTGCCCGCCATGCCTGTTCCATCCGAGCTGCGCCACTGCCGAGGACGGCGATTTGCGCAGGCATGGCGAGAACTTGCGGCGCCACGTCCAGCAGCAGATCCAGCCCCTTTTGTTCGGTCAGGCGGCTGACCACCGCCAGCAGGGGCAGGTCCGGGCGCTGTTCGAGGCCGAGCTGTCTTTGCAAATCCGCCTTGTTGAGCGCCTTGTGCTCCAGGTGACGGGCGCTGTAGTTGTGCAAAAGGCTGGGATCTGTAGCGGGGTTCCAGACCTGGGTGTCGATGCCATTGAGGATGCCGGATAGATCCGCGGCGCGATGGCGCAACAGGCCGGCCATGCCCATGCCTTCGGCGTCGGTCTGGATTTCCTTTGAGTAGGTGGGGCTCACCGTGGTGATGGCGTCGGCAAGCTGCAGTCCGGCCTTGAGGAAGGACAGGTAGCCGTAGAACTCGACCCCGTTGATGTGCCAGGACGCGTCCGGCAGGCCCAGCTCGAATAGCGAGGCATGGTCGAACAGGCCCTGAAAGGCTAGGTTATGCACGGTGAACAGCGACTTGGCCAGTTGCCCGGGGAGGTAGTGCAGGTAGGCTGGCGCCAGTCCGGTCTGCCAGTCATGGCAATGGATGATGTCGGGCGTCCAGGCCAGCGTGCTGGCTTCCGAGCCGAGCCAGGCGGCGACCCGTGCGAGCAGCCCGAAACGCAGATGATTGTCGAGCCAGTCGCGCCCCTCGGGGCCGAGATAGGGGCTTCCCGGGCGCTTGAAGTAGGGCGGATAGTCGAGCAGCAGCAAGGGCGTACCGTCAGGCGCCACGGCTTCGCGCAAGCCCGGGGTCGGTAGCAGGCCGCCCAGCCAGTGCGGACGGGCGATTTCTTCTGCATCGGGAAAGCTCTCCAGCAGCGCCGGGTAAGCCGGCACCAGCACGCGAACGTCATGGCCGAGAGCCCGCAGTGCTCCGGGCAGGGCACCGGCGACGTCACCCAGGCCACCGGTCTTCACCCAGGGGGCGATCTCCGAAGTGGCGAACAGGACTTTCATCTTCACGGCCCCCGAAGGAAGCCTCAGCCCTTGCGGCAGGCGGCGACGAGGCCGGCCGTAGAACTGTCGAGATGCTCACCCGATGTCGTGCCGAGTATTACCGGCAGCAGACGGCTGGCGAGTTGCTTGCCGTATTCCACCCCCCACTGGTCGAACGGGTTGATGTCCCAGATCACGCTGGCGACGAAAACCTTGTGCTCGTAGAGTGCCAGCAACGCGCCCAGATTGTAGGGATCGAGGCGCGGCAGCAGCAGGGTGGTCGAGGGCTGGTTGCCGGGAAAGCTGCGGTAGGGCGCAAGCAGGGCCACCTGCTCGGCGGCCATGCCGCCGGCGAGGAGCTCGGCCGCGGTCTCGTCCAGGGTCCTGCCGCGCATCAGCGCTTCGCTTTGGGCGAAGCAATTGGCCAGCAGTTTCTCGTGGTGTCCGGGCAGGGCGAAATCCGGCTTCTTGCAGGCGATGAATTCGCAGGGGATCAGACGGCCGCCCTGATGAATCAGCTGGTAAAACGCGTGCTGGCCGTTGGTTCCGGGTTCGCCCCAGAGAATGGGTGCCGTGGCGCAAGTCAGCGGCTTGCCCTGGCGATCGACCGGCTTGCCGTTGGATTCCATTTCCAGTTGCTGCAGGTAGCGCGGCAGCAGTCCCAGCGACTGGCTGTAAGGCAGCAGGGCACGGTTGCCGGCGCCAAGAATGTTGGTGTTCCAGATTTCCAGAAGCGCCAGCAAGGCAGGCAGGTTCTCGGCGGGTGGCGCCGAAAAGAAATGCTCGTCCATCGCGTGGGCGCCGGCCAGCATGCTGCTGAAATTGTCGAAGCCGACCGCCAGCACCAGCGGCAACCCGATCGCCGACCACAGCGAGTAACGGCCGCCGACCCAGTCCCAGAAGGCGAAAGCGTTTTCCGGGTCGATGCCGAAGCGTGCCACTTCGGCAAGATTGGTCGACACCGCAACGAAGTGCCGCGCCACGGCGCCTTCGCCCAAGGCCTGCACCAGCCAGTGGCGCGCCGAGGTGGCGTTCTGCATGGTTTCCTGCGTGGTGAAGGTCTTGCTGGCGACGACGAACAGGGTGGTGCGCGGCTGTAGCGTGGCGAGCGTGGTGGCGAGATCGGCGCTATCGAGGTTGGCGACGTAATGCACCCGGATTTCCGGGTGGCGGAAGGCGGCCAGCGCCTGGGTGGCCATGCGCGGGCCGAGGTCCGAACCGCCGATGCCGATGTTGACGATGTCCGTGATCGGTTCGCCGGTGGCACCGCGCCAGTGGCGACCGTGGATCTGCGCCGCAAAGCCCCGCATTTTCTCCAGCTCGGCATGTACCGCCGGCATGACATCGTGCCCGGCATGCAGGATCGGCCCTTTGCCGGCGGGGTGACGCAGGGCGATGTGAAGCGCGGCGCGGCCTTCTGTGTGGTTGATCGTATCGCCGCCGCGCATGCGGCCCATCCAGCCCGCCACGTCGGCGCTGTGCCACAGGTCGAGCAGCAGGGTCATGTCCGCTGTGGTGATCCGTTGCTTGGAATAGTCCAGCAGCCAGTCATTCCAGGTGGCGGTGAGCTTCGCAAAGCGCTGCCCGTCGGCGGCGAACAGGTCGCGCAGATGAACGCTGCGCGCTCGTGCCGCATTGTTCGTCAGCGCATCCCAGGCAGTGCGGGTGGCCGGATTCATGACCGGGCGCTCACAACCAGAGCATCATGCCCATCTCGAAGGGATGGGTCAGCAGCGGGTGTGTCGGAAAGGCCCTGACGCGATATTCCATCTTGCCGCACTGGTCGGGCGTAAGTTCGCGCGAGAAAAGGTGCTCGCCATTCTCCAGCACACGCTCATGGTGCAGTTCATAGCGCCGGGCTCGGGCGGTGGTGGGCTCGCCGGGGCGGGTGAATACCATTTCTACCGTCAGGTCCGCCGGCGTCAGGCCGTCAAGCTGCACGGCGACCTGAAAATGCATGGTCTCGCCGTAGCGGATGCGCGGCACGGACCGATCGATGCGGCGCAGGCCGATACGGGGCCAGGCGCTGCGTATTCGTGCCTTCCAGTCGGCCACATTGCGGGCGCCGGAAAAGTCCCCGGCGGAGTATTTGCGCCACTGCCCGGCGGCCGGCGAGTAGAACTTCTCGGCATAGTCGGTCAGCATGCGCTGCATGTTGAAGCGCGGCATGATGGATGAGATCGACTGCTTTGCCATCGCCACCCATTCCGGCGAATAGCCGAGCGAGGTGTTGCGGTAATACATTGGAATCACACTGTCCTGGAGCAGTTCGTACAGCGTGCGTGCCTCGTCGATGTCGCGCTGCGCCGGGTCGAGGCCTTCCGCAGCGGGCTTGATCGCCCAGCCATTCTTGCCGTCATAGCCTTCGCCCCACCAGCCATCGAGCACCGACAGGTTGATGGCGCCATTGATTGCCGCCTTCATGCCCGAGGTGCCGGAGGCTTCCAGAGGATAGATCGGGTTGTTGAGCCAGACGTCGACGCCGGCCACCATGCGCCGCGCCAGGTGCAGGTCGTAGCCTTCCACCAGCAGTATGCGGCCTTCGAACTCGCGCTGGCGGGAAAGCTCAGCGATCTGGCGAATCAGTTGCCGGCCCGGTTCGTCCGCGGGATGTGCCTTGCCGGCGAAGATGAACAGTACCGGACGCTGGGCATCGGAAATGATTTCGCGCAGCCAGTCCAGGTTGTTGAACAGCAGGGCGGCGCGCTTGTAGGTGGCGAAGCGGCGGGCGAAGCCGATGGTAAGTACCGTCGGGTTGGTCGGGTCGGCGCTGCGCAGGACGCGATCCAGGTGAGCCTCCGAACCCTGGTTGCGCAAATGCTGCTGGCGGACCCTGTTGTGCACCAGATGCAACAGCTGCGCCTTGAGCGACTGACGGATGCTCCAGAAAATCTGGTCCGGAATGCGCTGTACGCCGTTCCAGCAGCTTTGATCGCTGAGGCGATGCTGCCAGCCGAGGCCCAGGTGACGGTCGAAGGTTTCGTACCAGTCGGTGGCGAGAAAAGTCGGGACGTGCACCGCATTGGTGACGTAGTCCATCGGGTTTTCCGCCGCAGTAACTTGCGGCCACAAGTCGCTGCAAATGCGCGAAGACACGTCGCCGTGAATGCGCGAGACGCCGTTGTGGAAGCGTGAGCCGCGCAAGGCGAGCGCCGTCATGTTGAATTCGCCGCCGCTGCCGACGCCGCCGCCGACGCGACCCATACCGAGCAGGCCGTCGCGGTCGAGCCCGGCGGCCTTGCAGAACTCGCCGAAGTAATGCATGACCATGTCGTCGGCAAAGTGGTCATGGCCGGCGGGCACCGGCGTGTGGGTGGTGAACACCGTGTTGGCCGCTGCCGCTTCGAGGGCGGCGGCAAAAGGCATTTTCTGGTCGGCGATCAGTCGGCGAATGCGCTCCAGCACCAGGAAGGCGGCGTGGCCTTCGTTGATGTGCCAGACGGTGGGTTTGAGAGCGAGCGCGGCCAGCGCGCGCACACCGCCGACGCCGAGCAGGATTTCCTGCTCGATGCGCGTGCGCCGGTCGCCGCCATACAGCTGGTGTGCAATGCGGCGGTCGGCTTCGCTGTTCTGTTCCAGTTGGGTGTCGAGCAGGTACAGACTGTTGTTGCCGACCCGGGCGCGCCAGATTTTGGCCCATACGGTACGCCCCGGGAAATCGACGCCGACAAGCACGTCCTTGCCGTCTTCGCCGCGAACGGC
The DNA here is from genome assembly GCA_945870205.1 of Sulfuritalea hydrogenivorans sk43H. Taxonomy (GTDB): domain Bacteria; phylum Pseudomonadota; class Gammaproteobacteria; order Burkholderiales; family Rhodocyclaceae; genus Sulfuritalea; species Sulfuritalea hydrogenivorans_A. The sequence goes on along the minus strand of CAMBRI010000080.1, from coordinate 737 downwards.
CTCGATCGGCATGTCGTCGAAATCGTTGTCGCCGTAATGGGCGGTCTGGTTGCCTTCGCGGTCGATGGTCTGGTGGAAATAGCCCTGTCGGTAGAGCAGGCCGACGGCGACGAAAGGCAGACGCAAGTCCGAGGCGCCCTTGCAATGGTCGCCGGCGAGGATGCCGAGGCCGCCGGAGTAGATCGGCAGGCTTTCATGGAAGCCGAACTCGGCGCAGAAGTAGGCGATCAGGTCGGTGGCCTGCAGCGGCGGCTTGCCGGGCAACTGCAGCCTGGGTTCCGCGTGATAGGAATCGAAGGCGGACAGCACGCGGTTCATCGTGCCGAGAAATACCGGATCGTCGGCGGCCTCGTTGATCCGCTTCTGGTCCATGCGTTTGAGGAAGGCCTTCGGGCTGTGATGCACCGCCCGCCACAGACCCGCGCCGAGCCGCGCGAACAGGGAGCGTGTCGGTCGATCCCAGCTGTACCACAAGTTGTTGGCGAGTTCGTCGAGCCGCGACAGACGCGGCGGGATCGTCGGATTGACTTCGAGCTGATAGCGGGTGCCGGGCATGATGGTTACCGTAATTGAATCTGGATGCTGTGCCTAGTAGTTCGTTCCATCAATAACATTACATAATAGTCTATACTGCTCATGATCCTTGTACAACTTCTGACGGGAGTGATCATGGCCAGAAAGACGAAGCGTGCGACATTGATTTTGACGGGTGAGCAGCGAGCAATGCTCGCGGAACT
>CAMBRI010000079.1 GCA_945870205.1 Sulfuritalea hydrogenivorans sk43H | reverse complement strand
CCTTAAAATCTCAGTTGAACCACAGAGGCACAGAGGACACAGAGGAAAAACAAGTGCTTCCCGTGTTTCATGCACTCACCCGTGGGGTGATTGGTATCGAATCGGCAAGCCATTGATTCTTTGACTTTCTCTGTGCCTCTGTGTCTCTGTGGTGAGGAATTTAGGATTAAACGAACCCGGACGCGGCGCACCGCGCCCGGGGTAGTGCACTTTCGTCTGATGCGCTTACGGGTTATACGTCTTGCCGCCGAAGGTCCAGGCCTTGACCAGGTCGCCCTTTTCCGGGAAGGCCTGCGGCGTCTTGGTATTCACCGGCGTCGAGTACTCCGGGTAGGGCATCTTGTCGAACTGGCCCGACCAGTTGGCCGGAATGAAGGGCGGCACCTTCGGAATGGCCCAGCCCAGCTTGGCGAAGGTCTTGTCCATGAAGCGTTTGTCCACCGCAGCAGCGAAGTCGGCGGCCTTCAACGGACGCTGGATGCGCTTTTGCTGGAACAGCCAGTTGAAGATCGGCTCATTGGCCTTGCCCCAGAACTCGGCCAGCGGATACATGTAGGTCGGCTTGTACAGGTTGTTGTAGGCCTTGACCTGTTGCAGCAGTATCTCAGGCGAGTAGTTCTTCAGGTTCGGGTCTTCCTGCATGGACTTGACCGCCGCCTCGGGGTTCAGGCGCGTCCACAGCGTGGCTTCCACCGCCGCGTCGTTGAAGGCCTGCACCACGTCGGGCACGTTGTCGATCAGCTCCTGGCGAACGTAGAAGTTGCCCTCATACACGTTGTACGGAAAGCTCGTGTCGAGGAAACGGCCGTTCTTGCGCTCCTCGACCATGATGGTCGGGGTCGGGTCCCACGGCACCACGCCGGCCAGGCCCTTGGGCAGCGCCATCTGTTCGCCGGGAGGCATGTTCTTCAGGATCACGTCCTTGCCCAGTTCCAGCCCGTGGTAGGCCGCGGACATCTGGAAGTAGAACTCGGCCGAGGAGCCGGTGACGATGCCCACCGTGGCTGCCGGGTTGCTGCCCTTGAGGTCCTTGAGGCTCTTCAGTGGCGAATCGTTGGGCACCACCATCGCGTGCAGCAGGTTGACGTTGATCACCGCGATCGCCTTGATCGGGATGTTCTTGTCCACCAGCGAAGTGAAGGGGAAGTTGCCGCCGTTGCCGACCTGGAAGCGGCCCGAGATCATGACCTCGTTGATCGCCGGTCCGGAGGGGAAGGCCTGCAGCTTGGCCTCGATGCCGCGCTTGGCCAGCAGGCCCTGCTTGTCCATCACCAGGTTGATCGTGTTCTGGCCCGACCAGGGCGGCTGGAAGGCGATCTGCAGCGGCCACCAGCCCTTGTCCTTGAGCCATTGCACCGACTTGTCCGAGATCTTCTCGTAGGGCTGGGGCCAGCCCCAGTCGGTGGCTTTCTGTTGCGCCAGCGCCGGCGCGGCCAGCACCAGGGCGCCGGCGGCCAGGATGGGCCCGGCCAGGCGCCGCAGCGTCTTGAGTGGTCCTTGAGTTGTCATTTGCCGTTCTCCTCTCTCTTGTGGTTGTTGCGATGGGTACGACGTGCTGCCGATACTGTGCCTCACCTGCTGAACCCGATTTCCGTGCCGGCGAAACTCAGTTTCGCCCCCGTAATGTCCGTCTTGTTGCCCAGGTAGCGGATCAGCTCGTACAGTGGCGAGGTCCGGTACTGGTAGTCAGGCTGGGGCTTCCTCAGCGGCGCGATCAGCTCGGGCGAGTAGAAAGCCGCCAGAAGAAGGTCCTCGTCGCTGGCGCCGGCGCCGAGCTCGTGGCGCAGGCGCGGCAGGCCCGGTGCCACATGCTCGCCGGGGCGCTCGCTGACCAGTTCGCCGGACTTGAGATTCGCGCGTTCGAGGAATTCCGCCGAGGGCTGTGCCGCGAGCTTGCCGTAATAGCCCATGGCGTACTTGCGCACCTCGTCGGGGATGGTCTTGTAGCGCTCGCCCTGCACCACGTTCATCACCGCCTGGGTGATGATGTACTGGGCGAAGGGGCTGACCAGGATCGGGTAGCCCAGGTCGCGCCGCACCTGCGCCGCTTCTTCCAATATTTCCGGCAGGCGGTGCTCCATGTGCATCACCTGCAGTTGCGCCTTGAGGTTGGAGATCATGCCGCCGGGCACCTGGTGCTCGTAGAGCGCCGGGTCGTACTCCATGATCCTGCCCTGCGGCAGGCCTTCGCGTTCGCACAGCCAGGCGAAGTAGCCCGAGACTTCTTCCAGCGTCGCCGTATCGATGCCGGTGGCGCGGCCCAGCGCTGCGGCACGCGCGGCGACGTCCTCGGTCGCCGGCAGCGAGGCGCCGTTGGCCAGCGGCCGCGAGGCCGTGTAGCCGTAGCGGAAGCCGCTCGCAATCGCCACCGAGTACACCTCGGGCGCGAGGCCTGACTGGCAATGCGAATGCAGCTGCACCGGTATCGTGCCGGCGGCGGCCACCACGGCCGGGAACAGCGTCTTCGCCCGCTCCGGCGTCAGGAGGCCCGTCGGGTCCTTGACCGAGATGAACTCGACTTTCATCGCCACCAGTTCTTTGGTGCGCGCCACGTAGTAGTCGTCGTCATGCACCGGGCTCAGGGTGTAGGTCATCATGGCATTGACCTTCATCCCGGCCTCATGCCCCGAGCGCACCGAGGATTCGATGTTGCGGTTGTCGTTGAGCGCGTCGTAGACCGTCAGCACCTTGATGCCGCGCTTGGCCAGTGCGAAGGAATTCAGCGCCACCACGTCGTCGGGAAAGAGTTCGAAGGTGTACAGGCTCTGCCCGCGCGTCAGGCCGTCGCAGGGCGTGGCGAAGCGCTCGCAGAGCAGGCCGACGCGCTCGAAGGGGTTCTCGTGCAGAAAGCGCACGCAGACGTCGAACACCGCGCCGCCGAGGATGTTGATGTACTCGTAGCCGACCGCGTCGATGCGCGAAATTATCGGAGTCATCATCGCCGTGGTCATGCGCGTCGACCACAGGCACTGGTGGCCGTCGCGCAGCGTCACATCGATCAGATCGAATTTCTGCGCGCTCACGCCCGCGCCCCCAGCAACTCGTTTTCGACGAAGCGCGTATGCACATCGCCGGCAACGAAGGCCTCGTGCTGCAAGAGGCCGAGGTGGAAGGGAATCGTGGTCTTGATGCCGCCGACTTCCATCTCGTGCAGCGCCCGGCGCATGCGGGCGATGGCCTCGGCGCGGTTGCGGCCCCAGCTCACCACCTTGGCCAGCAGCGAGTCGTAATAGGGCGGCACCGTGTAGCCGGCATGGATGTGCGAATCGACGCGGATGCCGGGCCCGCCCGGCGCGTGGTAACGCGTGATCGCGCCGGGGCAGGGCGCGAAGTCGCGCTCGCTGTCCTCGGCGTTGATGCGGCATTCGATGGCGTGGCCGTGGTAGCGGATCTCGTCCTGGGCGATGGCCAGCGGCGTGCCGCCGGCGATCTCCAGCTGCGCCTTGACCAGGTCGATGCCGCTGACCATCTCGGTCACCGGGTGCTCGACCTGGATGCGCGTGTTCATTTCCATGAAGTAGAACTCGCCGCTGGCGGCATCGAGGATGAACTCAATGGTGCCGGCACTGGTGTAGCCGACGTGCCTGCACAGCTTCACTGCCGCCGCGCACATGCGCGCGCGCACCGCCGCGTCCAACACCGGCGAGGGCGTTTCTTCCAGCAGCTTCTGGTTGCGGCGCTGGATCGAGCAGTCGCGTTCGCCCAGGTGCAGCACGGTCTCGCCGTCCGACAACACCTGGATCTCTATGTGGCGGATGTTGGTCAGGTACTTCTCGACATAGATCGCGTCGTCGCCGAAGGCACCCTTGGCCTCGCGCGCGGCATCGGCGAACTGGTCGGCCAACTCGCCGGCCTCGCGCACCACGCGCATGCCGCGCCCGCCGCCGCCGGCCGCCGCCTTGAGCAGCACCGGGTAGCCGATCTGCGCCGCCAGCTGCGCTGCCTCGGCGGCATCGCGCAGCTTGCCCGCCGAGCCCGGCGTGGTCGGCACGCCGGCCTCCGCCGCGAGCTGGCGCGCCCGCACCTTGTCGCCCATCTGCGAAATCACGTCGGCCTTCGGGCCGACGAAAACGATCTTCTCCATTTCGCACAGCTGGGCGAAGTCGGCGTTCTCGGACAGGAAGCCGTAGCCGGGGTGGATGGCATCGGCATGGTGGATCAGCGCCGCCGAGACGATGAATTCGGCATTGAGGTAACTCTGGTTCGAGCGCGCCGGGCCAATACACACGGCGCGGTCGGCCAGACGCACCGGCAGCGAATCGGCATCTGCCTCGGAATGCACGATCACGGTTTCCAGACCCAGCTCGCGGCAGGCGCGCAGCACGCGCAGGGCGATCTCGCCGCGGTTCGCCACCAGCACCCGGCGCAGCCGCCCGGTGCCCGTGGTCGGGTGCACGGCAACGCTCACGCGGCCCCCGGTTCGATCACGAGCAGCACCTGGCCGTACTGTACAGGCTCGCCATCCTCGACCAGGATGTGGGTGACCACGCCGGCCTGTCCGGCCGGGATCGAATTCATCAGCTTCATCACCTCGACGATGCCGACGATGCTCGCCGCCGTGACGCGGGCGCCGACTTCCACGAAGGGATGCGCGCCCGGTTCCGGAGCACGGTAGAAGCTTCCCACCATCGGCGATTTGACCAGCACCGATCCGGCCGGGTAGGCCAGAACTGCGCTACGGTGCGGCTCCGCGACAGCTGCCGGAGGAGGAGGAGCGGCGGGAGTCGCCGGGGTGGGAATGCTTGTCGCCGGCGCGGGTGCTGCAGCGGGCGCCGGACGTGCGGCGGGCTCGCCGCGGCGGATGTCGAGTTCGATGTCGCCAACCTTGAGGTGGAATTCGTTGAACTGCGCCGACGTCTTGATCAGGTCGACGATCTGCAGCAAATCCTGATAGCTGAATGCCGTATTGCTCAACAGGCTGCTCCTCGCCGGTCGGGTCGGGTTTCAGTTCGCCTGCGCGGCGAATTGCCCCAATCTCCGTTATTGAAATTATTCGTTCCAGAAAATGATTGCACGAAATCTAAAGTATTGCAATAATGAAATGGAAAATTTCGTTAAACGAAATCCCGCATAGCAATGCAGATAGCCGAATAAGGCGGAGCCAATGTCGAATCGTCATTCCGGCGAAAGCCGGAATCCAGAAGAAGCAGGTTGCTGGACACCAGCTTCCGCCGCTGTGACGTCCTGTCCAGCGATTTCTTAGCAGACTCCGAAACCACCAAATCGAAACCATGCCCACGCAAGCACCACAGATGCCGGACGACTCCTCGACCCTGCGGGCTTTCGGCGTGCTCGAGCTGGTCGCCCGCGCCGACGGCCCGCTCTCGCTCGACGAGCTGACGCAGTTGTGCGGGCTGCCCAAGCCCAGCGTCTATCGCATCCTCGGCCTCCTGCAGCGCGGCGGACTGGTGCAGCGCGAGCCGGCCGCCAAGCGCTATTGCATCGGCGCGCGCATGTCGCGGCTGGCGCTGGAAGTGATGATGCGTTCGCCGCAGCGCGCCCGCCGCCACGCCATCCTGCAGCAGCTGGTGGCCGAGATCGGCGAAACCTGCAACCTCACCATGCTCGACGGCAACGAGGTGCTCTACCTCGACCGCGTCGAAACCAGCTCGCCGGTGCGCGTGCATCTGGCCGCCGGCTCGCGCGTGCCGCTGCACTGCACCGCCAGCGGCAAGCTCTTCCTCAGCCAGCTCAGCGACAGCCAGGCCGCCACCCTGCTCGGCCCCGGCCCCTACCGCCGCTTTACCGAAAACACCATCACCGATCCCGCGGAGCTGCAAAAGGCGCTGCGCCGCATCCGCAGCGAGGGCATGGGCACCGACGTCGGCGAGTTCCTCGAAGGCTCGGTGGCGGTCTCTGTGCCGGTCACCGATGCCCAGGGCCGCGTCTGCGCCACGGTGGCGGTGCACGGCCCGGCGCCGCGCGTCACCCTGCGCAGCTGCATGGCTTTCCTGCCCGCGCTGCGCCGCGCCGCGGCGGCGATGGCCGGCACCATGGTGCCGCAGGCTGCAGCCGAGCCGGGCGTCAAGGCGCCGGTCGCGAAGAAGTCCGTCAAATCCCGCACCGCCAAGCCGGCACCCGCCGCCGCCAAGCGCAGCAGCGTCGCCGCACGCGCCTGAACCAAGGAGGCCCGCCCATGACCCAGCCCGTCATCATCACCGTCGCTATCACCGGCGCCCTGCCGCGCAAGGCCGACAACCCCGCCGTCCCCGTCACGCCCGCCGAGCAGATCGAATCGACGCACGAGGCCTACGAAGCCGGCGCCTCGCTGGTACACATCCACGTGCGCAATCCGGATGAGTCGCCGAGTTCCGACCCTGCCCTGTTCGCCCAAGTGCAGGAAGGCGTGCGCAAGCACTGCCCGGGCATGATCATCCAGTTCTCCACCGGCGGACGCGGCCGCGAGCAGGCCGCGCGCGGCGCCATGCTCGGCCTCAAGCCGGACATGGCCTCGCTGGCCACCGGCTCGGTGAATTTCCCCGCCAGCATCTATGAGAACCCGCCCGACTTCGTCGAGGGCCTGGCGAAGACCATGCTCGACAACGACATCAAGCCCGAGATCGAGGTCTTCGACCTCGCCATGCTCTACAACGCCGCCAGCCTGGTGAAGAAGGGTCTGCTCAAGAGCCCGCCACACGTGCAGTTCGTGCTCGGCATCGCCAACGCCCTGCCGGTGCGGCGCAGCGTCTTCGACTTCCTGCGCAGCGAACTGGCCGAGGTGCTGCCCGGCGCCACCTGGGTCGCCGCCGGCACCTCGCGCTACCAGTTCGAGGTCAACCAGTGGTGCCTCGAAGCCGGCGGCCATTGCCGCACCGGCCTGGAGGACAACCTGCGCTTCGACCCGACGCGACTGGCCGCGAGCAATGCCGAGCTGGTGAAGAAGATCGTGGATGTGTGCGACCGTTATGGGCGGCGGCCGGCGACGGTGCGGGAGGCGAGAGGGATACTGGGGTTGCGGCCTGAATGATTGCCGAGTTGGCAGGTTCCTGATTTCAACAGAGCGTGGAGCGCTCGGTCTGGGCGGCCGCTGGCCTATGCCGCAATTTCGATGTACTCAACTTGACTGGACGGTATGGGGATCAGGCTTCCGTCTTCTCGCAAACCGTCGATGTGAAACTCGATGGCTTCACGAATTTCCGCCTCGACCTGCTGAGTGCTTTCCCCCGTAGCGATGACGTAACGCATGGTGACCTCACCTCTGCTTGCCCAATCGCGAACAATTCGCGCCGAAAGCGAGGGGCATAAGTACCGCAAGCCGGACCAAGGCCGGGCGGGCGGATTAACCCTCCGGCCGCTTTCCTGACGGATCCCCGGTGCGTGCTACCGGCCATCAAGAAACAGTCTAGGCGCTCCTCCAATTCTCAGGTTCTCTTGTCATGCATTCTCGGAAGCCATCATTGGCGATGACATACGCATTCTTGTTGAAGGGCCGGGGTCAGACTGTTTGCAGTCTGTCAAGTCAGCGACAACGTCTGTCGACGGGGCCGTCTGATTAGAATGTCGTGAGCGCTGTTCGCTTGAGAATGAAATGGGGGATTGCAACGTGACTTCAACGACTCTTGCCGGTAAACGTGTTCTTGTTACTCATGCAGATGCATTCATGGGGCCAGTTCTATGCGATGTGTTTCGCGAACATGGAGCAACGGTTGCCTCAAATTCCTGCGCGATGCTTACAGCGGACGAACCGGCCAAGATCGTTGCCGAAGCAGGTCGTGTAGATATCCTCGTGGCCAATTTATCGATCAAGGCGCCAAGTACTCCCGCGAATCTTGTCGAGGATAAGGAATGGGCGGCGGTATTCGAGGCGTTGGTAGCTCCTCTTCCGCGTTTGGTTCGGGCTGTCCTGCCACAGATGATTGAGCGGCGAAGCGGCAAAATACTCGTTATGGGCAGCGCTTCTGCCTTGCGCGGCATGAAAAGGGCGTCTACATACAGCGCTGCGCGAGGTGCTCAACTTGCTTACGCCCAGGCGATTGGCGTTGAGCTAGCACCTCACAATATTCAGGTAAATGCCATCGCTCAGAACTTTGTCGACAATCCGACTTATTTTCCTGCCGACGTTCAGGCCGATCCACGTTTTCAAGAACGGCTGAAGCGTGAAGTTCCTCTAGGCCGGTTGGTGAGCGCGCGCGAAGACGCGGAGTTCGCAGCGTATATCTGTAGCGAAATGGCCAACTGCTTTGTCGGACAGGTATTCCCGGTTAGCGGAGGCTGGGTGGTGCGCTAGTGCATTCGATGCAAAACAACTACGGGTATCCGTCCGCTTCATGGCGTCAAGAGACAGTGATGATGACATCGGAATTGGATTTGAGTGGCCGGTTCCTGATCAGAATGCAGACCAAGAGAGGCCACTGTTGGCCGTTCTCTGGTAATCTTTTCCGCAATAATAAGAAGCGACAATATACGACCCATGCACTCCCTCGGCATTACCTTTGCCAAGCGCGTTTGTTTGCGCTGTGCTTTGATTATCGGCTTGCTGATAATCTCGGCAACGAATGTCTTTCAAGGTTGGGCTTTTGCAGATTCCGGCAAAGCCAACCAGACAGGCTCAGTCGGAGTCTTAACTGACGAAGAGCAGAAGTGGCTTGCGGAACACCACACTGTCCGCGTTCGGGTGGGCGAATTTCCGCCCTATCAGATCAGGAAACCCGAGCTGTCGGGTTTATCCCTTGATTTGCTCAATGCCATCGCTGATCGTTACCGCTTCAAGGTCACCTATGTACCCGATCTTATCGGGTGGCCAGAGGCCATGCAGGATGTGATGGGGACGCGCCAGCGCCTCGACTTGTTGCTGACCATGAACCGCACTCCCGAACGGGAGCAGCAATTTGCCCTGACTCAGGACTACCTTTCCATGCCGTGGGTCATCTACACCCGCAAGGACAGTCCTTTCGTCAGCAATATCGCCAGCTTGGCCGGTAAATTGGTATCGATCGAGAAGGGCTACGTGATTCAGGCGATGCTCAAAAGAGATCAGCCGACCATCCGTTTTCTTGAGGAAGCCAATTCGGAGGAAGCGTTGCGCGCCCTAGCCACGGGACGCGCCGATGCCTACGTCGGCAATCTCGCGGTTGGTGCCTATCTGATTCGGCAGTTTGGCTTTGCCAATCTCGTCGTCGCTGCGCCGACGCCCTATGGAGATCACAAGCAGGCGATGGCAATCCGCAAGGATTGGCAGGTACTGGCGTCCATCATCGACAAAGGAATTGCGGCTATGCCGACGGAGCAACGGAACAAGCTCACGGAGAAATGGACGCAAGTTGAGGTTAGGCCGCAAATTGACTACACGCTTGTGTGGCAAATTCTTGCCGTCTCAGCACTATTGATCGCGGCATCCTTCTACTGGAACCGTCGCTTGTCAAAGGAAATTACCTTCCGAAAAGCGACTGAGGCCGAGCTTGCGCAGCATCGGGATAATCTTGAGTTGTTGGTCAATGAGCGGACTGCCGATCTATCCGTGGCAAAGCAAAAAGCAGAAGCCGCCAACGAAGCCAAGACCATCTTTCTCGCCAACATGAGCCACGAACTGCGTACGCCGATGAACGGCGTCATGGGCATGATTGACTTGGCGTTGCGTCGCGCCACCGATCCCAAGCAGGTCGACATGCTCAACAAGAGCAGAGGCGCTGCTCAGCGTATGGTCAACGTCGTCAGCGACATTCTCGATTTTTCCAAGATCGAAGCCGAACGCCTGCCGTTGGAAGAGATGAACTTCTCCCTAAGCCAGATGATTGACGACGCCATAGCGATGCAGGACATAATCGCTGAGGCGAAAGGTCTGAACCTGACCCGCGAAATTCCCGCCACCTTCCCTGACCAGTTGTCGGGTGACACGTTTCGTCTGAGGCAGATACTGCTCAACTTCTTGGGCAATGCCTGCAAGTTCTCCGACCAAGGAACAATCACCGTGCGGGTCAGTGCCTTAGAGCAGGACGGCGAAAGCGTGCTGGCGCGTATCGAAGTCGAAGATCAGGGCATCGGCATCAGCCCCGAGCAGCAGCCCATGCTGTTTCAGGCGTTCACTCAAGCAGACGGCTCCATGACCCGCAAGTACGGTGGTTCGGGACTTGGCCTGATCATCTCGAGCCGACTCGCCAACCTGATGGGCGGCGATGTAGGTATGGTGAGTCAAGAAGGACGCGGCAGCGCGTTCTGGGCCACGGTTCGTTTGAAGCGGGTCGAAGCCAGCGACGCCGGGATTTAGCCGAGGACGTCTTCGGGTCACCGTCATTCCAACGGACTGAATTCATGCGGCAGCAAACCGAGTCAAGCAGCCAGAGCCAACACTGGCACTTGCCGGACCGCGAAGCGGCATCCCCGGCAGACAGAATCCGGTACGGCAATGAAGTACCGCTGGCAACTTTATTTCGCAATATCAGGGTTTCCCTGATATGCCTTTCCGTCGAATGTCTCCACCATGGCGCTTTCGGGCAGCGGTTCATGTCAGCCGCCCGCAAGACTACAACGCCAATGCTCACTCCGTCAGTCTGTTCTGATTCAGCACTGCCTGATTCCCTGCATCAGCTCCTGCGTATGCGCCAATCGTAGTAGCGCACCAACTGCCGGTAGGTCTATGAAATTCATCTATATCAGTACAGAAAATGGGGTCACGATTCGCATCGATGACGTTGCTGCTGGGCAAGAACCCGCCGTCCTTGAAACAATCCAGCACTGCTGGAGGGGCGCAATGAGTGCCCCGCCGTGCTCCTCGGGTGGGTGTCGGAATATTGGTTCGATGACCGAGAGAATCGAAAGCGGGAGCATTTTTCTGAACCTCACGTCAAAACCTGGCGCACAGATAAATCCTTCTTGTATCGAAGGATGTTTGCGTCACAAGTTGCAGCCGTCAAGCACCCACGAAAGCATTTGAAATGCTGACATCAAGCCCTCGCTCAAGAGGACCTACCGCTCTATGCCGTACGAAATCTGATTCTTGAAGCAGATGACCGATACGCTTTGTGAAACCAAGCTTGATGGCAAGAGCACAGCTACGGTATGCAGCGGTTGCCGTCACTGGCGATGCCGTGGGAATGCGATTTATAGGTCGGCTACCACCACATAGGAGCCATTGAAGCCGCGCTACGGGGCGCTGATTGGCTGACCGGCCCCAGCCATCTCCAGCAATTCATCTGGACGGCCCCTACGATAGCCGCGTAACCGATCATACTCACCAGTTGACCATCATTCCGCGCCCATGACACGGCATGAAGTGCCTGCGCTACACGGCTAAACAGTGTGTTTTATTGATTGAAATCAATTTTGCTCAACGATTTATGCCCGCTTATAACTTTCGCTATATATCTATATTTATCCATTAAGCGCAGCCTTGTGCCGATTGGCTCACCGCCCCGCATTACCCAAGGCTCACTGATTAGGAGCAGGTGCGCATGGATTCACCTTTCTTCATCCGGCATTCGCTTAAGGCCCGGATAAGCCTCGCCACGCTGGCGATCTTCATGATCAGCATCTGGTCGCTGGCGCTCTACTCCAGCCGGATGTTGCGCGAAGACATGGAAACTGTGCTGAGTGAGCAGCAACTCGCGACAGCGTCCTTCGTGGCCCGAGAGATCAATGAAGAGTTGGCCGACCGTTTGGAAATGCTGGGCTTCGTGGCCGGCAAAATCGGTCCAGCCCTGCTGCGCAACATGCCTGCGCTGCAGACCTTCCTCGAAGATCGTCCGGCAATGCAGAGCCAGTTTAACGGTGGCCTCATCGTCTACCGGATGGACGGCACGGCGATTGCCGAGACCCCGGTGTCGGCAGGGCGGATCGGCGTCAATTACATAGACGTCGATGGTGTGGGCGTTGCGTTGAAGGAGGGCAAATCAGCCATAAGCCGTCCGGTCCTCGGCAAGAAACTGCAAGCCCCGTTGATCGGAATGACAGCACCCATTCGCGATACGCAAGGCAAGGTGATCGGAGCGATCACAGGGGTAATTAATCTGGGGCTGCCCAATTTTATCGACAGGACGGCAAATGGCCGTTATTACGGCAAGACGGGGGGCTATGTATTGGTCGCATCGCAGTACCGCTTGATTGTGACCGCCACCGACAAGCGCCGCATCATGGAACAGCTCCCCCCCCCCGGGGCCTTCCCGTTGGTAGACAGGTTTATCAACGGCTACGAGGGTTCCGGCATTTTCGTCAATCCGGTAGGTGTGGAAGTGGTGCAATCCTCAAAGGGAATTCCCGTGACGGGGTGGTATGTCGGCGTCCAACTGCCTACCGCGGAAGCCTTTGCGCCGATTCGCGCCCTGCAGCAGCGCATGCTGTGGGCAGCGACCCTCCTCTCGGTACTGGCGGGCAGCCTGACCTGGTGGTGGTTGCGGCGCCAATTCTCACCGATGCTCAGCGCGACGACTGCGCTGGCTATCCAGTCGGATAACGCTCAGCAGTTGCAACCCCTGCCCGTCAGCAGCCATGACGAGATCGGGCAACTCGTCGGCGCCTTCAACCGCCTGCTCGAGACTTTGTCGCAGCGGGAAGCTGCACTGAAGAAGAGCGAGCAAAACCTTTCCATCACGCTGCACTCTATCGGCGACGCGGTAATCGCGACCGATCCGAGCGGTCGCGTGACCGAAATGAATCCGACGGCCGAGCGCCTATCCGGCTGGACACTGGCCGACGCCCGGGGCCAGCCGCTGGCCGAGGTGTTCCGCATCGTTAATGCCGATACCCGCGAGACAGTGCAGGACCCGGTGCAGTTGGTAATGGCGCATGGGCGTGTAGTCGGCCTCGCCAACCACACGGTATTGCTGGCCCGTGACGGTCGCGAATACCAGATTGCCGACAGCGCGGCACCCATCCTTAACGCTGCCGGGATCATCGTCGGTGTGGTGCTTGTTTTCAGCGATATCACCGAACAATACCGGTCCGAGAAGGCGCTGCGCGACAGCGAATCGCGCTTCCGCACAATGTTCGAGCACAACGACTCCGTCATGTTGCTGATCGCTCCGGATTCCGGTGAAATTGTGGACACCAACGAAGCGGCCGCCCGCTTCTATGGCTATTCGACAGGACACCTCAAGGCAATGCGGATCGACCAGATCAATATCTTGTCGCCGGATGAAATCGCCGAAAGACTAAGTCAGGCGGCCTCTCATAAACGCAATATCTTCGAGTTTCCCCATCGTCTTGCTAGCGGAGAGGTGCGTTTAGTCGAAGTCTATTCCTCTCCCCTTGAGGTAGGCGCCCGTACCCTGCTTTTTTCGATTGTTCATGACATCACTGCGCGCAGGCACGCGGAGGCTCAACTGGTCGTAGCAAACAAGGAACTCGTCTTCCAGAATGAAGAAAAGGAAAAGCGGGCGGCTGAACTGGTCGTAGCAAACAAGGAGCTTCTCTTCCAGAACGAAGAGAAGGAAAAACGGGCGGCTGAACTCGACGAGCACCGCAATCACCTCGAAGAACTCGTCGACTTCCGCACTGGCGAACTGACCGCTGCCCGTGATGCTGCCGAAATCGCCAACATCGCCAAGAGCGACTTCCTCGCCAATATGAGCCACGAAATTCGCACTCCGATGAACGGCATCATCGGCATGGCCAACATCCTGCGCCGCGAAGGTGTTACCAGCAAACAGGCACAGCGCCTCGACACAATCGATGCGTCTGCACAGCACCTGTTGTCGGTCATCAACGACGTCCTCGACATCTCGAAGATCGAAGCCGGCAAGTTCACTCTTGAGGAGGCCCGGGTCGTCGTCAGCAGTCTGATGGCCAACGTCAGTTCGATCCTGTCCGAGCGAGTCAAGAGCAAGGGTATTCACCTGCTGATCGAGGCCGAACACTTGCCGCACAACCTGGTGGGCGACCCGACACGGCTGCAACAGGCCCTGCTCAACTACGCCACCAACGCCGTCAAGTTCACCGAAAAGGGCACCGTGACACTGCGTGCGCTCAAACAGGAAGAAACCGACGATTCCGTGAGGGTGCGCTTCGAGGTAAGGGATACCGGTATTGGCATAGCCCCCGAGGCCATGTCTCGGCTCTTCAGAAACTTTGAGCAGGCCGACAACTCGATGACCCGCAAGTATGGCGGCACCGGCCTCGGGCTGGCGATCACACGGCGGTTGGCCGAACTGATGGAGGGAGAAGCCGGTGCTGAGAGCACCCCGGAGGTCGGCAGCACCTTCTGGTTTACCGTGAAACTAAAGAAGGGCGACGAGGCGACTGTAGGACCGACGGAAACAGCGGTCGATGCCGAGGCGGAGATTCGGCAACGCTACGCCGGTCATCGCATTCTGATTGTTGATGACGAGCCGATCAATCGGGAAGTGGCGCTGATGCAGCTAGAGTTCGTTGATCTTGTCGCGGACACGGCAGAGGATGGCGCAGAGGCTGTCGCCATGACCCAGAAGAACAGCTACGCGGCCATCCTAATGGACATGCAGATGCCGGAGTTGAACGGACTGGAGGCGACGCAGGAAATACGTCAGCTTCCCGGATATCGGGACACAGCAATCATTGCCATGACCGCCAATGCCTTTGCTGAGGACAAGGCAAGGTGCCTTGCTGCAGGGATGACTGATTTCCTGATCAAGCCATTCAACCCCGATGAACTGTTTACGGTCTTGCTGCGTTCGCTAAGTCGGAGCAAAACATAGCGGCAGGTTCCGGGTGTACAACAGCCTTTGGCCATGACAATGTCAGAGGACTGGAATCAGTCTTACTAGAGGTTTATCCAACGCCTGCCCGCACGCATCGCAGAATCCCGGCACGTCTGCGCCTGAGGGCAGGCGTCGAACAAACCTAAACCGTAGCGGACCAACAATAAAACATTGTCACCGGCCCTATCCTCTGCAATCACATAGGGGGCGGATGGCTCCACCCTGGGTGCCCCCTGGTCTTTCCCCTGGCACACGGGGGGGGAAGTAGCAGCCACGAGGGGGCACCACTGGTTGACCGGGAAGGCCATCAGGTGGACCAGTGGCAGCCTCCCGCAGGAGTTCGTCGACCGTCAGGAAGCGGCGCTTCGAGCCGACACCGGCGGCGACCCGGTCAACTAATGTCAACCAACCGCTCGGTACAGCGTTAGACAAGCACGGCCCTGGAATCCATTTTGGCCGCCATATACCGAGGAGACCCACAATGAACAAACAGATAGCCGTTGTCTTGTCGACCCTGATCGCCGTTGGCTTTGCTCTCGCCCAGGCGCCCGCAGCAGCAGCCCCAATAAACAAGGAAGCTTTGAAAAATATCGCGGCAAAGCAGAAAGCCGCAGCTGCCGCCAAACCTGCCGCAAAACCTGCCGCAAAACCTGCCGCAAAACCTGCCGCAAAACGCTCACCCGGGTTTAGCGCCGCGCAAAAAGACCTCCTTATGAATCGCAAGAAGGGCGCCCCGCTAGCCGGCGGCACGCCCATGCGCAAGTAATTCAGCCTGCAACCTGAAAAACGCCGGCCCTGAGCCGGCGTTTTTTTGGCCACCACTGGCCGACGATGTGGTGGAAGATCCCTCATCGGGTCCGAAACGCTCAACTGCCGCTGCCGGCAACGGCGCAGCGGCTCACCCTTACGACCCCCTTGATTGACCAAGCGAGAGCCTCTGAGGGCCTCCTGTGGCCTTGGCATTCACCCATAGAAAAGGGCCATCCGAAGACAGCCCTTGAGGGTGCAACGGGGTGAGAGTCAGTCATCCCGAGAGAACCACCAATTGCTCCTTCCGATCTTCAGATAGTCGCTCCCCGAGTCCCTCTTAGAGACTCAGCAGTACCAGAAGGAACTAGGTCCGGCCGGTAGCTATCTCTGGCAAAAGATTCGCGCCGCCGAACTTGCAGGCATTACTCACTACGTCAACGACGAGGTAGGGCTGAAAGAGCTGTTCAAGAGGTTCTTGCCGAAGGTAGCGACACTGTCGCCGTTTGACCGACAGCAATGCGCCGAGGAACAGCCATTGGGTATGCATCTATCAATAGGCCGTTGACAGTCT
>CAMBRI010000078.1 GCA_945870205.1 Sulfuritalea hydrogenivorans sk43H | reverse complement strand
GGCAAGCCGAGCTGGCGCAATTGCTCGGCGGTGATGAAACGGTATTCCTGATTGCTGACGATGATCGGCGCGCCCATTGGCAGGCCTTCGAGGCGCCTCAAGGTGTCCTGCAGCAGGCTATCGTCGCCCAGCAACGGCTGTAGCTGCTTCGGATGCTTCTCGCGCGATACCGGCCACAGGCGCGTGCCGGAGCCGCCGCTGAGGATGACGGGGACCAACTGCGAATCAGGCATTGTGATAGGCCCGGTACCACTCGACAAAGCGACGCACGCCCTCGGCCACGGGCGTCTGCGGCGAGAAGCCGGTGACCCGGGTGAGTTCGGCGGTATCGTTACAAGCGACCATCAGCCTCGGCCTTGCCCAGCAATGACTTTACATCGTACAGCACATGGTCGTCCTTGCCCAAGGCGTGGATACCGGCGGCACCCATTTGCAAAAACTCCGGATGTGCCACGGCGAGGACAATGGCGTCATACGTTCCGGCCTGAGGTGGCATGGAGAGAGGTTTCACCCGGTACTCGTGCTCGGCTTCGGCGACGTCGATCCACGGGTCGTAGATGTCGACCTGGGCGTGGTAACTGGTGAGTTCGCGCACGATGTCGATCACCTTGGTGTTGCGCAGATCCGGGCAGCCTTCCTTGAAGGTAAGGCCGAGGACAAGGATTTTCGAATCGACGACCTGCATCTTGCGCCGCGTCATGAGCTTGATGACTACGTCGGCCACGTAGCCCGCCATGCTGTCATTGATGCGCCTGCCGGCCAGGATGACTTCCGGGTGGTAGCCGATCTCCTGAGCCTTGTGGGTCAGGTAGTAGGGATCGACGCCGATGCAGTGACCACCGACCAGGCCCGGACGAAAGGGCAGGAAGTTCCATTTGCTGCCGGCTGCTTCGAGGACTTCGAGGGTATCGATACCGAGGCGGTGGAAGATCAGGGCGAGTTCGTTCATCAGGGCGATGTTGAGGTCGCGCTGGGTGTTCTCGATCACCTTGGCGGCTTCGGCGACCTTGATGGAGCTGGCCTTGTGGGTGCCGGCGGTGATGATGCTGCGGTAGAGGGTGTCGACAAAATCGGCGATTTCGGGAGTTGATCCTGAAGTCACCTTGCGAATGGTGGGGAGGCGGTGCTGCTTGTCGCCGGGGTTGATGCGCTCGGGGCTGTAGCCGGCAAAGAAGTCGCGATTGAAGCTGAGGCCGGAGTGCTTTTCGAGCAGTGGCACGCAGACTTCTTCGGTGGCGCCAGGGTAGACGGTGGATTCGTAGATGACTATCGCACCTTTGGCCATGACCTTGCCCACGGTTTCGGAGGCCTTGATCAGTGGCGTGAGGTCGGGGTGCTGGGCACTGTCGACCGGGGTGGGGACGGTAACGATGAAGACGTTGCAAGTGCGCAGTTGTTCGGGGTCGGCAGTGAAACCGAGCTGGCTGGCCTCGGCCAATTCTGCGGGTTCGACTTCACGGGTGCTGTCACGGCCGGCGCGCAGTTCGTCGATGCGGGGCTGCTTGATGTCGAAGCCGGTGACAGGGTATTTCTTGCCGAATTCCACAGCAAGCGGCAGGCCGACGTAGCCCAAACCGATGATCGCGATGCGCACCGGTGCGTTGTTCGGGGTTTGAAACAACGGCAATGCGGGGGTTGGGTTTGTCACGGCCACGGGAGTAGATGCGGTGATTTGAATTGGGTATGAATTTTAGCAGTCTGGCGGGTTTACCAGCGAACCTACGAAGTTTGAAGGAGGTGCCATTTCAGGTATTGCTCGGTGGAAAAAGTGCAGGCAAAAATTCTGCTCGCAATGAGTATAGCTATCCGGACTGCCTGGCGAATGACTGTTATTGCTACAGGGGCAGGTCAGGGTAGCTGCCGTGGTAGAGACGGGGCCACCTCTGCTAGGGAGGGTCGTCCAGTTGTTCGTGGGAGAGCAGCGTTGATGTCAGACGTCAGACGCGATAGCCCGATCAAAGCGTCGAATGAAATCGCACAAAGGAACGCCGAGTGCATTGCACCAGGATCGGAGTTCTACAACGTCAAGTCGGCGTTCTCCCCGCTCACACTTGCTGACGAATGACTGGCTCGTGTTCAGCCTCGTTGCGACATCTTCTTGCGTAAGGCCTGATTCGATCCGCGAAACTCGCAGCAGATCAAGAAACAGGCGGTAGCGCTGCGAATGAATGGACTTTTCCATCGACGGATCACTTTGGCGACACCCGCAGGTTGAAGTCCATATTGGAATAGTCCAAAATAGACTATTTCAATAGTCGCCGAATCAGGGTAGCAATTTTGCGGACACCTCCCTTCAGGCAAGGCAATTGCACAATTCGGTGTGGCTGAAGAGATAACTATTCTTAGCGTCCCGCACGACGCCACAGGTCACGCTAAACGGTTTGGTGCGATGCGGGACCATGCGACTGGCACATGGTATGTCGTGGGCAAGATTCCTGCGGAACTGCAAAACTACGTTCCCCGGCCCGAAAACAAACGATTCAATGAGCTTGCTCCGCCTTGTCCATCGTGCGGAGGGCCGACCCGCAAGGTCATCGGCCATGGTGGTCAACCGTTCTGGTCATGCGTAGCCAACCGACGGGCCGGTTGTCGAGGTGTCGTCAACTATCTTGACTACCTCGACGCCGTGGCCCCCGTGGTCAAGGTGGGTGCATTTCTTCCGAAGGTCGTTGGTTCGTTGTTTGGACCTGCCGAATCACCAACTACATCTGCTCCCAAGGGGCCGCATCCGTTAAAGGAAAAGTGGCGCGAGATCGTTCAGGAAGCGGCTACAGTTCTTGGCGACGACAAGCAGGCAGTTCGTTGGTTGTTCGAACCGAAATTGGCCTTCAAGAATAAGGCCCCCGTCGAGATGTGCGGCACTGATGCAGGGTGTCGTGCGGTCGTAGAACTGTTGCGGGATGTTTGGAAGTAGCCCCCGGGGGCGCCAATCAGGAGTCTGACGTTGTCCACCGCAAACCGCTACACCGGTAAGCGTCACGGGGGCGCCAAAATTGATGACCCCGTTTTCACGGCGGGTGAAGATGCGTCGGATACCATGACTTGGCGGCGTGATTCGCTGTCCGCTCTGTCCCGCAAAGTCCTCAGGACGTCCAAATTCGCGGATGAACTACCGACCACCAAATGCGGTGCACTTGGAGGCGGTTTCGTAGCGGCCGTTAGGCCGCCTTGGACAGTTCCTGCCCAAACTGCTCTTGCATAGCCCAGCGCAGAACCACCTGCGCTGCCGCCATATCCCGATCCATCTCACAACCGCAGGCGCAACGATGCGTTCGTTGCGAGAGCGATTTCTTCTTGATTGCCCAGCAAGCTGGGCACCGCTGAGATGGTTTGAGTTTCCGCGTCGGTGCTTCAATGAATTGCCCACCAGTTTCTTCGACTTTGTAGGCAATCAGTTGCATGAGAAGCGCCGGCGCTGTATCCAATATTTCACGATTGAGCCCGCTCTTCTGGGCTACATTCTTCCCCGGCTCGTCGAGGGTACCGGCGGCCGAAGCTGTCATGTTCTTAATGGTCAAGTCCTCGGTCGCAAAGATCGCGACCTCGCCAGCAATACGCGCCGATAGCTTGTGATGATGATCGAGACGCCGCCGGGCGCTCTTCGCCTTGAAGTTGGCAGAGGCGCGCTTGGCGCGACGCCAGCCCTTTGATCGGCGCTTCTTGCGCGAGACCGCCCGGTCCAGCTCAAGCTGTCGCGCCTGTCCCTCCTTGAACCAGCGCGGATTAGGGATCGGTTCTGTCGTACCGTCCGACTTGACCAGCGATAGCAGCGTATTGACGCCCCAGTCGGCGGCTACCGCCATCCCGCCACCTTCACGCTGAATATCCGTACATTCGACGGTGAGCGACAGATGCCACTCACCTCGGTCGTGCAGCACCTCGCACGACTTGATCGTGCCGCCCTGACGAGCCATGCCGCGCGCCTTGATATGACCCACGCCTTGCAGGCGCAATGTGCCATGTTTCCAGCATTCCTTGCCCTTGCGCTGGCCCATGGCCGGCGTGAAACGCCAGCCATCGCCATGGCTTTTGTAGCCAAAGCCCGGCATGCGCTGAATCGATTTATACCGCGGGAAGCCAGGTGACTGACCGCGCGCCACGCGCCGGAAGAATCCCTGGAAGGCCTTGTTGAGCCGACGCAACGTGACCTGCTGCGACGAACAATTCATGATCGCCCAGTCGTCCGGCAGCTCGCCGCGAATCTGGGTGAGGCTGGCGCACTGGTCTTCATAGCTGATCGACTTGCTGACTTTGCGCCAGGCATCGATACGCTCCTGCAAGGCGGCGTTCCACAAATCTTTGTGCAAGCGCAAGAGATTTCCCAGCTGCACGATTTGTGCCGCTGTCGGAAAAAGCTTGTAGGTGATCTTGCGCCGGTCCATAAGTTGCATTATACTATAGTTATGAGTTCAATGCAAACATTAAAGCAGCGGCAGCACTGCGTCTACGCACTTAACTATCATTTGGTTATTTCGACAAAGTACCGACGCAAATGCTTAACAGGCGCCATGCTGGACAGGATTGAGGCTCTGGCGCGCGAACGGGCGGCTGGCTGGGACGGGGAGCTGATTGAGATGAATGGCGAAGCTGATCATTGCCACTTCCTGCTCGCCTTGCCGCCACACCGGCCGGTGTCGGACTTCGTGAATATGCTCAAGACCAATACGTCCCGCCTGTTGCGGCGAGACTTTGGCCCCGAACTGGCGGAGACCTATGCAGAGTCCGTGCTTTGGAGCCGCAGCTACTGCGTTATTTCGGTTGGCGGTGCTCCGCTCGAGGTCCTCAAGCGGTACATAGAACAACAAGAGCGACCCGCTTGAACTCATGAAAACCGCCAATTCCCCTAGTACCAAATGCGGCGGCGCCGCCTACGTGTTCGCTGCGCGAACGGCGCACTTGGTGCTAGCCCCCTTGGCTTTTGTGGTGGCTTACGAGAGGGGCCCTCGCCGTGCGCGCCGGACTCCCCGCAGTGGATCCCATAGTCAAGACAGAATCCTGCCGGGTTTGACAAGTCGATTCTGGATCAAGGCTGGTTCGAGTTTCGCAGGCAACTGGCGCCGGCGAGACCTGGTCCGGCCGCGGTCGTCCGCCACACTGGCTGGCGGATGAGGTGGCCAAGGGCAAGAAGCGGGAGGAGTTTCTGGTGGGGTGAGGATAAGCGATCCTTGAAATTGTGGGCACAATAGCTACAATGGACACATGTTCGCGTTACCAAAAGGATGCATCCATGAAAGTCATGTCGGCCCGCGAGGCCAAGAACCACTTCGGCGAATTCCTTGACGCCTCGAGGCGCGAACCCGTCGTTGTAACGAAAAACAACCGTCCGGTAGGGATCATGATCTCGATCGAGGACGCCGCCGGCACGCTGATCCAGGAACTCATCATGGAAAAGGAGTCAGGGTACGACGAATGGCTGTTCGGCAAAGTCACGGCGACCATGCGGCGGGTGGATTCCGGCGAGACCGGCCTGCGCGAGCACGCGGACGCGATGGCTACGCTGAAGGCGCGTCTGGATGCGAGGCTCGCCCGTAAAACCGCATAGGCATGAGAATCGTCTGGACCGATGAGGCGCTCGACGATCTTGAGGAAATACTCGCCTATTACTACGTCCAGGCCGGGCCGCGCATTGCCGGATCGATAGAACGGCGGATCGTCGAGCAGATAGAAGGTCTGCCACCGTTCCCGGAACGGATCAGGAAAAGCGCCCGCGTACCGGATGCCCGCGAGCTGGTCGTTAACAAGCTCCCATATGTTGTTTTCTTGACCCACTCCCCGGATTGAAATCCGGGGATTCTCACAGCGTGACCCCAAACTCATTCCCGGCATAAGCCGGGACTCTCGCTCGAGATTCTGACTGCTTTTGCGTGCGAACCGCTCTAACGCCCTCAAGAGGACGTGCGGGCGCCTGGCGTGAGCCAGGCGTCCAGCTTGCAGCTTTTACCGGATTGGACGCCGCACGCGCTAGTAGCGGGTAGGCAACCGCCCAGGCAGACGTCGCCCGGGATGCATCCAATCCATCGGCTTGAACGAATAACGCCAGCCAGGCGGAGTACAGATCGCGCTGAACTACTTGCCCAGAGCCATCGCGCAGCACATGCCAACGCAGGGACAGCGGCTTCTTGACGAAGTCACCCTGCGTGTGATCGTACTGGCTCAACTTGTGCCGGCCGGCGTTGAATTCCACAACGGCGCCGCCAGCATTTCCGGCTTTGCGGTCCGTTTTACTCATGAAAGTAGCGGGCGCCGTCGCCTTCATGCGACGACCCCACCGTTTTTGCCAGGCAACTTTGCTCAATTTCTCCGTCTTGACGACCTTGCCGAAGTCTCGCAGGACGATGTTGGATAGGCGCCCATGCGCGCGATCCCTGGTTTCGGCCATGATGCGCTCTTGCTCGGCCAGCTTGGCGCGCGTCACACGATAGCGCTTGGAGAATACGGTTTGCCGCTGGCCGCGCTTCCAGGTGCCATTTAGGTTGAAGCACTGCGGATTGGTTGTGCGCCGCGAGCGATCCAGCTCGCGCTGCAACACACGCTTAGCGGCCAGGTCCTCGTCGATCGTAGGGAGAAAGGATACCAAGGCGGCCGTAGTGTGCGAAACGATCGCGGCGGTAGACGGCCCCAGATCGATCGCCGCGTCTTCATTGCGCGCTTCAAAGCGCTGGAGCGGCTCGCCTTCACACACGAGTTGCACGAAGAATGCCCAGTCGCCACGAATCTTACGGCGCACCAGGCGTACGTACTTGATCTTGCCAGACAAGGCATGCGCTTCGATGCCTTGCTTGTCGGCTAGGTCGAAGGTAGGACGTAGCACCAGGCGCCGATCCCGACGTTTGCCGCCCCAGACCACGTGATCATTAGCCCATTGCAGGGGTGACGCCGGACCTTTGCCTTCGATCGAAGCGATCTCACCGCGGCGCTTGAAGCGCGGGCGACCGCGCAGACCGATCATGTATTTCTCGCACGCATCGAAGGCGCGACTGGCCAGCGTTTGCGCGGTATGCGAATCGATCAGCTCATCGAGGTAGCCGGAGGCACGAATGTGTTGGGCCACTACGGCGTGCGCGGCGAACTCGGAGAATTGATGATCGGCGCGCAATGCGTTGAACAAGGCATTGCGCGTCTTGCGCTGCGCGTCGTCTTTCTTGGGCAATTTGCAGGCGAGGGCATAGCGCGGATCGGCACGCAACGCATCCAGGCGCTGCAGCATCACTTGCACCACGACGTTGTAGGGGAAATGGGCCACGTCGAAGCGCTTCGATACGGCATGCGCCTTCATGCGATCCAGTCGGATCGGCATTTCGTGGATGAAGGTAGGTGTTGATTTGCGCGCCATGACTTTACGTGAACGAGTGCTTAGAGTATACTTGATCTATGAACTCAAATCAAGATATTAGAGCCGGCCGGCACTGTGTTTTTGCAATGCATGTGCATTTGATCTTTGTGACGAAATACCGCCGAAAAGTGTTTGATGGCGATGCGATCGACAAGCTTCGGCAACACTTTGATCGAGTGGCGCTGGACTTCGGCGCAACACTTGTTGAAATGAATGGCGAAGGGGACCACGTGCATTTGCTGGTTGCCTATCCGCCGAAGGTGGCGGTGTCCTCGCTGGTGCGGAGCCTGAAGGGCGTGTCATCGCGCATGCTGCGCCAAGAACGACCGGATATCATTCAGCACTATTGCAAAGAAATGCTTTGGAGCCCATCCTACTTTGCGGCAAGCTGCGGTGGCGCTCCACTGGAAATCATCAAGCAATATGTCGAGCAACAGCAACGACCCCTCTGAGACAAACCGCGCCTTATATCCCCGCGCAAATGCGTCGCTTCGCTAGAAGACGCTACGCCTCTGGCGCACTTGGACGGGGCTTTACGGCGCATACTGGTAAAACTGCTTCCCGAGGCGATCGTTGTCCTGAATGTCATCCACACGGCCCGCAAATTTCCGGCGTAGCCCAAACGCATGCTTGCCATACTCAATCCGCAGTGGTTCAGTGCGAAAGTTGAAATTCGATGAAACTCATATCACCGCTTACCCCATTTAGGAGGTTCCATGATTACTGAGCATGCATCCGTAGTGTTAACCGAAGATATCTCTTCCTCCGGCCTTCAAGCGGGGGATGTTGGCGTGGTGGTCCATATCTACCGCCAGGGCGCTGCCTACGAGGTTGAGTTTATGACGCTCGATGGCGGAACCTTGGCGATCGAGACACTGGATGCCGGGCAAGTGCGTGAGGCGGGGAGTCGCGACGTGCCCCACGTCCGTGAGCGCATTGCTGCCTGATCCGGTTGTCGAACAAGTAGGCCAGAGAAATCGCAATGCTGCGACCTAATATCGAAAGAGTGCGATGAAATTGCTTGATGTCGTTGCGACGCTGGAAGATGTGCCGGGAGCGCACCTCGCCAAAGGCCAGGTCGGCACCATCGTCGATGAATTGGATGGCGAGCTTGTGTTGGTCGAGTTTGCCGATCTTGGCGGCGTCGCGTACGCCATTGAACCCCTCCCGGTCCACACGCTTATCGAGCTTCGCCATGCCCAGGCGATGGCCACCTGAGCAACATTCGGCTTTGTCCTGCGCATCGGTAATCGGTATGCGATCTATGCTGCCTGGTATTCGCGATGACGGTTTGGGTTCCCGCATGGCACAACCGGCCCTGCCGCGACGTTGGCCGAAGGCTTTGGCCGTTTTGCTGCTGCTTACCAACTCGGACCGTAAAGCCTCGACATTCATGCCGGGGATATAAGGTCCGAGCTCAACGCGGCTCGATGCCGCGTTGAGCTCATTTTGGCCGTTGTTGTTGCTCCACATACTGGCGAATGATAGCCAACGGCGCCCCGCCGCAGGATGCCACGAAATAAGAGGGGCTCCACAGTACCCCGCGCCAATAGCGATGAGCGATATCCAGTCGTCCCTGGCGCAACATCCGGCTCGAGACCCCTTTGAGGCTGTTCACGAGCTTGGACAATTGCACCTGAGGTGGATACTGGACCAGTAAATGCACATGATCATCTTCACCGTTGGTCTCGATCAACGTCACCCCGAAATCGGCGCACACCCGTTCAAAGATGCCCTGCAACCGCACCAGCGCATCCGCATCAAACACGTGCCGCCGATACTTTGTCACAAAGACCAAGTGTGCATGCAATGCAAAAACACAGTGCCGGCCAGTACGAATATCTTGAGTTTTGTCCATAGACCAAGTATACTACAGACATGGCTCGCAAGAAAGAAAAAACTCCTTCCTACGTCGTCGAACTGCCCTTGGTCGCCAGCGCGACCGATGAGCGGCGCCTGCTCGATCGGTTCCGGGTGGGCACGCGCCTGACCAACGTCATGATTCAGCACGCCCATGCCGTGGTGGGCGCTTTGCGCGCCGATCCCGCTTGGGTGGCCGCCCGTAAACTGCCCAAAGACGCTCGCCCGGCGGCCTACGCCGCCCTGCGCAAGACCCACGGCTTCTCTTCGGTCGCCTTCGATGCGGTGGTCTGTGCGCAGGCCAAAGCGGCCGGCTTCTATGGCCGCATCGGCACCCATGAAATGCAGATGGTTGCCAAACAGGTCTTCAAGGCCGCCGAAGAATGGGTCTGTGGCACCCGCGGTCGCCTGCGCTTCAAGAGCTTCCGCCGCCCGGTCCGCTCCTTGTCGGGCAAGAACAATACCGGAATGCTGCAGTGGAAGGCGGATACCCGCCTCCTGCAAGTCGAACGTGACTGGTCGCTGGCCGTCAGCCTGCCGGACCTCAAGAAAGACGAATGGCTGTGCGCGGCGCTCGATGCGCCGACCAAGTACTGTCGGATCCTCTGGCGCACCGTCCGCGGTGAGCGGCGCTGGTTTGTGCAGCTGGTCCAGGAAGGTCTGACACCGCTTAAAGCTGCCTTGCTCGCGAAGCTCGCGGCCCCCGGGAGCCGTGGCGGTCTGGACCTGGGGCCGAGCACGGTAGGTTGGTGCACGCCCACCGCTGCCGGCCTGGTGCGCCTGTGTGCCGAGATCGAGCGCCCGGAACGCCTGATTCGCCGGCTGCAGCGCACGATTGATCGCCAGCGTCGCGCCGCCAACCCGGACAACTTCAATGCCGACGGCACCGTCAAGCGCGGCTGCCGCACCTGGGTGACGTCGAACCGTCAGCGGGCGGTGGCTGCCGAGCTGGCCGATGGGCAACGGCAGGAAGCGGCGATCCGGGGCGACAGCCACGGGCGCCTGATCAATGACTTGCTGTCGCACGCGCTGGACTGGCGCGATGACGGTGTATCGCCCAAAGCGCTGCAGAAGCGCTACGGGAAATCAGTAGGAAAGCGAGCCCCAGGATTGTTGATGAGCGAACTGACGCGCAAGGCTGAAAGAGCTGGCGGGTCGAGAACGGTTATTGATGTCCGCAACCTGAAAACCAGCCAGTATGACCACACGACGGATGACTTCGTGAAGAAGCCGCTGTCGCAACGTCGGCATGTGTTTCGGGATGGGCGCGGATCGGTGCAACGCGATGTTTATAGCGCGTTCCTGCATCTGCATGCGGATGGTAGTACGCACAATCCAGTCGGGCTCGAAACGGCCTGGCGAGAGATGACATCACTGCTCAGCGTGGCGGGATTGTGTGATCTAACGTGCAAGGAGGCTTTGCTTGCCAAGGCCTCGCGGGAGCCGCTCCAGCCCCGACAGAGCGCGTTGCCCGTGATCTCCTCGACGCCTTGGTCTGAGCCGCATGCTGTTCGTGCGGTGCCCCAAGGGTAGTCAGGAACCCTCGCCCTTCAGGGCGGGGAGGATGTCAGGACAGTTGCAGTGCTCTGTTTCCTGGGTTTGGGCCGCTGGGTATCGGCGGGGACAAGCGTGCCGGTGCGAGCTGAGCTTCTGGTTGCCTTGGGCGGCGATGACGGTGCCCGAGTGCGCAAAGTGGCCGCACTGGTGCAGGGCGGTTTTGCCCCGACTGTCTTGATTACCGGATTGGACGGTTCGCCGGCCGACACGCGGCGTCAGTATCTTGAGTGGCGCGCCCGTGTGCTGATCGAGGCGGGGGTGCCGCCCGAACGCATTGTTTTCGAGGGGACGGCGAACAATTCATACCAGGAAGCCGTGGCCACGCTGGCCCTGATGCGCGCACGCGGCTGGAGGACCGTGCTGGTGGTGAGCGATCCGCCGCACATGCGGCGCCTGGACTGGGTGTGGGGGACTGTATTTGCCGGTTCCGGACTGAGCTACCGCCTGGTGGCGGGCGAGCCGGTGTGGTGGGATGCAGACCGCTGGTGGAGCAACGAGCGGTCGGGACAGTTTGTCCTGACCGAAGTGATCAAGCTCGGGTACTACGTCGTCAAGTATTAGTGTGGGCCGCGGGTGTCTGTTTTCTTTTTTTTTTGCGCCCCACCCGGGTGCCGCACTTGCTCCCCGCTACCGTGCCGCGCAATACGTACGGATGTCAACCGAGCACCAGCAATACTCCACTCGGAATCAGGGCGACAAAGTCAAGGAGTATGCCGAGCGTCGGGGCATAGATAGTGGTCTGCCCGGTTTAGAACTCGCGCGCCTCCCGTGGCGGGAGGTATAATTCCAGCATGCGTGTCATTGCCAAGAGCACATTGAGAAAGTTCTGGGAGCAATCAGCCTATGCGGATGCCAAGGGACCCTTGGAAAGCTGGTACGACGAGGCGATATCGGCCAAATGGGAATCACCTCAGGACGTGAAGTCGCACTACCGTAACGCAAGCATTTGCGGAAATAACCGGGTGGTGTTCAACATTGCCGGAAACAAGTACCGGCTTGTTGTGGAGATGCAGTACCGGGCAGGCATTGCGTGGGTGAAGTTCATCGGCACTCATGCTCGCTATGACAGCATCAACGTGGAGAGCGTCAATGAATATTAAGCCGATTCGTAACGATGCTGACTTGCGGGCGGTGTTTGTGCGCCTGGAGAGCATTTTTCAGGCACCCGAGGGATCGCCGGAAGCGGACGAAATGGAGGTGCTGGTCGCGCTGGTCGAAGCCTATGAAAACAGGCATTACCCGATCGGCCCCGCTGACCCGATCGAGGCGATCAAGTTCCGCATGGAGCAGCAGGGTTTGGCCGCCAAGGATCTGGAGCCTTTCATCGGGTCGAGCGGTCGGGTTTCCGAGGTGTTGAACCGCAAGCGTGCGCTCAGTCTGCGCATGGTGAAGCGTTTGCATGATGGTCTCAAGATTCCGTATGAAAGCTTGTTGTCGCACGCTGGATAGGTTTTGGCGCTCCCGGAGTTCGGGCGGGAGGGGAAGTCGATACGAATGACTGACGCGCTGCGCTATTGGCATATCCCGCCACCCGTGCGGGGCGCGAGCGCCATGGGCGTCATGTCGTAAGCGGGTGCGATGTTATAGGGCCGGCCACGTTCGGCGACGAATGACAGGTTGCCGCTGTACATATCGGAGTTGCCGATCAGGGTGCCAAAGCAGGGCAATCGCATGAAGGATGCTCCCTCCCCTTCAAGGGGAAGGTCGCATGCGACGTTTGCGATTGGGGGGTTGGGGTGGGGATGGGGCAAAACAAGCATGGGGAAGGACAGCAAAACCACGTCATCGAATTACTCTGTCGCGGTTTACCCTTGACTGAGTGTATCCCATTTTATACAATCGACCCTATGAAGACCATTCACACCACCGAAGTGTTCGATGATTGGTTCGCAAGTTTACGCGACAGGCAGGCCGTTCGCCGGATACAGGTGCGTATTGATCGGGCAGAAGATGGCAACTTCGACTCACGAACCGGTTGGCGAAGGAGTTTCGGAGATGCGGATTCACTATGGCCCAGGCTATCGCGTGTATTTCGCGCAGCGTGGCATAGAAATCGTGATTCTGCTGGCGGGTGGTGATAAATCGACCCAATCGAAAGACATCAAGACTGCGCTTGAGTTGGCGCGGGAGCTATAGGAGGCTGACATGGGAACGCTGAAGCTGCGCAAATGGGATAGTGCTGAACACCTCAAAACTGAGGAAGACACGGTTCTGTATCTCGAAGCCTGCATGGAAGAGGCTGGCGACGATGCGGCTTTCATTGCCAAGGCACTCGGCCACATTGCCCGAGCCAAGGGGATGACTCAACTCGCCAAGGAAACAGGTTTGGGCCGCGAAAGTCTGTACAAGGCGCTCTCCGGCGAAGGCAATCCGAGCTTTGCTACTATCCTCAAGGTAATGCGTGCGCTGGGACTGAAGCTTCACCCGGAAATTGCCCACGCCTGGGAAAATTCCACACCGGCTCAGACGTGACTCGTACACTTTTCCCTAGGGTCTGTTCTCAATTGATTGAATCCTGATATGCCATACGCAACCGAGGTAAAAGAAATCGTTCACGGTCAATGGGATAGCGAGGGACTGTTCACAGTGAATGGAATGTGGTCATATCCTGACTTTTGGGCGGAGTTGGGATGGACCGAAAAATGTTACGTGACGACCAGTGGGAACGCATCGAGCAGCTCCTGCTAGGCAAGGTCAGTGACCGGGGTTGCACGGCCAAGGACAATCGGCGGTTTGTGGAGGCGGTCCTCTGGATCATGCGAACGGGCAGCCCGTGGCGCGACCTGCCGGCCGAGTTCGGGCATTGGCACCGAACATATGTACGATTCTCCCGCTGGCGTGAGAAGGGCGTATTTGAGCGCGTTGCCCACGCCATGCAAGGTGACGCTGACATGGAGCAGCTATTCATCGATTCGACCATCGTGCGTGCGCACCAGCACTCTGCCGGCGCCAAAAAAAAGCGGGTGGACAGGAAATCGGTCGATCGCGGGGTGGACTGACCACCAAGCTGCATGTCGCCGTGGATGCCTTGGGCAATCCGCTGCGGGTGATTCTCTCCGCAGGTCAGATTGCCGATATCGAATGTGCGGCCAAGACCATCGAGCACTTGTCGGCGCAAGCCATCATCGCGGACAAGGGGTACGACGCCGACCACTTCATTGCAAAGATCGAGGCCGCAGGCGCGCAAGCTGTGATTCCGCCCCGTTCCAATCGTCTTACCCAGCGCAGCTTCGATCGCCATCTCTACCGAGACCGCAATCTGATCGAACGGTTCTTCGCTCGCATCAAGCACTTCCGGCGTATCGCCACGCGTTACGACAAACTGGCCTCGTCCTTTCTGTCGTTCGTTCATCTCGCGTGTACCTTCGTCTGGCTGGCTTAATTGAGAACACACCCTAGCAGCATTTCTTATTTTGAAACCAGGAAGGAAGGCAACCCGAAGGTTGTCTTGTTGTCCCTACGCCAGCTAAGCCTGCAGGCATTGCTTGTCCAACTTGTCGGACAGAGATAACACCGCCGTTGGAATGACGTCGCCGGTGCTCCCGGAAACAAGCTCTTTTAAAATTGTTTCTAATGCAAAGTGGACGATATTGTGGTGCATAATAGACGAACATATACTGCACTTTAGCCGATCTGCTAAGGGGTGTCCCCCATGTCCGTGACCGTACCCTTGATTACTCGCCACCTTCAGCCTCTGCTGAGTGATGCCTTGCGCGATACGCCGGCGGTCTTGATCAATGGACCCCGTCAGTCGGGAAAGACTACTCTTGCCCGACAATTCACCGCAGAGCGCCCTTACATCTCGCTTGACGATCCGAATCGACTGGCGGCGGCACGTTCCGACCCCGAGGGATTTGTCCGCCAGATCGACTGCGCCATCATCGATGAGATTCAGCGTGCTCCGGGTCTGCTTTTGGCGCTGAAATTGTCGATCGACCAGGATCGCCGACCGGGCCGCTTCCTGCTTACCGGTTCGGCCAATGTCATGAGCTTGCCGATGATCGCCGATAGCCTTGCCGGCAGGATCGAAATTCACTCCCTGCTGCCTTTGTCGAACGCCGAGATTCTCGGGCACCGTTCGGAATTTCTTGAACGGGCGGCGACCGGGGATTGGACAACATTGCAGGGCGAAATGGCGCCGTGCATCGGAGATGATCTGGTGGGTCACGTGTTGGCCGGCGGTTATCCGGAAATGCGCAGTCGTGTCAGCGGCGCTCGCCGGCACGCCTGGGCGCGCGCCTACATGACGACCCTGGTCGAACGCGACGTCCAGGACGTCGCGCAAATCGACCAAGCCGCGCGCATCCCTCAGTTGCTGGCGATTCTGGCCATGCTGAGCGGTCAGTTGCTCAACCTCAGCCAGATAGGAGGGCAGATTGGCCTGAACCTGCACACGGCCGAGAAATACATCGGGATCCTCGAAAAGCTCTTTCTGGTTCGCCGGCTTCCCGCCTGGCGGCGCAACGAACTCAGTCGCTTGGTCAAGACACCCAAGCTGCATTTTCTCGATGCGGGACTGCTCGCTGTTCTGGTGCGAGCCACCCCTGAACTGCTGCGAAGCGAACGCGGGCGGTTTGGGCCGATTCTAGAAAGCTGGGTATACGGCGAATTGCTGAAGATCATCAGCCTGAGTTCCGAGTCCTGGTTTGTTTCGCACTATCGCGACAAAGATCAGGTGGAGGTCGACTTTGTTCTGGAGTCACCCTTGCGTGCCGTCATCGGTATCGAGGTCAAAGCAGCTGCCACGGTAAGCGCAACGGATTTCAAGGGCTTGCGTCGGTTGCAGGATCTGACCGGGTCTCAGTTCATGACCGGCCTTGTACTCTACGATGGCACGATACCATTGCCCTTCGGCGATCGCCTTTGGGCAATTCCGCTTTCCTGGCTCTGAGCGACAGTGAGCAAGGACATCGCCTTGAAATTCGGCGGGCAGCCTTGGCGAGACCTGGTCCGGCCGCGGCCGTCCGCCGCACTGGCTTGCGGATGAGGTGGCGAAGGGGAAGAAGAACGAAGAGTTTTTGGTGGGGTGAGGAAAAGCCGTCGATCTGTTCAGTGGTGATATCATGTGTGTATTCAAAATGAAAGCATAGGTGACATCATGGCGACCATGAGTATTCGCGGGCTGGACGATCAGGCGTTGGCCCAACTGAAAAGTCAGGCGGAACAAGAGGGCAGCAGTCTGAATGGATTGGTGTTGCGCCTGTTGCAGGGGGCA
>CAMBRI010000077.1 GCA_945870205.1 Sulfuritalea hydrogenivorans sk43H | reverse complement strand
GCCGTCTTCGGCACCCGGTCGCACCCGAATTCACGCATCAGCGCCGCCTGCGGCAAGGCATGCTCGAACTCGCGTGTATCGGTATAGAAATGCAGAATGCCGCGTTCGAGTTGGTCGTATTCGAGCGCCAGGTCCCGCCGCAAGGATTGCAGCGCAAGGCGGCTGGCGAGGCCAAGGCGCACGATGGCGCCGACATTGGCCCGCGCCCGCGCCGAAGTGCATTGCCGCAAAAACTTAAGGCCCCAGGCCCATTGCGCCGGATCCGCACGCATCCGCCAAAGCAAGGGAGCATCTTCGCGCCCGAGCCATCTCAGGGCCTTCAATGGGGCCTGCGGATTGGCCCAAGGCTCGGCATGGCTGACCGAAATCTGGCCGCCGTTTGCAAAACTGGTCTCCTGCGCGGGCAGTGGCTGGCGCTCGATGACGGTGACCTCGTGGCCATCGGCCGCCAGGTACCATGCAGTAGTGACGCCGACGACGCCGGCACCGAGCACCGTCACACGCATCGCCTGCCCCTGAAACTATTTGCGCAAAAGTTGATCCGAGTCGCCATGGCCGCGATTATAGTCAGCGCCCGGAGGCACTTATGAGCAACAAGATCACCAAGATCACCAAGACCGAAGCCGAATGGCGCGCGCAGCTCACGCCCATGCAGTATCACGTCGCACGCGAGAAGGGGACAGAACGCGCCTTCAGTGGCGAGTACTGGGACAGCAAAGACCCTGGCACCTATCGATGCATCGGCTGCGGCGAACCCCTGTTCAAGTCGACCGAAAAGTTCGATTCGGGCTGCGGCTGGCCGAGCTTCACGGCCCCGCTCGATGCCCAAGGCATCACTGAAATTATTGACCGCAGCCATGCCATGATCCGTACCGAAGTCGTCTGCAGCAACTGCGGCATCCATCTGGGACACGTGTTTCCCGATGGACCGGCCCCTACAGGCCTGCGTTACTGCATAAACTCGGCCTCGATCGACCTCGAAAAGCAGTCTGAACAAAGCTAAGCGCTACAATCGCATCCATGAAATTTCTCTTCGACCTTTTCCCGATCATCCTCTTCTTCGCGGCGTTCAAGACCTTCGACATCTACGTTGCCACCGGCGTGGTGATTGCCGCCACGATGGCGCAGATCGGCTGGGTCTGGCATCGCCACGGCAAGGTCGACACCATGCTCTGGGTCAGCCTCGCGCTGGTGGTGGTTTTCGGCGGTGCGACCCTGATCCTGCATGATGAAACCTTCATCAAGTGGAAGCCGACCATCCTCTACTGGCTGTTCGCGGTGACCCTGTTCGGCTCGGCACAATTTTTCGGCAAAAACCTGATCCGCGCCATGCTGGACAAACAGGTGGAACTGCCCGAAGCGCTCTGGCCCAGGCTCAATTACGCCTGGATGAGCTTTTTTTCCCTCATGGGTGTGCTCAATCTCTACGTGGCGTTCAACTACAGCACGGACACCTGGGTGAGTTTCAAGCTCTTCGGCGGCATGGGCCTGATGATTCTTTTCATCATCCTGCAGGGCGTTGTGCTCGCCAAATACATTCCCGAGGAAAAGGCTGAGCCATCCCCGCAACCCCTACCCAAACAAGGAATTGACTGATGCTCTACGCAATAGTTG
The DNA here is from genome assembly GCA_945870205.1 of Sulfuritalea hydrogenivorans sk43H. Taxonomy (GTDB): domain Bacteria; phylum Pseudomonadota; class Gammaproteobacteria; order Burkholderiales; family Rhodocyclaceae; genus Sulfuritalea; species Sulfuritalea hydrogenivorans_A. The sequence continues at coordinate 14,564 of CAMBRI010000077.1, read as the reverse complement.
GCGAAGATGTGCCCAACAGCCTTGAAAAACGTCTTGCCGCGCGCCCGGCCCACGTCGCACGCCTTATCGAGCTTGAAGCCGCCGGACGCATTGTCCTGGGCGGGCCGTTTCCTGCAATTGACAGCCCGGATCCAGGACCCGCCGGCTTTTCCGGCAGCCTGATCGTGGCCGAGTTCGACTCGCTAGCCACAGCGCAAGCCTGGGCCGGCCAGGATCCCTATGTCAGCGCCGGCGTCTATGCCAGCGTCACGGTACGCCCCTTCAAACAGGGATTTCCGCGTTCATGAGCGTGATCGATGCCATGCGGGAAAGTCTGGGTACGCTTGAACCGGTCTCCGTGGAAATTATCGACGACTCGGCCAAGCATGCCGGACACGTCGGCGCAAGGAGCGGTGGCGGACATTTCCGACTGTCCATTGTGTCGCCGCGCTTTGCCGGTTGCAGGACAATGGAAAGACATCGCTTGGTGTATGATGCGCTCGGCCCGTTGATGAAGCAGCAAATTCACGCGCTTAGCATCACCGCCAGGACTCCCGACGAACAATGACCATCCCCGTACAACCCAATTCAGGAACCACGATGAATCGCACTCTCCGTCACGCTCTCCTGCTCGCCTTTGCCGTATCCGTGAGCGCCTCTCCCGCCCTTGCCCAGAAGAAGGCCGACAAGGCAGAATCCGCGACATTCGCCACCGTCAATGGCAAGGCAATTCCCAAGGTCCGCGCCGACGCCCTGATCGCCGGTCAGGTGGCGCAGGGCCAAGCTGATTCGGCCGACTTGCGCAAGGCGGTCACCGAAGAACTCGTTCGCCGCGAAGTCCTGACACAGGAATCCCTAAAGAAGGGCTTCGACAAAAAGCCGGACGTTCAGGGTCAGATGGATCTCGCCCGCCAGGGCGTGCTGATCGGCGCCTACCTCAACGACTACGTGCGCACCCACCCCGTCACCGAGGACCAGGTCAAGAAGGAATATGAGGAAATCAAGGCCAAGCTGGGCAGCAAGGAATACAAGGCACGGCATATCCTGGTCGAGAAGGAAGACGACGCCAAGGCCATCATCGAAAAACTGAAGAAGGGCGAAAAGATCGAGGATCTGGCCAAGGATTCCAAGGATCCCGGCTCCAAGGAGCGTGGCGGCGATCTGGGTTGGGCCAACCCCGCCTCCTTCGTGCCGCCCTTCTCCGCGGCCATGACCAAGCTGGAAAAAGGCAAGTTCACCGAGACCCCGGTGAAGAGCGACTTCGGCTGGCATGTCATCCAGCTCGAAGACACGCGCGAACTCAAGTTGCCGGGCATCGAAGAAGCACGAGGCCAGATCGGCCAGCAACTGACCCAGCGCATGGTGCAAAAGCACATCGACGATCTGCGCGCCAAAGCCAAGGTCGACTAGGCAATACGACAACGCCAATAAAAACGGGAGCCTCGGCTCCCGTTTTTATTGGCACTCGGACAATGCTGTCGTCCTGCGCGTCGGCGCCTCGCGCCGATTGACTCTCTACTTGACCGATTCCATTCCCGCCTTTGCGATCACCCCGTCCTGGGCGGACGTAACGCCTGAAACGCCGATGGCGCCGACGATCTTGCCGTCCATGATGAGCGGCAACCCGCCTTCGACCGGCATGGAGCCCGGCAGGAAAGCCAGTTGCGGATTACCGTTGGTCTTGACCGCATCCTCGAACACCTTGGTTGGCCGACGATAGGCAACCGCCGACTGCGCCTTCTGGGTCGCCACCGCGACGCTGGCATACTGCGTGCCGTCAATCCGCTGCAGTGATACCAGCGAACCGCCGGTATCGACGATTGAAATCACCACGTTCCAGTTGTTCTTGCGCGCCTCGGCTTCAGCGGCGGCACTGACTTTTCTGGCGGTTTCCAGATTGATGTTGCTGCCATACAGCGGGGCCTGTGCCATTGCGGCAAATGAAAACAGGACGCCCGCCATTACCGGCACGGCACGTACGACATGCTTTGCAAAATGCATGAAAGTCTCCTTTGGGATAATGGTTATTTCTTCAATGCAGCACGACAACAATAACCCAGTCTGCGTCAGCCGGCAATACTCGCCTGAACTATATCAACATCAGGAAACAACCGCCAAACCGGCCGCCAGCGCCGTCGCACGGCGCCGACTGCAGGCCTATCCCAACCAGCGCCGCGCGTTGCGAAACATCTCAAGCCAAGGACCGTCGTCACCCAGTCCCGGCGGCTGCCATGACATCTGCACACTGCGGAAGGTCCGTTCCGGGTGCGGCATCATGATGGTGAAGCGGCCATCGGCGGTGGTCACACCGGCCAGTCCGGCTGGGGAACCATTGGGATTAAAGGGATAGCTGCTCGCCACGGCGCCGCGGTTGTCGATGTAGCGCAAGGCTGTCAGGGCCTGGTCATTTTTTCCAGCAGAAAATTCGGCGCGACCTTCGCCGTGGCTGACCACCACAGGCAGCTTGGAGCCAGCCATGTCGGAAAGAAAAATCGACGGCGAAGCGGGAATCTCGACCATCACCACCCGCGCTTCGAACTGCTCGCTGCGGTTGCGCTGGAAGGTCGGCCAGCCCTCGGCGCCTGGGATGATGGGCGCCAGATGCGCCATCATCTGGCAGCCATTGCACACCCCCAGCGCGAAGCTGTCGGCGCGGCCGAAGAATTCGGTGAATTCGTCGCGCAGGCGCGGGTTGAACAATACCGACTTGGCCCAGCCTTGCCCCGCGCCCAGTACGTCGCCGTAGGAGAAACCGCCACAGGCGGCAAGTCCCTTGAAGCCGGCCAGATGAACGCGACCCGCTTGCAGGTCGGACATATGCACGTCATACGGAGCGAAGCCGGCGCGTTCGAAGGCAGCCGCCATTTCCACCTGTCCATTGACGCCCTGCTCGCGAAGTATCGCGATTTTTGGCCTTTGGCCCAAAATCGCTGGCCCGCTGTGAACCCTCCTCCCCTCCCCGGGGGAGGGGGCTACTGATTGGCTGCCGGTTGCGCCGGCAGAATTTACAAGGGTCATCGATAATCCGGGATTGCCGGCGTCGAGAAGGGCATCGAACTCTTCCTGAGCGCAACCGGGATCGTCTCGCAGGCGGGCGATCTGGAAGCTGACTTCGCTCCAGCTGCGCTGCAAGTCACTGCGAACGGTTGCAAACACCGCCTTGGCGTTGCGCCAGATGCGTACTGCGTCCGCCGTGTTGGTGGTGCCGATGGCATGACTGCACGCGCCGAGGCCGGCGTCGCGCAACGTCTGCATCACGGCGCTGCGATCGGCAAGACGAATCTGCAGCACGGCACCGAGTTCCTCGTTGAACAGCGCCGTGACCACCTTGTCGCGCAAGCGGCCGGCGATCTGCGGAAAGCGCTCGCTACCGTCGACATCGTTCATCAATGGGTCGTAGCAGAGTCCATCGAGATTGAGCGAAACGCCGACATGCGAGGCGAAACTCATTTCGCAAACGGTGGCGAACAGGCCGCCGTCGGAGCGGTCGTGATAGGCGAGGATCTTGCCGTCGCGACTGAGTGTCTGTATGGCTGCAAAAAAGGCCTTCAGCAACGGGGCATCGATGTCCGGCACGGCATCGCCGCAGACACCGTACACCTGGGCCAGGGCCGAGCCGCCGAGACGGTTGCGTCCCTGGCCGAGATCAATCAGCAACAACTCGGTTTCGCCTACCTCGGCATCCGGCCGCAGTTGCGGAGTCAGCGTGCGGCGAATGTCATCGACACACGCAAACGCCGTGACGATCAGGGACAGGGGGGCGGTCACCTGCTTCTGCACGCCCTGCTCCGACCCGCTGCCATCCCACTTGGTGCGCATCGACAGGGAATCCTTGCCGACCGGAATCGCCACGCCCAGCGCCGGGCAGAAGTCGATGCCGACCGCCTTCACGGTATCGAACAGTGCCGCATCCTCATGACCGTGACCGGCAGCCGCCATCCAGTTCGCCGAGAGCTTGATGCGGCCGATATCGCCCACATCGGCCGCTGCCAGGTTGGTAATTGCCTCGCCCACCGCCATGCGGCCCGAAGCCGGTGCGTTGAGCAGGGCCAGCGGCGTGCGCTCGCCCATGGCGAAGCACTCGCCGCGCAGGGTGTCGTAGCCCATCGCAGTAACCGCCACATCGGCCACCGGCACCTGCCAGGGTCCGACCATCTGGTCGCGTGCCGTGAAACCGCCGACACTGCGGTCGCCAATGGTGATCAGGAAATTTTTGGACGCCACGGCCGGCAACCGCAGCACGCGCAAGGCGGCCTCCTTCAGGTCGATGCCGGCAATGTCCAGCGCCGGCATCGCGACCTGGTGCCGACGCGCATCGCGATGAAGCTTCGGCGCTTTGCCGAGCAGCACTTCCATCGGCATATCGACCGGCTTGTTGCCGAAGTGATCATCCGTCACCGTCAAATGACCGTCACCGGTGGCAACGCCAAGCACCGCAAACGGGCAACGCTCGCGCTCGCACAAACTGCGGAATTCCTCCAGGCGTTCCGGAGCAATGGCCAGCACGTAACGCTCCTGTGCCTCATTGCTCCAGATTTCGCGCGGGCTCATGCCCGGTTCTTCACTGGGCAGCGCGCGCAGGTCGAAGGCCGCGCCGCAACCGGCATCGTGTGCGAGTTCCGGCATGGCATTGGAAATGCCGCCGGCGCCGACATCGTGGATGGCGAGTATCGGATTGCCGTCACCCTGCTGCCAACAGCGGTCGATGACTTCCTGCGCGCGACGCTGAATCTCCGGATTGCCGCGCTGCACCGACGCAAAATCGAGGTCGGCGGTGTTCGAGCCCGTAGCCATCGACGACGCTGCGCCGCCGCCAAGGCCGATCAGCATACCCGGACCACCGAGCTGGATCAGCAGGCTGCCCGCCGGAAACCTGATCTTGAAGGAATGTTCCGCGGCAATGTTGCCGATGCCGCCGGCAATCATGATCGGCTTGTGATAGCCGCGCATTTCACCGCAGAATTCCTGCTCGAAACTGCGGAAGTAACCCGCCAGATTGGGTCGGCCGAATTCGTTGTTGAAGGCCGCCGCGCCGATCGGGCCTTCGATCATGATGTCGAGCGCCGAGGCGATGCGCTCGGGCTTGCCGTAGTTCGATTCCCAGGGCTGGACGTAGCCCGGAATGCGCAGGTCGGATACCGAAAAGCCGCACAGGCCGGCCTTCGGCTTGGAGCCGCGCCCGGTGGCGCCCTCATCGCGAATCTCGCCGCCCGATCCTGTCGCTGCGCCTGGAAAGGGCGAGATCGCGGTCGGATGATTGTGTGTCTCGACCTTCGCCAGAATGTGGGTGAGCTGTTCGCCATAGGCGTAGGCACCATCACCACGCGGATAAAAACGTCGGATCGGCGCGCCCTCTATCACGGCCGCATTGTCGGAGTAGGCCACCACCGTGCCTTGCGGATGCGCCTTGTGGGTTTCGCGGATCATGCCGAACAGGGACAGGGGTTGCGCTTCCCCATCCATCGACCATGTGGCGTTGAAGATCTTGTGCCGGCAATGCTCGGAATTGGCCTGGGCGAACATCATGAGTTCGACGTCGGTCGGATTGCGCCCGAGCTTGCCGAAGTTCTCGACCAGATAATCGATCTCGTCATCCGACAGCGCCAGGCCCAGTTCGCCGTTGGCGGCGACCAGTGCCTTGCGCCCGCCCGCCAGCAAATCGACGGTGGACAGGGGCTGTGGTGCGACGTGATGGAACAGGGCCCGCGCCGCATCGACCGCCGTCAGCACCGACTCGGTCATGCGGTCGTGGAGGCCTGCCGCCAGCGCCAGCTTTCTGCCGTCATCGGTCGGCGCCCCGGAGACATGAAAGGCGGTGCCACGCTCGATGCGCCTGACGCCGGCAAAGCCGCAATTGCGCGCGATGTCGGTCGCCTTCGAACTCCAGGGTGAAATCGTTCCCAGGCGAGGCGTAACCAGCAGCAGCGTACCGCCGGGCGCAGCCGGAAGCTGGGCGGGAATGCCCAGCAAATCCCTTAACCGGGCCGTTTCGTCTGCGTTGAGGGGCCCATCCAATTCGACGAAGTACCAGTGTTCGGCAATCAGGCCAATACCGGAAACGGTTTGCTCGACAGACTTTTGCAGACGCGCGAGGCGGGACGCCGAAAACGCGGCACAGCCGCGCAGGGCAAGGAATTCAGCCATGATGGACGGACCGGGGCGAGTAGGAAACCGGATGGAAATGCAAGGCGCGGAATTATACCCTCAGCACATGCGGCGCCGGCCGCGATGGCCACCGCGGAATTGCATTCGGCGGGCAAGCCTGAGAAACTGCGGGAAGCGAAAAATAACCGGTCCTACGTCGAGAATGAATACGCTGTCGTCTCCCGCCATTGTCCGCATGATTGCCGCGCTGACGGATCACCGCGACGTGAATCTGCTCGAAGCCAGCTTGCTGAAGACAGTCGCCGACCTCTTCGCGCCGGGCTGGGCGGTCATATTTCACCTGGGTTCAGACGATGTCCCCGAGTTCTCAAGCTCGCTGCGAGACGGTATCGTGTCGCAGATCGATGGCCCGCAAACCTTTGCGGAACTGGTGAGCACCACGGGCGTCACCTCCTTCCCCATCATGAGCAATGCCCGCAAGGTGCTCGGTTACCTGCTGGTGCACCGCACGCCGGAGCTTTCGACCGACGAGCAGGCCCTGATGGCCGACCTCTTCCGCGTCTATGACAACTACCTGGCGGTACTGCGCGACTCGCAGATCGACCGGCTCACCGGGCTGCTCAACCGTCGCACCTTCGACGATCAGCTTGACCGGGCGCTGGGTCTGATACGTCGAGCCTATCACGACAATTCCGACGACACGAGCAAACGCAAGGTGGGAGAAGGCAATGGCTGCTTCTTCATGGGCGAGATCGACATCGACCACTTCAAGAGCTTCAACGACCGCTTTGGCCATCTTAATGGCGACGAGGTGCTGGTCCTCCTTGCCCGCATCCTGCGCAGTGCGTTTCGCAAGACCGACCTGATCTATCGCTTCGGCGGCGAAGAGTTTGTCGTGATTGTCTATGTGGATGATCGCAATGACGCCGAGATGACCTTTGAACGCCTGCGTCGTTCGATCGAGAACCACGCCTTTCCGCGCGTCGGCAAGGTCACCGTCAGCATCGGCATCACCGAGATCAGGGACACCTCGATTCCCGTCGAACTGCTCGGCCGCGCCGACCAGGCCCTGTATTACGCCAAGACCCACGGCCGCAACCAGGTCAGCTTTTACGAAGCCCTCGTGGCCAGCGGCGAGATCGAGCCGTACCATAATGACCCGGATAACTGAGGAGTGACCGCCGGCCGGGAAACACCACATTCCGGCATTGCTCTTCACGCAGCGAGAACATCATCCATGAACAATTTTTCACTAGACGTAGGTGCCGCGGACTTCCAGGAGAAAGTCCTCGATGCTTCACGCCACGCCCCGGTGCTGGTCGACTTCTGGGCGGAATGGTGTGCGCCCTGTCGCACGCTCAAACCCATCCTGGAAAAGCTGGCGGCCGAATACGGCGGACGCTTCATTCTCGCCAAGCTGAACTCGGACCAGAACCCTGAGCTCGCCGCACGCTACGGCGTGCGCGGCATCCCCAACGTCAAAGCCTTCGTCGATGGACAACTGGCCGATGAATTCACCGGCGCCCTGCCCGAGGCACAGATCCGCTCCTTCATCGACGGCCTGCTGCCCTCACCCGCCGAACCCCTGCGCATCGCCGCGCTGGAAGCACGCGCAAAGGGAGAGCCCGAGGTCGCCTGCTCCTTGCTGCGGGACGCACTGCAAATCGACCCGAGCAACGAAGCGGTACAACTCGACCTCGCCGAAATCCATATCGACACGGGTCAGCTCGATGCGGCGCGAGGGATTCTCGACGCGCTGGCGCACAAAGCGCGCAACCCCACCCGCGTCGATGCGCTGCAAGCGAGGTTGAAGCTGGTGGCGGCCGGCGCCGGTGCCGACCCGGCGGCGCTATGGGTCCGTATCGAGGCCAACGCAGATGACCTCGATGCGCGCCTGCAACTGGCCAATGTGCTGGCCCTGGCACACGACTACCGCCCAGCGCTGGAGCAGCTGCTAGACATCGTCCGTCGCGACCGCAAATGGCAGGACGAAGCCGCGCGCAAGACCATGCTCGACCTGTTCACGCTGCTCGGTAGCGAGGCGCAATACGACGATCTGGTACGCGAATTCCGCGTCCGGCTGGCGCGAACCCTGAACTAGGCTCCGTCAAGACTTGTCTTCGGCGGCGCATAACGGTATGGTGCGCGCCCTCGCCTCTTTCGCCGTCCATTACCCCTCATGCTGCCGTCTACCCACTCGCGTATCGCCCAACGCATTGCCGAAGAACTTGGCGTCCGCCCGCAACAGGTGATCGCCGCCGTGCAATTGCTGGATGAAGGGGCCACCGTGCCCTTCATCTCACGCTACCGTAAGGAGGTGACCGACAACCTCGACGACACGCAGTTGCGCAATCTTGAAGAGCGCCTGAACTACCTGCGCGAGCTGGAAGACCGCCGCACCGCGATCCTTTCCTCGATCGAGGAACAGGGCAAGCTGACGCCCGAACTGCAGGCCGCGATCGCTGCCGCCGAAACAAAACAAGGCCTCGAAGACCTCTACCTGCCTTACAAACTGAAGCGCCGCACCAAGGCGCAGATCGCCCGCGAGGCGGGCCTGGAGCCGCTAGCTGAGGCGCTGTTTGACGACCCGACGCTGTCGCCCGAAGCCGAAGCGCTGAAGTACCTCAATCCGGAGCAGGAACCCGCCGAGAAACATGTCCCCGACATCAAGGCCGCGCTCGACGGCGCGCGCCAGATTTTGATGGAACGCTTTAGCGAGGATGCTGCGCTGCTGGCCAAGCTGCGCAGTTATCTCAACGACTACGCCCTCCTCGTATCCACCGTGGTCTCCGGCAAGGAGGCTGCGGGTGCCAAGTTCCGCGACTGGTTCGATTTCCGCGAAAGCATCAAGACCGTGCCTTCCCACCGCGCCCTGGCGCTGCTGCGCGGGCGCAAGGAGGACATCCTGCGCCTCGCGCTGAAGACCGAGCAGGAACTGCGCGACCCGCCCGAGGCTCCGCCCTGCGTCACCATGGTCGCCAGTCACTTCGCGCTTTGCGATGAGGGTCGCGCGGCCGACAAGTGGCTCATGGAAACCGCGCGCTGGGCCTGGCTGGTGAAACTCTCGCTGCACCTCGAATCGGAACTGATGAACCAGTTGCGCGAGCGCGCCGAGGAAGAAGCCATCCGTGTCTTCGCCCGCAACCTGCACGACCTGCTGCTGGCCGCACCGGCCGGGCAACACAGCGTCATCGGACTCGACCCGGGCATCCGCACCGGCGTCAAGGTGGCGGTGGTCGATGTCACCGGCAAGGTGGTCGACACCCTCACCATCTACCCGCATGAGCCGCGGCGCGACTGGGAAGGTTCGCTGGCCGCGCTGCGCCAGCTGGCGCAAAAACATGGCGCTGGCCTGATCAGCATCGGCAACGGCACGGCCAGCCGCGAAACCGACAAGCTCGCCGCCGAACTGATGCAACGCCACCCGGAACTGAAGCTGACGCGCATTGTCGTCTCGGAGGCCGGAGCCTCGGTCTATTCCGCGTCGGAACTGGCGGCGAAGGAATTTCCCGACCTGGATGTGTCTTTGCGCGGCGCGGTTTCGATCGCCCGTCGGCTACAGGACCCGCTGGCGGAACTGGTGAAGATCGAGCCCAAGGCCATCGGTGTCGGCCAGTACCAGCACGACCTCAATCAGGCGCGGCTGGCGCGTTCGCTCGATGCCGTGGTGGAAGATTGCGTGAACTCGGTCGGCGTCGACGTGAATACCGCCAGTGCCGCCCTGCTGAAACGCATCTCGGGCTTGAACAGCACACTGGCCAGCAACATCGTGGCCTACCGCGATAGCCACGGCGCCTTCAAGTCGCGTGCTGAACTGAAGGAAGTTCCACGCCTCGGCGACAAGGCTTTCGAGCAGGCCGCCGGATTCCTGCGCGTCAGCGGCAGCGAGAATCCGCTGGATGCCTCCGCCGTGCACCCGGAGGCCTATCCGGTGGTCGAGCGCATCCTCAGCGACATCAAGCGCAATGTAAGGGAACTCGTCGGCGACGTCCGTACCCTGCGCGAACTGGATGCCCGCAAGTACACCGACGAACGCTTCGGCCTGCCCACCGTGCAGGACATCCTGAAGGAACTCGAAAAGCCGGGCCGCGACCCGCGTCCCGAGTTCAAGACCGCCACCTTCCGTGAAGGTGTCGAGGAACTCAAGGATCTCCAGCCCGGCATGCTGCTCGAAGGTGTCGTGACCAACGTCACCAACTTCGGCGCCTTCGTCGATATCGGCGTGCACCAGGACGGGCTGGTGCATGTCTCGGCGCTGGCCGCGCGTTTCGTCAAGGACCCGCACGAGGTGGTCAAGGCCGGTGACGTGGTGAAAGTCAAGGTGCTGGAAGTCGACGCGCTGCGCAAGCGCATCGCGCTGACCATGCGCCTGGCGGACGAGCTGCCGTCAGCGGGAATCAAGGACCGCGGCAATCGCAACGAAGCGCGGCAGATCCGGCCAGGAGTCAGCGCGGGCAGAGATGCCGGCAAGCCCACCCCGAAGCAGCGCGAAGCAGAACCCGGCGGCACCATGGCCGCGGCATTTGCCAAGCTCAGGCGCTAGCCGCCCGTCGCCGTATCCCCGAACACGCTGAAAGCATTGCGACTGGATTCCTTGACGGCATACAGTGCGGCATCGGCGTTGTGCTGCAAGGCTTCGATGTCGGTGCCATGTTCGGGGAACAGCGCGATGCCGATGCTGCACGAAATATGGGCCGTGCCGGCACTCAGTTCGAAAGGCCTTGCCAGGTCAGCGACGATGCGCGCCGCGACGTCTTCGACTTCCGCGCGCGAACCCACTTCGGTCAGGATGGCGGCGAATTCGTCGCCCCCCAGCCGCGCAATCGTGTCAGCCGCGCGCACGCTGAGGCGCAGGCGCTGCGCGGTCTCGACCAGCAGATCATCGCCGGCGGCGTGCCCGAACCGGTCATTGACCGGCTTGAAGTAGTCGAGGTCGATGAAGCACAGGGCGAAGCCACGACTATGGCGCTGTGCCTGGGAAATCGCGACCCGCAAGCGGTCGCCAAACAGCGCACGATTGGGCAGATCGGTGAGCGGATCATGGTAGGCCCGATGGCGCAACTCTTCTTCGAGTTCCTTGCTGCGCGTGATATCGGTCAGAGTGGCCACGAAACGCACCGGGTGCTCGCCCCAAGCCACGCGACTGATGGACAGCCAGACTACAAACACCTCGCCGTTCTTGCGCCGGTTCCAGACTTCGCCCTGCCAGCGGCCATCGCGCTTCAAGTCGTGCCACATTTCGGCATAGAACTCCGGGGCATGTCGACCTGAACGGAGAAGCGTCGCCGATTGGCCCAGCACCTCGCCCGCCGTGTAGCCCGCCATCTGCGAGAAGGCCGGATTCACCTGGACAAAATTGCCGTGCTCATCCGTGACTATGATGGCTTCCGCCGCGTTGTCGAATACCGCCGCAGCCAGTTCGCGAGCGGCAAGTTGGCGTCCCAGTTCCTCATTGGCCTGAGACAGGTCGTGGGTGCGCGCGACGATCACCTGCTCCTGCTCCATGGCGAGGCGTTCGAGGGCCTGCATATGAACCCGGCTGCGCGCCACCAGCAGATGCAGCAGGGCCGCAACCACGGCGAACATCAGCAGATGGATGGCACTCGAACGCATCCGGTTGTCATCGCGAATGTGCAGCAGGTGTTCTGCCGGCATGGTGACCGAAATGCCGCCGCGGATCTCACCCAGTGCGTAGCCCTGCTTCTCATGGCATTGCAGGCAGGCTTTGCTGACCTTGAGCGGTGCCATGTAGCGATGCACCGGCGCGGAACCGGAAATGAATTCGGTGATTTCGACCAGGCCAGTCTCGAACCGGCGCAGCGCATCCGCTTCCCAGGCATCGGCCGCGTTCGCCGGGCGAATCGGCCTCAGGCTGGTGATGTGGAGCTGTATGCCGTCGGCCTGGCGGGCGAGTTCAGCGATCTGCCGGGTCATGTAGGCCGGGTTGATCATGGTCAGGGCAAGCCCGTCCTGCGTGACCACGTCGCGCCGGCTGTGTTCAAGAAATGGGTTGGACCGCGTGAGTTCCGTTACCGGCGCATAGACGCCGCCGTGCCCGGCGTTCCAGTTGCGCGTCAGTTCGACCAGGCGGACCAGCGCCGCCCCGCGCTCGCGCGCCACCGAGTGCATGTTGGCCTCGGTTTGTCGCCAGTCCAGCACGAAGGAAGCCATCACGCCAAGGGCGACCACCGCAAACAAGATTGCCGGCTGCAGCCAAAGACGGGAAAGACCGCCATGCATGAATGATCGATTGAATGGCGCACGCATGGCCCATTATGCATCAGACCATCACGTCACTCATGCCGGCGGCCTAGCGCGGATTGCTAGCCCGCAAGCATCAGCCCTTCACGCGAGCCACCAGCGCTTTCGCGTACTGGTCGGTGCTGGCGCTGCCACCCAGATCGCCGGTGCGTACCTTGTCCTTGTTGAGGACATCATCGATGCTCTGGCGCAGGCGATCACCCAGATCCTTGCGGTTGACGTGATCCAGCATCATGCCTGCCGCCATCAGCAAGGCGGTCGGATTGGCGATGCCCTTGCCGGCGATGTCCGGCGCCGAGCCATGTACGGCTTCGAAAATGGCGGCAGTCTTGCCAATGTTGGCGCCCGGGGCCATGCCCAAGCCGCCGACCAGACCGGCGATCTCGTCGGAGAGGATGTCGCCGAACAGGTTGGTGGTAACCAATACGTCGAACTGCCACGGGTTCATGACCAGTTTCATGGCGCAGGCGTCGATGATGACTTCCTCGAACTGGAACTTGCCCTGGTACTCGTCGGCGTACATCTGCTGGGCGGTCTCGAGGAAGATGCCAGTCAGCGCCTTCATGATGTTGGCCTTGTGCACCACGGTCACCTTCTTGCGACCGTTGGCGATCGCGTATTCGAAGGCGAACCTGAGGATGTTGCGGCAACCCTGTCGGGTATTGATGCCGGTGGCCATGCCCACCGCGTGGGGATCGCCGTCGATGGGGACGTAATGCTCGTAACCCATGTAGAGGCCTTCGATGTTCTCGCGACACAGAACCAGATCGATGTTCTCGAAGCGTCCGCCGGGTACCAGCGACTTGGCCGGCCGCAAGTTGGCGTAGAGCTGGAACTTCTCGCGCAGGCGCACGTTGGACGAACGGTAGCCGCCGCCAGACGGGGTTTCCAGCGGACCCTTGAGCGCCAGACGGGTGCGTTCGATCGAATCCAGCGTGACTTGCGGCAGCGGGTCGCCAAAGGCGGTGACCCCCGCCAGGCCGGCAACATGGGTTTCCCACTGGAAGGGGGCGCCGAGGGCGTCGAGCACCTCAAGCGTCGCCGCAGTGATTTCGGTACCAATGCCATCCCCGGGGATCAGGGTAGCTGGAATCAGGTTTGCACTCATGGTGTTCTCCGCACAGTCGGCAAGGAAGGGAAATGGTCAAGGCACAGTCAAATTCCCGGGATCAAGACTGATCACTGGAACTGCCGCGCTCGGGTCGGGAGGATGCCACGGGTGGCTGAACAGGCACTTACAGTCATCCGCAGCGGCGGCGAATTATACGCAGTACCTATCCAACCATATATCTGATCTATCGCCGCTGTCGGGACGCCTCCCGCTACCCTGATCGCTCAGCGAGCCGCAGCTACTGCCTCCATGCAGCGGACTCCGGGCAATACTTCCGAATTCACGCACGACGGCGTGCGGTCGGGCTTCCCTTGTCGCTAGTTCGACGCAGGCAGATAGGCAGTAAGCTTGAGGTCGTGCAGCACCAGATGTTCGACGATCCAGCGCCTGACCATCAGCAGGAATTCGGATCGGTGGGGTGTGTTCCCCTTCATCAGCGCGAAATTCATCTCGAAGTACTGCTCGAGGATCTCGGTATGGGCCCGTATGTGCTGGTCGACCTCATGGTCGGGCATGCCGCATGACCTGATGATCTGTTCCTCGCTATGGAAGTGAGCACTGATCTGTTCGCCCAGACGAATCAGGATGTCCAGAAAAGCTTCGGACTCCGGCTGTGCGTGAGGCTGCTCGATCAAGCGATTCAACTGCGAGAATAGCTCGCCGTGCTCTCGGTCGATCGAAGCCTCTCCGATCAGCAAGGACGGATCGAAATTCTGCGGGCTTGGGGATATGTGGCTTTCCGAATTCATTTGATGTGCCTGGAGGCTTGCGTTCCCGCCCCGGATCATATCTTGAAAGCCGCCGTGACCAGTTCGAGCAGATAACACAGCGCAGGGCGAGCGTCCAACACCGCCACGACCCGCTCGCACAAAAATGGATCGCCGGGGAATATTTCGCGGCGCCAGGCGTATACCTGTTCAAGACCAGTTTTCATTTCACTCCAGGGGGACTTCATGAACAAAAAACTGCTTGCTCTCGTCATCATTTCCGGTTGTGCGATTTCCGCCTTTGCCGGGGATCCGGCACCCAACGGCATCGCCTTGCCCGACGGCTACAAGGATTGGCGCCTGCTCAGCGTCCACCAGCGCACGGATAACAACACCATTCG
>CAMBRI010000076.1 GCA_945870205.1 Sulfuritalea hydrogenivorans sk43H | reverse complement strand
GGCTTCGATGTTTCGCGCCTGATGGTCGGCAGCCTCGGCACCCTGGGCCTGATCCTCGAAGTGTCGATCAAGGTGATGCCGCTGCCCGCCGGCGACGCCACCCTGCGCTTCGAAATGCCGCAGGACAAGGCGCTCGACGCGATGAATCGATGGGCCGGCCAGCCCCTGCCGCTGGTGGCCAGTTGCTGGCAGGACGGGGTGCTCACCCTGCGCCTGTCGGGCGCGCAGGCGGCCGTTGCCTCTGCCTGCCGCATGCTCGGTGGCGACCCGCTTGCCGATACCGCGGCGGCGGAGTTCTGGAATGGCCTACGCGAGCAGAGCGCCGGTTTTTTTGCCGGCGACCTGCCGCTTTGGCGACTTTCACTTCCTTCAACTGCCCCCCCGTTGGATCTGCCCGGTGCGGTTTTGATCGAGTGGGGCGGCGCGCAGCGCTGGCTGCGTGGCGATGCCGATGCGGTGCAACTGCGGGACGCGGCGGCTCGCGCCGGCGGTCACGCAACCCTGTTCCGCGGCGGCGACAAATCCGGCGGCGTTTTTGCGCCGCTGTCACCGGCTTTGATGGAAGTGCATCGCCGCCTCAAGCAGAGCTTCGATCCCTACGGGGTTTTCAATCCCGGACGCATGTACTCCGAATTCTGAGCATGGAAACCCATCTCGCCGACTTCATCCGTCATACCACCGCCGGCCGCGAGGCCGAGGAAATCCTGCGCCGCTGCGTGCATTGCGGTTTCTGCACGGCGACCTGCCCGACCTACCAGCTGTTCGGCGACGAACTCGACGGTCCGCGCGGCCGCATTTACCTGATCAAGCAGGTGCTGGAAGGCGCCGAGCCGACCGAGAAAACCCGGCTGCATCTCGATCGCTGCCTCTCCTGCCGTTCCTGCGAAACCACTTGCCCGTCGGGCGTGCACTACACGCGCCTGCTCGACATCGGGCGTGAAGTGGTCGAAAGCAAGGTGCCGCGCACGGGAAGCGATGCCTTGATGCGTGGCGCGCTGAAGAACCTTCTACCGCGTTCGACCCTGTTCGGCGCGGCGATGAAGCTGGGGCAGTCGGTGCGCCTGTTGCTGCCGGGCGTGCTGCGTTCCAAGGTACCGCCGCTGAGTTCGGCCGGCCCGACACCGCAGCGCGGCCATGCCCGCAAGCTGATCGCGCTGGCCGGTTGCGTGCAGCCTTCGATGTATCCCAACGTCAATGGCGCGACGCGGCGTGTGCTGGATCGGCTGGGCATCGAGATGATCGAAGCGGTCGGCGCCGGTTGCTGCGGCGCGGTGCGCCTGCACCTCAATGCGGCCGACGGCGCGCGCGACGATGCCCGTCGCAACATCGACGCCTGGTGGCCCCTGCTCGAAGGGGACGCCGAAGGGCTGGTGATGACGGCTTCGGGCTGCGGCTCGCATGTGCTCGAATATGCCCATCTGCTGCAGGATGATCCCGACTACGCGGTCAAGGCGGCACGGATCGTGTTGGCGACGCGCGACATCAGCGAGGTCATCAGCGCCGAAGCGGCGGCGCTGGCGCCTCTGCTGGCGGCCTGCCAGCCCCTGCCCGAAAGCGAACGGCTGCTGGCGTTTCACAGTCCCTGCAGCCTGCAGCACGGGCTCAAGATTCGCGGCACCGTTGAATCGCTACTGACCTCTGCCGGTTACACCCTTACGGCTGTGGCCGATTCGCATCTGTGCTGCGGCTCGGCGGGTACCTATTCGGTACTGCAGCCGGAGATCTCACAGCGCTTGCAGGCAAACAAGGTGAACGCGCTTGCCGCGGGAGGCCCGGCGGCGATCGCCAGCGCCAATGTCGGGTGCATAGGGCACATCCAGGGCGGCACCGATTTGCCGGTTACTCACTGGATCGAACTGATCGACGCGCGCCTGGCGTCATGACAGACATCAGACTCGACGCCACGGCGCGTGACTGGCCTACATTGCGGGCCTCCTTCCGCTGGCAGGTGCCGGCGCGCTACAACATCGCACAAGCGTGCTGTGGCCGCTGGGCGGAGGATCGCACGCGTTTTGCGCTTTACTACGAGGACGAGTCCGGACATACCGAGGCATGGAGCTTCTGGGACGTGCAGCAGGCGGCCAATCGCCTGTCGAATGTCCTTGGCGCGATGGGCGTCATGGCCGGCGACCGTGTCGCCATCATCCTGCCGCAGCGGCCCGAAACCGGCATTGCGCACATGGCCTGCTACCAGATGGGCGCGATCGCGGTGCCGGTCTCGCACCTGTTTGGCGCCGACGCCCTCGAATTCCGCCTTACGCACGCCGGGGTTCGGGTGGCCATCATCGATGAGGGCGGCCTGGAAAAGCTAGGCGCCGTGCGCGACAAGCTGCCGGACCTCAAGCACGTGATCGGCGTCGGCGGCGCACGCGAATCCTGGGTGCGCGAGTGGAACACCCTGCTGCCGCTGGCCTCGTCGCGCTATGTGCCACGGGATACCGCGGCCGACGATCCCGCGATGATCATCTACACCAGCGGCACCACCGGCAACCCCAAGGGCGCCTTGATTGCGCAGCGCAGCCTGATCGGCAACCTTTCGGGCTTCGTCTGTTCCCACGATTTCTATCCGCAGCGTGGCGACATGTTCTGGTCGCCGGCCGACTGGGCGTGGACCGGCGGACTGTTCGATGCGCTGCTGCCGAGCTGGAATTTCGGTCAGCCGATACTGGGCTATCGCGGTCGCTTCGATCCGGAGAAGGCTTTCTGGCTGATGGAAAAGTACGGCGTGAAGAACAGCTTTCTCTTCCCCACGGCGCTCAAGATGATGATGAAGGCGGTGCCGCAGCCGAAGGAGAAATACGATCTGGTCCTGCGCAGCATCATGAGCGCCGGCGAGACGGTCGGCGAGACCGTCTGTGCCTGGGCGCAGGAGGCGCTAGGGGTGACAGTCAACGAGATGTATGGCCAGACCGAGATCAACTACATCGTCGGCAATTGTGCCGCCGTGACGGCACCCAAGCCCGGCGCGATGGGGCGCGGCTATCCCGGGCACCAGCTTGGCGTGCTGGACGATGAAGGCAATCCCGTGGCGCTCGGCGAAATGGGCGAAGTCTGCGTCCAGCGCAGCTGCAATGGCGAGATGGACCCGGTGTTCATGCTTGGCTACTGGGAAAACCCTCAGGCCACGGCCGAAAAGTTTTTCGGTGGCGGCATCGATGATCCGCAGGCCTGGGGCCGTACCGGCGACCTGGCGAAAATCGACGAGGATGGCGTGCTCTGGTATCAGGGGCGCAGCGACGACATGTTCAAGAGTGCCGGCTATCGCATCGGGCCGGGCGAAATCGAGAACTGCCTGGTCAAGCATGCGGCTGTGGCCAATGCCGCCGTGATCGGCGAGCCCGACGAAACGCGCGGTACGGTGATCAAGGCCTTCATCGTCCTCGCCGGCGGCGAAAGGCCTTCGGCCGAACTTGAGGCCTCGTTGCAACAGCATGTCCGGAAATACCTGGCGCCCTACGAGTATCCCAAAATCATCGAATTCATCGATGCTCTGCCGATGACCACCACCGGCAAGGTGCAGCGCCGTTTGCTGCGACGCCAGGGTGACGCGCGTTAGAATGACAGATGCGACTTTTCAGGAAAGTAGAAAATGACTGACCCGGTTTCCGGCCAGGAGCGCCGCACAAATCCGCAACTGCGGACGATTTTCACCGAAGCCTACGAAGTACTGCTGCCGTTCTTCGATCCGGCCAACAGTTGGGGCGGGCAGACCCATGAGCACCTGGCCTATCGCACCCTGCATGAGCAGTTCCCCAGCTTGTCGACGCAGGAAGTATTCACCCTGGTGGAGGCCGCCCGGCGCGTATTTGCCCATGACGGAAAGCCGGGAACCCCTTAACGTAATGAAACACCTTGTTCGGACTCCCCGGTGACTTACGCGCGCAGCGCGCCGATTCGTACCCCCCGCGAGGGGGAAGGGGGGCGGGCGAACAACCGGCGTTTCGCGTGTCTAATCTTCCGCGGGTGGCTCTCGCTGCCATGAGCGTTAGCTCACAAGCGCGCCGCTATTCCAGCCAGCGCCGCCAGACGTAGACGTCGCGCAGGTAGGGGCGGGTGCCCGGACGGAAAAAGCGCTCGTCGGCGCGGGATGGTAGGGGATCATTTTTCCCGAGGCGTATCATGGGAACCATCCCTTTGCCAAGGATCGACCATGAATCTCGAAGAACTTGTCACCGTAACGCCCGGTGTGCGCAGTGGCAAGCCGTGCATCGCGGGATCACGCATTACCGTGTACGACATTCTGGAATACCTCGCAGGCGGCATGACCGAGCTGGAAATTCTTGCCGACTTTCCTGGCTTGCGCCTTGAGCATATCCGTGCAGCGCTGGTGTTTGCGGCCAATCGCGAGAAGCGCTTGGCCGCATGACGAAGTCAAAGCTACTGTTCGACGAGAATCTCAGTTTCCGCCTTGTCGAGTTACTGGCTGAGCCGTTCCCGGGGAGTGCGCATGTCAATGATGTCGGTTTGCATGGGTGCCCGGATAGCGATATCTGGACCTACGCTGCCGCGCATGAATTGGTCCTGGTTTCGAAGGACAACGATTTCCGACAACTGGCCTTTCTGCGGGGCCCTCCTCCGAAAGTTGTCTGGCTTCGGGTCGGCAATGCGCCGACGAACGCGGTCGTCGATCTGCTTCATTCCCGCAAGGCGGATATTGAGTCGTTCGTGCAGGAAGCGGAAACGGCATTGTTGGCGATTCAGATGGAACGCGAATATCCCTGAAGGTCGTCGTTTTCTTTAGCGCCCGCCAGGGCGCTTGCCGACGATTTACTCCAGCCAGCGCCGCCGCCAGAAAATGATGGAAAGTGTGCTGGCCACCATCGCCATCAGGCCAAGCGCGACCAGAAAACCGTCGGCATGGTCAAGCAGCGGCATGGCCTTGAAATTCATGCCGAAGATGCCTGAAATCAGGGTCGCCGGCATGAAGATTACGGCGACCACGGTGAGCGCCCTGACTTCCTGATTGACCCGGTTGCTGAGTGCGGACAGATAGATGTCCAGCATGCCGGCGATTACGTCGCGATTGGCTTCCAGCGATTCGATGGCATGCACCGTGTGGTCATACACGTCGCGCAGGTAGGGACGGGTTTCCGGATGGAAGAAGCGATCATCGGCGCGGGTCAGGCTATTGATGACTTCGCGCAGAGGCCAGATTGCCCGGCGCATGTTCAAGGTCTCGCGCTTCAACTGATGTACTGCCTGCAGCGATCCCGGTCTGGGGCGCTCCAGCATCATGTCTTCGAGCTCTTCGGTGCGTTCGCCGATGCTCTCGAGTATCGTGAAATAGCGATCGACGATGGCGTCGAGCAGCGAATAGGCCAGGTAGTCTGCACCCAGCTTGCGGATCTGGCCGCGATCCTGGCGCAGGCGTTCACGCACGGGGTCGAAGCGGCCGCTGGGCCGTTCCTGGAAGGTCAGGACGAAGTTGGGGCCGAGGACCAGGCTCACCTGGTCGGAGTTGATCTGGTTGTTTTCGGGGTCGATTTCAAAGAAGCGCGCGACCATGAACAGGTAGTCGCCGTAGTCGTCGATCTTGGGCCGCTGATCGGTGTTGAGAATGTCTTCCAGCACCAATGGATGCAGCTTGAAGCGGCGGCCGATTTCCGCCATCACCTCGGGTTCATGCAGTCCATGGACGTTGAGCCAGAGCACCGGCAACCGCGGCTGGTAGTTTTGCGAGTCTGCCAGCGAGGTGAACTGCTGGTCGATGATCTCGGTTTCGCCGTACTCCATGAGCGATATGGCGGGCTGATCGGTCTTGCGTTCGCCGAGGTGGATCAGCGTGCCCGGCGCCAGCCCTACCTTGGCGGCCTGCGACAAGCGTTTGGCTGCGCGCGTGCGGGAGCGGTTGGGCTTCGAACTCGTCATGTCGGGCGGCTCACTCTCAAGCGAAAGGCGTATCATACCGGCGGCACCGCGTCTGCGTTGGCAGAGCGCGCCACAGCTACGGGCGACAAGGACAACAACATGCGTCCGTGAATCAGAGCATTGATGGTTATGTGAATGGGAGAATCATGGCGCTGACAATTGGAGTTCCGCGGGAAACACTGGCCGGCGAAAAACGCGTGGCCACCGTACCCGAAGTCGTTGAAAAACTGATCAAGCTGGGTTTCAAGGTCGCCGTCGAATCCGGCGCCGGGGACGCCGCGAATTGCAGTGACGACAGCTACCGCGCCGTCGGCGCCGACGTGATCGTCGGCGCGCCCGCGCTCTGGGCGGCGTCCGACATTGTTTTCAAGGTAGGCGTACCGACGACCGAGGATGTCGGGCACCTGCGCGAAGGCGGCACCCTGATCGGCTTCATCTGGCCGGCGCAAAACCCGGAACTGATGCAGCAACTGGCAGCGAAGAAGGCTACCGTGCTGGCCATCGACTCGCTGCCGCGCATGCTCTCCCGTGCCCAGAAGATGGACGCGCTGACCTCTCAGGCCGGCGTAGCCGGCTACCGCGCCGTCATCGAGGCCGCCAACGCTTTCGGTCGCTTCTTCAACGGCCAGATCACCGCTGCGGGCAAGGTTCCGCCGGCCAAGGTCTTCATCGCCGGTGCCGGCGTCGCCGGCCTCGCCGCGATCGGCACCGCAGCCAGCCTGGGTGCCATCGTGCGCGCCAACGACACCCGCGCCGAAGTGGCCGACCAGGTCGTGTCGCTCGGCGGCGAATTCGTCAAGGTCGATTACGAGGAAGAGGGTTCCGGCGGCGGCGGCTACGCCAAGGTCATGAGCGAGGGCTTCCAGCAGGCCCAGCGCGAGATGTATGCCAAACAGGCGCGGGAAGTGGACATCATCATCACCACCGCGCTGATCCCCGGCAAACCGGCGCCGCGGCTGATTACCGCCGAGATGGTGCAGAGCATGAAGCCAGGCAGCGTGATCGTCGACATGGCGGCCGAGCGCGGTGGCAACTGCGAGCTGACCGAACCCGGCCAGGCGGTGGTGAAGCACGGCGTGACGATCGTCGGCTATACCGATCTGACCTCGCGCCTGGCCAAGCAGTCGTCGACGCTCTACGCCAGCAACCTGTTCCGTCTCACCGAGGAGCTGTGTAAAACCAAGGACGGCATCATCGATGTGAACATGTACGACGAGGCCATCCGCGGCCTGACCGTCATCAAGGAGGGCAACATCACCTGGCCGCCTCCGGCGCCCAAGCTTGTCGCTGCGCCGCCGGCCGCAAAGGCCGCGGCTGCTGCCCCGGCGCAGAAGAAGAGCGGAGGTCATGGCAAGGCAAGCGAGCCCGCATCCGCTACCAGCACGGCAGTCACCTTCGGGGTCGCCGCACTGGTGTTCTGGTTTGTCGGCGCCAATGCGCCGACGGCCTTCCTCGCGCACTTCACGGTGTTCGTGCTGGCCTGCTTCGTCGGCTACATGGTGGTGTGGAACGTCACGCCAGCCCTGCATACGCCCTTGATGAGCGTGACCAATGCGATCAGCAGCATCATCGCCATCGGCGCGCTGGTGCAGGTCGGGCCGGAAGGCTGGATACGCTGGCTGGCGGTGGCGGGCATTGCGCTCACCGCCGTCAATATGTTCGGCGGCTTCGCCGTGACCCAGCGCATGCTGGCCATGTTCCGCAAGTAAGGAGACACGAAATGTCTGGAAATCTGGCAACCGTCTCCTATATCGGAGCAACGATTCTTTTCATACTCAGCCTCGGCGGCCTTTCCAGCCCCGTGAGCTCTCGCCGCGGTAATCTCTACGGCATGATCGGCATGACCATCGCGGTTCTGGCGACGGTGTTCGGGCCGCGCGTGACCATGGCCGGCCTGCCGTGGATCATCGGCGCCATGGTGGTCGGTGGCAGTATCGGTCTCTACGCGGCGCGCACCGTGCAAATGACCCAGATGCCGGAACTGGTGGCGCTGATGCACAGTCTGGTCGGCCTTGCCGCGTGCCTGGTTGGTTTCGCCAATTACATCGACCCGGCGGCAGCGGCCGGCCTCACCGAAGCCGAGAAACATATCCACGAAATCGAGATCTACATCGGCATCTTCATTGGCGCCATTACCTTCTCGGGCTCGATCATTGCGTTCGGCAAGCTTTCGGGCAAGATCGGCGGCAACCCGATGCTGCTCCCCGCGCGGCACTGGCTCAACCTTGCAGGCCTGCTGGTGGTCATCTACTTCGGCCGCGAGTTCCTGCATGCGGCTTCGGTGGCTGAAGGCATGACGCCGCTGATCGTGATGACCGTGATCGCCCTGCTGTTCGGCATCCACATGGTGATGGCAATCGGCGGTGCCGACATGCCGGTGGTGGTCTCGATGCTGAACAGCTATTCCGGCTGGGCCGCGGCGGCCACCGGCTTCATGCTGTCGAACGACCTCCTGATCGTCACCGGTGCACTGGTCGGATCAAGCGGCGCCATCCTCTCCTACATCATGTGCCAGGCCATGAACCGCCATTTCATCAGTGTGATTGCCGGTGGCTTCGGTACCACCAGCGGGGCGACGCCGGTGGCGGGTGCTGCGCCTGCCGGGGAAGTGGTGCCTATCCTGAGCGCCGAGACCGCGGAACTGCTGAGCGAGGCCAAGAACGTCATCATCGTACCGGGTTACGGCATGGCCGTGGCGCAGGCCCAGCACACGGTGTTTGAGATCACTAGGCATTTGCGCGAGAAGGGCGTCAATGTGCGTTTCGGCATTCACCCGGTAGCGGGGCGCATGCCCGGCCACATGAACGTGCTGCTGGCCGAAGCCAAGGTACCCTACGACATCGTGTTCGAGATGGACGAGCTCAACGACGATTTCCCGCAGACCGACGTGGCGATCGTCATCGGCGCCAATGACATCGTCAATCCGGCGGCGCAGGACGACCCCACCAGTCCGATCGCCGGCATGCCGGTGCTGGAAGTCTGGAAGGCCAAGACGTCGATCGTCATGAAGCGCTCGATGGCCTCGGGTTATGCCGGCGTCGACAACCCACTCTTCTACAAGGAGAACAACCGCATGCTGTTCGGCGATGCCAAGAAAATGCTCGACGAAGTGCTGGTGGTGCTGAAGTCGTAGTCGGCGGTTGCGATACCGCCGAGGCTGAACCGACCGCCCAATAAAAACGCCACGGCAAGCCGTGGCGTTTTGTTGATGGCCAGCTTCTCCTGTCGCTACTGACCCGCGGCATATTCGGTAGCCGGCACCGGCACAAAGGCGACGAGGTAAGCTGTACTCCCTCGGGAAAGCGGTTCACTCATGAAACTCGATCCAGAAACCTTGCGGGAAGTCGTCGGCCGTACGCTCGGCCATTACCAGGCTCGTGCCGAAGCTTTCTGGGAAGGCACCCGAAATCATGACGTCGAGCAGAACATCGAAGCCCTGCTGCGGCATATTCGGGCCGAGCCACCTCTCACGATACTAGACTTCGGCTGCGGCCCCGGCCGCGATCTGAAGGCTTTTTTGCAACGCGGCCATCGCGTCGTCGGTCTCGAAGGCGCTCCGGCGCTGGCAGCGATGGCGCGCGCCCACAGCGGCTGTGAAGTCTGGCTTCAGGACTTTCTTCAGCTTGAACTGCCGGCTGTACATTTCGACGGCGTGTTCGCCAATGCCTCGCTGTTTCACGTACCGCGGCAGGAGTTGCCGCGCGTGTTGCGGCAACTCCATGCCACGCTGAAGCCGGACGGCGTGCTGTTCAGTTCGAATCCCCGCGGCAACAATGAAGAGAGCGTCAATGGCGAACGCTATGGCGCCTACCATGACCTCACCGCATGGCGCGACTACCTGCATGCCGCCGGCTTCGTCGAACTGGAGCATTACTATCGGCCGCCGGGCTTGCCGCGCGAACAGCAGCCCTGGCTGGCCAGCGTCTGGCGCCGGAATGAACATGGCTGAATGAGTGACCGGACTGGACCGGAAGATGACGGGAGATCACATGAAGGAATCGGTGAAGCCCCTGCGTTTGCTGCTGGTGGGAGCTACCGGCGAGGTTGGTCGCGTGGTGTTGGCGCAGGCGCTCACCGATCCGCGTGTCGCCGAGGTGGTGGCGCTGACGCGGCGCCCCCTTGCGGCAGCGGGCAGGCTGAACAACCTGGTGGTCGACTTCGACAACTTGCCGGAAACTGCGCCATGGTGGGCGGTCGATGCCGTCGTGTGCACGCTGGGCACGACACAGCGCGCGGCCGGCTCGAACGAGAAATTCGCGGCGGTTGATCGGGATCTGCCGCTGCGGGTCGCGCGCCTGGCCAGGCGCGCCGGCGCCACCCGGTTTGCCCTGAATTCGTCGCTCGGCGCTGATGCCGGGTCGGGAAACTTCTATTTGCGAATCAAGGGCGAGGCGGAAGAAGCGATCGGCGCGCTCGGCTATCCGGCTTACACGATCGTGCGCCCCTCCCTGATCGATGTCGACCGAGGCGAGAGCCGTCCCGGCGAGCGCGTGGCCCTGATGGCGGCGCGTGCGCTGCGTCCGCTGATTTCCGCGCGCTGGCAGGCCGTGACACCGGAGGCGATTGCCCGCGCCTTGCTCGATGGCGCTCTGGCGGCACAAGCCGTGAGCCGAGTGCTCGAGTCGGCGGATCTGCATCGGCGAGTCCAAGTCCGGGACTGAGAGCTTGTGAATAAATCTAAATTCCTCACCACAGAGACACAGAGGCACAGAGAAAGTAAAAGAATCAATGGCTTGCCGATTCGATACCAATCACCCCACGGGTGAGTGCATGAAACACGGCAAGCACTTGTTTTTCCTCTGTGTCCTCGGTGCCTCTGTGGTTCAACTGAGGTTTTAAGGATAAATCTACTGCGCGTGCCGGATCGGGGCTTGGGCGGTGCTCTTCCACGGCCGGCTTTGCACAGCCGGCCGGCTGCGGCGGCGCGAAGCATGCTTCGCGAAACCCCGCCTCGCCCTCACATATAAGACATATGTTCCGGTAGCTGCGCTCCGGCTGCACCCCGCTGCGGCCCGCTCGCTACGATTTCTTCACAAACTCTGCGCATAGCGCGCGACCCGCCTCAGCCCGGCTTGTGGTGGCTTGCAGCGCTGGCTGCGGGCCCCGCGTCGCTGTCGTTTCCCAGCGACGTGCTGGCTGCAATCATCGCGGCCGGATTCTCGGTGGCTGGCCTGCGCGCCTTGATGCTGGCCGGCAGGTCCGTAGCGGACGCCTGAGCAAGGCGCAAAAAAAGCGGGCCGAAGCCCGCTTTCATCATTTCCGGAGAAGCGGAAATTACTTCTTGTCGGCCTTCTTCTCTTCCTTCTTTTCTTCTTTTTTCTCTTCCTTCTTGTCGGCTTTCTTTTCGTCCTTCTTGTCGGCCTTCTTCTCGTCCTTCTTCTCTTCCTTCTTGTCGGCCTTCTTTTCGTCCTTCTTCATCTCTTCCTTCTTTTCCATCTTCTTGTCGTCCTTGGCGGCGCCGCCATGGGAGGCAGCGAAGGAACCGACGGAAACGGTGGCGAAGGCAGCGGCGATCAGGACGGACAGTAGCTTGCTCATGTAAACTCCTTGGGAAGTGTTGGAAAACGTGACGGCCAATTTTGGCGCGCAGGAACTATATACAACGTCCATGGTCCTTGGCAAGTTGACAAATTTCAGGCGAATCAATCACGTTTTTCTGTCTCTGCTGGTTTCGGTCGTCACGCTGTCAGCTAGCGCTGCACCGCGCAAGCCGCTTGACGATACAGAAGTGCTGGAGCATCTGCCAGGACGAGCGGGTGATGCCAGTTCGCGCGAACTGGCTGCAATGCGTGCCGCGATGACGTCCGCCGCCGACAATCCGGGCCCGGCGGCGGAACTGGCCCAACGCTACTTTGATCTCGCCATGGCGCGAGGAGATCCACGCTATGTAGGTTATGCCGAGGCAGTGATCGCTCGCTTTTCTGATCCTTTGCCGGCTTCGCTGCGGCTGATCCGCGGCCTGTTGCGGCAGTATCGGCACGATTTCGATGGCGCCCTGACAGACTTTGCCAAGGCACTGGAACTCGATCCTGATTTCGCCGCCGCCCATGCATGGCGTGGGGCTATTTACCTGGTTCAGGCCGACTATGTGGCGGCGCAGGGGGAATGCGATGCGCTGCAGAAGATCGGCCGCAAGACGCTGTTTGGTGCCTGCATCGGACTGGTTCAGGCCTATGGCGGGAAACTCGAGGCGGCCTACCGTAGCTTGCAGCAGGCCTTGGCGGATACCCGGGACAACGACAACCGCCTCTGGCTGCTGACACGTCTTGGCGAAGTGGCGGCCTGGCGCGGCCAGCCGGCGCTGGCCGAAGGGCACTACCGCGAGGCTTTGGCCCTCGGTCGCGACGACGGTTACCTGTTGGCGGCCTGGGGCGACTTTCTGCTCGATAGCGGCCGGCCGGCCGAGGTCATCAAGCAACTTGCCGGCTGGGAAGCATCCGACAGCCTTCTGCTGCGCCTGGCCGAGGCAGAGGCGGCGCTGAAACTGCCCGGTGCTGCGCGATTGGCACAGATGCTGGACGATCGCTTTGCCGCCGCCAAACTGCGTGGTGACACCACGCATCGCGCCGAGGAGGCGCGCTATCGGCTGCGCCTGCGGGGCGACCCGGCCGAGGCAGTGCGCCTTGCGGCCGAAAATTATCGGGTACAGCGCGAGCCGCGCGATGCCCGAATTCTGCTCGAGGCCGCGATTGCCGCGAAGGATGTGGCGGCGGCGCGGACGGTGCAGGACTGGCTGCGGAGTAGCGGTTTCGAGGATGCGCACCTGCGCCGGCTGGGCCAGGAATTGTGCAAAGGGGCATCCCCTTGCGGGGCGCCGCTGCCGGCAGTACGGGCAGCAAGCCCGGCCGGAGTGCCGCGATGATGATGCGTCGCTGCCTGTTCTGCCTGTGCGGCCTGCTGCTGTTGCTGTCCTTGCCGGTTCTGGCGCACAAGGCCAGCGACAGCTATCTGGTGCTCGAGGTCAAGGGCAAGGAGGTGTCCGGGCAATGGGACGTCGCCCTGCGCGATATCGATTTTGCCCTGGCACTTGATCGCGATGGCAATGGCGAGATTACCTGGGGCGAACTGCGGGCGCGCCATGCCGATATCGATGCCTGGGCGCTGGGCCGCCTCGCGCTGCAGCGTGGTGGCACCTGCACGCTGCAAGTGGCCGATCATCTGGTCGATTCCCACACCGATGGCAGCTATGCCGTGTTGCAGCTCACTGGCGCGTGTCCGGCCGCCGTCGGTGATCTGACGCTGAACTACCGCCTGTTGTTTGACCTCGATGCTTTGCATCGAGGACTGTTACGGCTGAGCCTCGATGGCACGACGCAGACGGCGGTGCTGTCTCCGGACCGGGCAGAGCAGCGTTTTGTCGCCGGCGAGGTGTCGCGCCTGAGCGCTTTCGGCCAGTATCTGGTCGAAGGCATATGGCATATCTGGATCGGCTTCGATCACATCCTGTTCCTGCTGTCGCTGCTGCTCCCCGCAGTGCTGGTGCACGAGGTCGGGCGCTGGCGTGGCGTTGCCAAATTTCGCGAAGCTTTGGTCGAAGTCCTGTGGGTCGTCACCGCCTTTACCGTGGCGCATTCGATCACGCTTT
This sequence comes from Sulfuritalea hydrogenivorans sk43H, assembly GCA_945870205.1. Lineage (GTDB taxonomy): Bacteria > Pseudomonadota > Gammaproteobacteria > Burkholderiales > Rhodocyclaceae > Sulfuritalea > Sulfuritalea hydrogenivorans_A. The sequence continues at coordinate 2,742 of CAMBRI010000076.1, read as the reverse complement.
CGCTGGCGGCCCTCGGCCTGATCTCGCTGCCCTCGCGACTGGTGGAATCGGCGATTGCCGCCTCGGTGGTGCTGGCCGCGGCCAACAATCTGAAGCCACTGGTCGAGCATCGGCGCTGGATGGTGGCCTTCGGTTTTGGCCTGATCCACGGCTTTGGCTTTGCCAGTGTGCTGGCTGAGCTTGGTTTGCCGCAGGAGACCCTGGTGGTGTCCTTGCTGGGTTTCAATCTTGGGGTCGAAATCGGGCAACTGGCCATCGTCGCGGTGTTCCTGCCGGTGGCCTTTGCCCTGCGCGCCACTCCTTTCTATCGCCGCGGCGTGTTCGTCGGCGGGTCGCTGGTCACGCTGCTGATCGCCCTGATCTGGCTGATCGAGCGGGCCTTCGACCTGAAACTGATCAGCGCCTGATCAGGCTTGCGAAAACACCTCCCGGCGCTGCGCAAAGCCTCAGCGCCAGCTCAAGCACTTACTTCAGCTTCTTGCATTGCTGAGTAAAGATCATGTCGCTGAGCGCCGTTCCGGCCAGCGTATTGCGCTTGTTTTCAATGGCGCAGGTGCCGTCCTGGATCACTATTCGGGTGACCATGAAACTATCGGCCACCCCCTTGTCCTGGCCACCGTACTGGATCGAAATGATCTCTCCGGTCTTGACTGTGGCAGGAAGGCTGATGGAGATGCTCTTGGCGTTCGGCGCAATCATGGCCTCGGACGCTCTCCTGAGTTCGCCATAGCCGGTGGTTTGCACCGACTCCGCGGTTTCTTGCGCGTTCGCCGAGGCTGCAAGAACCAGCAGTACGGCAATCAGGCTTAGCGATGTTTTCATGGTCTATGCTCACTTTCCGGATGAATAACTCAGGCGTCACATGCGGCATGCCAGCCTTGCGGCACCCGCCAAATTCAGCCGCCAGTGCGGGATTGCCTCGCACGACGTGAATCCATTTGAGCACAACGCGCTTTCAGACTGCAAGTCCGTTCATAGGCGACGACCGGCGCCTGGTGGATCAGGGCTTTCGAAGATCGTGCTCGGCCCACAAGGCTCGGGCGAAGGTCTTCCATACTCTGCCCCCGTGGGTATGGAAATCCTGCTCGGCGCTTTCCTTCATCACCTTGAGCATCAATTGAGCCAGGCCGAAGAGTTCCAGGCGAGCCCGGTCGAGCGGTTCGTCGGGGTCGCAGTCGATGCCGCTCAGCTTGCAATCAAAAGCCTGGCGCGCCAGTTCGCGTACCTGGACTTCATCGTTCCAGTCGATGCCTAGAATCACGCCCTTGGTTTCGATTTCGTGTTCGATCTGCAGGGCTTCACGGGGGTAGTTCTCGAAGCCGCTCATGGGGCAGTCTTTCGCAGGGTTTTCATCACCTTCGGCTTTGTCGGTGTGGCTGGCGCCGGTCGCTTCGCCAGGAATCGCGCGAGGTAGCGCCCCGTGTAGCTGCCTTTGACCTTTGCCACGTCCTCCGGCGTGCCGGTGGCGATGATGCGGCCACCACCGTCGCCGCCTTCCGGGCCGAGGTCGACCACCCAGTCTGCCGTTTTGATCACGTCGAGGTTGTGCTCGATCACCACCACGGTGTTGCCGTGGTCGCGCAGGCGGTGCAGCACCGAGAGCAACATTTCGATGTCCTGGAAATGCAGGCCGGTGGTCGGTTCGTCAAGAATGTAGAGGGTGCGGCCGGTGTCGCGCTTCGACAGTTCCAGCGCCAGCTTGACTCGCTGTGCTTCGCCGCCCGAAAGCGTGGTGGCCGACTGGCCGAGCTGGATGTAGGACAGACCCACGTCGACCAGTGTCTGCAGCTTGCGTGCGACCACCGGCACCGGATCGAAGAATTCGCGCGCCTGTTCCACGGTCATCTGTAGCACTTCGTGGATGGTCTTGCCCTTGTAGCGCACTTCCAGCGTCTCGCGGTTGTAGCGCTTGCCGTGGCAGACGTCGCAGGGGACGAAGATGTCGGGCAGGAAGTGCATCTCCACCTTTATCATGCCGTCGCCCTGGCAGGCCTCGCAGCGCCCGCCCTTGACGTTGAAGCTGAAGCGCCCCGGGCTGTAGCCACGCTCGCGCGAAGCCGGTACGCCGGCGAACAATTCGCGGATCGGCGTCAGCAGGCCCGTGTAGGTGGCCGGGTTGGAGCGTGGCGTGCGGCCGATCGGCGACTGGTCGACGTTGATCACCTTGTCGAAGAACTCCAGACCCTCGATCTCGCGGTGCGGTGCCGGCTCCAGCGCCGAGCCATACAAGTGTCGCGCGGCGGCGGCGTAGAGCGTGTCGTTGATGAGGGTGGACTTGCCCGAACCCGAGACACCGGTGATGCAGGTAAACAAGCCGACGGGAATGACGAGGTCGACGTGCTTCAGATTGTTGCCGCTGCTGTCGCGGATTCTCAGTTCGCGCAGGGCGTCGGGCGGTGTGCGTCTGGCCGGGGTGGCGATCTCGCGCCGGCCGGAAAGGAAAGCCCCGGTCATCGATGCACTGCTGGCCGCCACTTGTGCCGGCGTACCTTCGGCCACTACATGGCCGCCGTGCTCGCCGGCACCGGGGCCCATGTCCACGACGTAATCGGCCGATTCGATGGCTTCGAGGTCGTGCTCTACCACGATCACCGTGTTGCCCAGATCGCGCAGATGCGTCAGGGTTTCCAGCAGGCGCGCGTTGTCGCGCTGGTGCAGGCCGATGCTGGGCTCGTCAAGCACGTACATGACGCCCGTGAGGCCCGAGCCGATCTGCGAGGCGAGGCGAATGCGCTGCGCCTC